>JBDRIB010000314.1:0-7205 GCA_043816375.1 Planctomycetota bacterium | reverse complement strand
CGAGGTCTACGAATTTCTCAGGCGCAAATTTGAACCCAGCCAACGACAGAAATAATAGAATGGTTATCCAGAGGCAAATCAACGCCACCGACGAACAAATCGATTCCCTCGTTTACGAACTCTACGGCCTCACAAAAAAAGAAATCCAAATCATAGAAAAAAGTTCCGAAGTGCCGTAGAGCCGTGGTTCCGTAGTTGAGAAATACAATCCTGTTTGTTCTGTATATCCCTGTTAAATCAGGTCATCCCGAAGTGTCGGGACTCCGCTTCGCTCCGAAGGTGAAGGGTCAAAGGCTTGCCCGCCAGTGTGTGTGGCGGGTCAAAGCATCTGCGTTTATCCGTGTCCATCTGTGGTTTCACGGTTTTTTCTGCGTTATTCCGTGCTCTTCTGCGTCTTCTGCGTTTAATTTCCTGTCCTGGCGTTTTTGCGGTAAGAGGTGTAAAAGTTATCTGCGTTTATCGGTGTGTATCTGTGGTTCCGAGATTTTCCCCTTTCCTGCTTGCCTGTAAGCGAAGCGGTGGCTCTCCTACTTTCCTACTTGCCTACTATAATTCCCCCTTTGCCCCTTTTTATTTGTGTTTATCCGCCAAAAAACCACTGGCGGACAAGTTCGTGTGCATTCGCCCGGTACGGGCCCGTATGGGTGGTTCCAAAGTTCACCCTCTTTCCCCGCCAAAAACCCGCATATTCGCTCTCCACATATGGAGGGACTTATGAACAGGAAAAACAGCAGAGAAAACAGGGTCAGACCCTATTTTATATGTATGCATAACAAATGGTTACATCAAAAACCAAAAACAGGGTCTGACCCTGTTTTTGGTTTGTGCAGATTTAGAAGGCGTTTTTTGCGAACTTCCAAAGACAACCTTTTATTGCAAAAGCAATTAAGGCGATTTTTCGGGTGCGAACTTCCTGCGAACTTGCGAACCGGTGCAACCCGGGGAACGAATTTTGCAGCGCAACATCCCGGCGACTTCGAGGAAGCCGCAAACGCTTTTGACGCGCCCGGTCGGCGCCGGTATAATCACCGCGAGAATCGAACAGGCTACTTTCTGTCCAGTTATGACCAGATTCACTACAATACTGCTTCTCGGAACACTGGCGGTCCTGCTGCCGGCGGGCGCAGTCCTGCAGCCTGCGGAGGGCGAACCCGAAACGCCGTTCCCGTGCACCGCAAAGGTGGAAGTCCTCGATAGCGGCTTGGAGGAGATGCTCGCATCGGCCGTCGGCGATGTCGAACAAAAAAAAATCTCGGAAGGAGCCGAAAAACTGTGGCATCTTTTCAGAGACCACGGCGACGCGCTTGTCCGGCTGAAACCGAACGAGGAAACTTATGCCGGCGTTCGGGAAGTGATTCTGCAAACCCTGGCCGAAAACGGGGAACTGCTTGACGCGTACAACCGGATATCCGGAGCTCCCCCCGCCATACCGCCGCGTGTCCTCGCACAACTTGATGTGGCCGCCCTCGCGGGGCTGGCGAAGGAACACCCGCCCGGCGGCGCCGCCCTTCGCGCTCTCGAGTTGCTGGCTCAGCACTTTTACGAATCGCAGCAATACGAAGAGGCGAAGTGGGCGCTGTACAGACTGGAGCGGCTTTCGCCGCCGCTTCCGATTCATCTTCAGGTGCTCAGGCTTGTTTGCGCGGCTGAATCGGGGGACATCCGCGAGTTAGAGGCGCTTGCTTCCGCGATTCAAAAATCCCAACTATCGGCAAAAGTCCTCTGGCGGGGCAGCGAGGTATCCGTTGCAGAAGTAATTGACACGCTGCGGAAATCGGCCGCCCAAATGCCGGCCGCCGCCTCTTACAATCCTCTCTTTCCCGATTATGCGGGGCCCGGCGTGAATCATTCCGCACCGGAGAAGATGTCCTATTCCAGCATTATTCCTGCGGGCGAAGCGCTCGGGTCGCCTGTCGCGAAAAGCGCGGAAGACCGGCATTTTATCGACTCGTATCCCACCGCCGCCGACGGCCTTCTGTATCTTCGCACGCGCGGCTCTCTGTATGCGGCTCGCCTTTCCAATCCCGGAAAACCGCTGTGGCGGAAAAATCTTGAAGACGATGAAAAGCAGCCCGTCGGCGAAGTCTGGACCGGGGAGGACGGCACGATGAGGCGCATATTCCCGGCGATTGCCGTCCGAGGAAAGGTGTACACGCTTGCTCCCGCCGGGCAGGCAACGACACTCGGCGCGGAAAGATACCGGCTTCTGCAACTTGTATGCCTGGACGCGGCCTCGGGGCGAATTCTCTGGCAGCGCGGCGGCGTGCGTGGCGAAGGGCTGATAGACAGATGTTATTTTGCCGGCGCGCCGGCTGTCGCGGGAAAAAGCGTCTTTGCCGTTGCAATACTTCCCGACCCCGGCATCGGCGAGTCATACTACCTCGTGCGTCTTGACTCGGCTACGGGGGCCGCGGAGTATGCCGTCCGGATTTCGACAACGGTGCCCGCCAAAACCGCCGACGTGAAGACAGGCAGCCTCTACCCGCCCGCTCCTCCGTATGTTAAAGGCGGCATAGTTTATGTTGCGACGAACGCCGGGGTCGTGGGCGCGTTTGACGCGCTCTTCGGCAAGCCGCTGTGGATTACACGCTACGACCAGACAAATAGTGTAATAGCCCGCTCGTATGAAAATCGCTTTGAGCGCGCGATGTCGAGAGCCACATCTTTCGCTTACGGGCCGATGTTTGAGGAAAACGGCCGCCTGTTCGCGGCGCCGGCCGAATCCGACAGACTGATTGCGCTCGAATCGAAAAGCGGCCGCCTGCTGTGGTCACTCGACAATTCGGCCCGCCGATATGCCTGTATGCTGGGCGTGCGCAACGGTGCGCTGCTGCTTTCGGGCGACAAATGCGCCGCTTTCGACTGTGCCACCGGCAAACGATTATGGAAGAGTGAACCCGACGTGCCGTCGTTCCAGGGCAAGGGGTTTATTGCAGGAGAAAATCTGCTTATTCCGACACGCGAGTCTATGTTATACTTTTGCGTTAAGTCGGGCAGGCTGGAAAAGACTCTGGCGTTGAGCGACCTTGTCGGAAACGGCCTGCGCGACGTCGCGCCGTATTCCGGCACGCTTCTGCACGCCGGAAGCCGCACGGTCGCGGTATCCAATAACCGCCTGACCATCTATGACTCTAAAACACACGACACGATGAAGGAGCAAAATGACTGACCCGCGAATCGTTAAATTTGCCGAAGTTCTTGTTAATTACTCCGCCGGGGTGAAGAAGGGTGAAACCATCCTCATCAGGGCCGAGCCCGCCGCGGAGGACCTCGTGCGCGAGGTCTATCGCAAGGCGATAGCCGCCGGGGCGCACGTGCATGTCCGGCTTGGCCTGCCCGGCGCAGACACCATATTTTTCTCCGAAGCCGGCGATGAGCAACTGGACCACCTTTCGCCCATAGGTATGTTCGAGGCGGAGCACATCGACGCGCTTATAGGCATCGGTGCGGCGGTCAATACCCGTTCTATGACCTCCGTGCCGCCGGATAAACAGGCTCGCCGCTCAAAGGCGACGAAACCGGTGCGCGACATCATTCTGAATAATGTTCGCTGGTGCGGCACGCTTTACCCGACGGCGGCGTATGCGCAGGATGCGGAGATGAGCACGGAGGAATTCCGCGATTTCGTTTTTCGCGCTGTCTTTGCCGACAGGGACGACCCTATCGCGGAATGGCGCGAACTGTCCAGAAAGCAGGACAAACTCATTGAAGCAATTGCAGGGAAGAAAGAGGTGCATATAAAAGCGGACGGCACGGATTTGAGAATGAGCATCGACGGCAGAAAATGGATAAACAGCGACGGAAAGCATAATATGCCCAGCGGCGAGATATTTACCTGTCCCGTCGAAGACTCCGTGGAAGGCGTCGTAACTTACACATATCCCGTGATCTCCGCGGGACGCGAGATTGACGGCATTCGTCTTGTTTTCAAAGAAGGAAGAGTCGTCGAGGCGAGCGCGAAAAAGGGCGAGGAGTATCTGAAGAAGATGATAGCAATGGACGAAGGGGCCTCGCGCGTCGGCGAACTGGGCATCGGCACCAACTACGGCATCGACCGCTTTATCAGGTCAATCCTTTACGACGAGAAAATCGGGGGAACCGTCCACATCGCACTCGGCAACGCCTACCCCGAAACCGGCGGGACCAACGTGTCGGCCCTTCACTGGGATATGATTTGCGATTTGCGCCGGGGCGGAGAGGTGCTCGCAGACGGCGACGCCTTTCAGAAAGACGGCAAATTCCAGGTATGAGAGAAAAACAGGTTCAGACCCGGTTCATCAGGTTACAGTTCGATTTCCGTGCGGGTAGGACACTCGACGGCCAGAAGCAATGCGAGGTAGTCGCGCAGGTGCCGGGTGATAAGAAACCTTTCCAGTACCGTCGCGTGCGCCGCGCGACCCATCTCCCTCATACGCCGCTCGCGGGTCAGCAGGTAACGCGAGCGATATGCCGCCCCATCGACGGAGTTCACCAGATAGCCGTCAACGCCGTCGGTTATCTGTGACGTGATGCCCCCGACCGCACCGGCGATAACGGGCTTTGCCTTCCACATTCCTTCCGTAACGGTGAGGCCGAATCCCTCTCTGGTTGACTTCTGCATAATAATCGTGGCGGCTCTCTGAAAGCAGTTGACCACGTGGTGGTTATCCTTGGCAGGCATAAGTGCGTGAATTTCGGGATGCCTGTCGGCTATTGCCTTGACTTCCTCGTAGACCTGCGCGCCTTCGGGGTCGTCTGTGGCGGGTTCGCCTATCAGGACGAGTTGACAGTTGTGATACTTCTGGATTATGCGGAACGCCTTGATTACACCGATAGGATCCTTGAAGCGGTCATAGCGCGATACCTGCAGTATCATAGGGATTTCCGGGTCGACGCCGTGTCGCATGAGAACGGTGCGTATGGTCTTGCGCGGAACCGGCCGGTTCTTCACGCTCAGCGGGTCTATCGAGGGAGGTATCAGGAACTGCTTGTGGGGCAGTTGCTGTGCGAATGCCGCTATGTGAAAGATGCTTGCGTCGTATTGCTTCACCCAGTTTCTCAGGTAGCGCCACAACATTCTGTTCGGCCGTGAAAGGTCTATGTGGCAGCGCCATATTTTTGTTACACCTTCAGGAATGTATTGCACGAGAGGACAGGGCTGCGGGTCGTGGATGATTACGCAGTCCACGTTCAGGTCCAGCCTCTTCAGATTCTTTTTATTCACCTGCTCATAGTAGCGCAGTTCTTTCTCCGAGAAGTCGACTTCGTTTCCCTGCAGCGCGTTGTGCATTTTCTTGGTGGTTATGAAGAAATCCGGGTCGCCTTCAACGGTTTCCCATCGCATATCTATTCCGAGTTGCCGTGCCAGGGGAACAAGGCGCTTGAGTATTTCGGCTACGCCGCCGCCCTTTTTTGTGGAGTTGATATGCAGCACCCGCACGCCCTGCAGTTGCGCGGCCAGTTTGCGCATCAGTTCGATTACCGGCTCGCCGACGAGGGGAATGTATTCTTCAATTCCGTTTTGTGTTTCGTTGTTCACGCGTGATTGTTCGCAAGGTAATTTCCCAGGACGCGCACAATCTTGTCCCGAAGATCGCTCAGGCTCAGAAAGTAGTAATCCCATCCGCGCATCTGCCCCACCAGGTCCGGCAGGTTCAGGTTATGCTCTATCCAGAACGAGATGTCGTCAACCGTCCCCTGCTGTCGTATGCAGGCTTCGAAGTAGTGATAGTAAAGCGAGCTGAGGCTTACCTTCTTCAGGCCGTCACGAAGTTCGTGCAGATTGCCCGCCCGGTAGCGGCTGTCGAAGACAAAAGAAGTGGCCCCGTTGAAATAGAACTCCCTTCCCCGCCGGACGACCTCGCGACCCCCGTAATCCCACATATGGTCGTCAAGGATGTCCATCAGGTCGTCGCGGATTACGCTCATATCCTTTCGTTCGAAGGGAGAATAGTTTGCCAGCGCCTCCGCCAGGACAAAGTCGTTCAGGGAGTAGGCCGCCCAGCGCGCAAAGTCGTTGGGATATTCCCATCGCTGATGCCGCTGCCTGAGGTGCGACAGGAAGAGATGGTTATACAGCACGTTATCGTCAACAGACCGCAGACCGGCCAGCATCTCGCTCAGGCCGGCGGCCTTCATGCCGGTCGGGTTTTCCAGCGCGACAAACTCTTTGAATATGAATTGTTCGGTTGTCATCCGGTTCGACCAGAAAGCATCGAGGTCAGTCAAGAAGGTTCCTGAGGAGTTGATATACCGAGTTGGGGTCCGGCAGCCGCCAGGAAGCGCCCATCCTGTTTCTTTTTCCGACAAATACGGCGTGGCCGTGTTTTTCCGCATACTCAATTGCACTATGGTCCGTCGTGTCATCGCCGAAATACAGGACGGGCATCCCGCCCCCCGCCATCCGATGAACGCGCTGCAACGCGCGTCCCTTTGTGACGCCGGGCACAATGAACTCGATTACCTTTTTCATCGGCAGAATCTCCAGACTTCTGCGAAATCTTTTCCGGTAAATTCGCCTGGCCTGCGCGACCGCGGCCCTGGCGACCCCTTCGGGTGCCTGTCTGTAATGCAAGGCGACGGAGGCCATCTTGTTTTCAATCCACAGAGCCTTATCCAGCGAGCGGACCTGTTTAAGCGCCACGCGCATTTCTTCGAGTTCTCGCAGTTTGCCTGCGGGCATCAGGACCGTTTCCTTCCCGTCGGGCCGCCTTATCGCAGCGCCGTGGTCACCCACAGCCCAGCAGGACGGAAGGCGGAGCATACGCAGCAACTCCCTGATTTTTCTTCCGCTGATGAAAACGGGCAGGAACCTTTTGTGAACCAGCAGGGCCTTCAGAACCGCCCTTCGTTCACGGCTGAGTTTCGCGTCTTCGGGTCTGGGGCAAATTTCAACGAGCGTTCCGTCATAGTCCAGCCCCAGGAGCACGCGCCTCCTGGTCGCTCTTATTTGCTCGATTATGTGTTTCATATTTGAAGGATTTCCAGCACTGGCGCAGCCAGTTGTTTATGTCGTTTTTCTTGACCGTTCGGCGCATGGCGCGCATTCGGCGTCGTCTTTTCGGGGCTTCCATCGCGAGCGCCTGGTAAAGCGCGTCGCTTATCTCCTCGATGCTGTAAGGGTTTACAAGCAGTGCGCCCGCCTTCAGTTCCCGCGCCGCGCCGGCGAACCTGGAAAGAACAAGCACCCCGTCTCCGTCGCTGTGGCTCGCCACGTATTCCTTCGC
>JBDRIB010000313.1:0-7621 GCA_043816375.1 Planctomycetota bacterium | reverse complement strand
AAAATATCAGGAAGGCGCACGCGGCAATAAGCATCGCCGTTCGTTTTCGCTCGCCCCGGCGATTTGCGAAAAGCAGGGCCAAAACGGCGGCCGCCGCGACATAGTTGAAGGCGAAAAAGACGTAGCGAGACATTTCGTAGGGCAGCAGCGCGAATGGAATCATCATAATTGAGACTATCGGCGGGTACACATTTGCAGGAAGGTCTCTTTCGTCCGAGCGGTATTTCGCCGGTTCCACCCCGTAACGCGCGGCTTCCCTCATCCATTCTTTATCCTGCAGGTAAATCTTCTCCGATTCTCCGGCGAGTACCATCCGGCTCGCGACGTAATATTGCGAGTAGTCGAATCCCATCATCCAGTCATTCGCGGACTTGACGGCCTGGTATCCGCCGTATGTGACGGCCAGCGCGAGCAAGGCGATTATCAGAATTCTTTTCTCGCTCACTTACGTCCTCCCCTTTTGCTCGCATGCCTCTCGCTCTGACGGGTTTCTCACACCACCAGCGCCATTATCGCCTTCTGCACGTGGAGACGGTTCTCGGCCTGGTCGAAGACGACGGAGTGCGGTCCGTCAACCACCTCGTCGGTGATTTCCTCCCCTCGGTGCGCGGGAAGGCAGTGCATAACGATTGCGTTCTTTTTGGCCTTTGCGACGAGTTTTGAATTAACCTGGTATGGCTTGAAAATCCTGACGCGTTTTGCGTGCTCTTTTTCCTGTCCCATACTTGCCCAGACGTCGGTGTAGATTATGTCCGCGCCGTCCACGGCCTTGAGAGGGTCGCGCAGGACTTCCAGTTTTTTGCGATTCTTTTTGGCGAACGCGGCGGCCTTTTTTGCGACATCCGGATTCGGGTCGTAGCCTTTCGGCGTTCCGATGGCGACGTGCATTCCCATCATCGCGCAGCCGACCATAAGCGAGTGCGCCATATTGTTCGCGCCGTCGCCGACGTAGGCGAGTTTGAGACCGGCCAGCCGCCCTTTTTTCTCCAGAATCGTCTGCAAATCGGCCAGTACCTGGCAGGGATGCTCCAGGTCGCTCAGGCCGTTGATGACGGGCACACGGCTGTTCCCGGCAAGGGCGATGATGTCGTCGTGCGAGAAGACGCGCGCCATTATGCAGTCAACGTAGCGCGAGATGACGCGCGCGGTGTCGGCGACGGTCTCGCCTCGGCCCAGTTGCATATCGCCCGCGCTCAGGTATATTCCGACGCCGCCGAGTTGCGCGATGCCCGCCTCGAACGAAACGCGCGTGCGCGTCGAGGGCTTCTGGAATATCATCGCAAGCACCCTGTTTTTCAGCACGAGTTTCTGCGTGCCCGCGTAATGCGATTTTTTCATCCTCATTGCGGTCTTGAGCACGAGGTTTACTTCCGCCGCGCTCAGGTCCGTCATTCCGGTCAGGTGTCTGCCTTTCAGGGGTTTTTCTGCCATTGGTCGTCTCCGATGTCTGGTTCCAGCCCCGGTAACTCTGCCGGCGTTTCTTCATCAGAAGAAGGCTCGGCTGCGGGTTGCAGCGAACCGTTCCTGTATTGCAATTGATACAACTGCCGGTAAATTCCCTTTTGCCTGAGCAGTTTCGCGTGGGTGCCCTGCTCTTTTATTTCTCCGTTGTGCAGGACGATGATGTTATCGACCTTGCGTATCGTCGAGAGCCTGTGGGCGATGACGATGGAGGTCCGGTCTTTCATCAGTTTTTCGACGGCGTCCTGAATCAGGATTTCCGTCTGCGTGTCGATGTTCGAGGTCGCCTCGTCGAGTATAAGTATTGCAGGGTCGTACGCGAGGGCGCGCGCGAAAGAAAGCAGTTGTCTCTCGCCGACGGAGAGCGTCGCGCCGCGTTCCTGCACCTCGCTGTCGTAGCCGTCGGGCAGCCGCCGGATAAACCGCGCGGCGTTTACGTGCTCGGCGACCCGGGCGACTTTCTCGTCGCCGATTGTATCATCTCCAAGGCAAATGTTGCCCTTGATATCGCCGGAGAAGAGAAACACGTCCTGCAGAACGAGGCCTATTTTGCTGCGAAGTTCGTATTTGTCAATCTCGCGTATGTCTTTTCCGTCGATTAGAATCCGGCCGCGCTGAATGTCGTAGAAGCGGCAGATGAGATTGATGATGCTCGTCTTGCCTGCGCCGGTTACCCCGACAAAAGCGACCTTCCGGCCCGGCTCGACGGCAAACGAGACGTCTTTGAGCACCCAGTCTTCGTCGTTGTAGGCGAACCAGACGTTTTTGAATTCTATTCTCCCGCTGAACGGAGTGAGGGGGATGGGCTTTTCGGCGTTAACGATTTCCTCCGGGCGGTCAAGGATTTTGAAGATTCGTTCGGACGACGCCATCGCCGACTGCATAATGTTGTACTTTTCGGCCAGGTCTCTTATAGGCCTGAAGAGCATCCAGGCCAGTCCAAGAAACGCTATCAGCGTCCCGAGCATCTCCGGAGACATCGCGCCCGCGATGAACCGGTTTGCGCCGTACCAGATTATCACGCACGAAGAGAGCGTACCCAGCACCTCAACCGACGGGAAATACACCGAGTTGTAAAGTATGGCGCGAAACCATCCGTTGCGGAAATCCCTGCTGAGGTTCGCGAATTTACCGAGATTTTTCTCCTGCCGGTTGAAGAGTTGCACGATTCTCATACCGGTGATGTTTTCGTTGGCATAGGCGTTTATTCGCCCGAGTTTCAGGCGAATGTCACGATAGGTCTTCCGCGATTTAATTTTGAACCAGATGGTGAGGGCGACGACTACCGGCAGAAGCGTCGCAACCAGTATCAGCGTCAGCCTCGCTTCCAGCGCAAACATACAAACGAGGATGCCCCCGAGCATAAAGACATCCTGGAAGGTAGTCACCACTCCCATGCTGATGAACTGGTTCAGCGCCTCGACGTCGTTGGTAACGCGGGTCATCAGACGCCCGACGGGGTTGTGGTCGAAGAACTTAAGGGACATCCGCTGCAGGTGCGCGAATATCTGCATCCGCATATCGTACATCACGCGCTGGCCGATTATGTTGACCATAAGCGCGGAGGAGTATTCCGAAAAGAACTGGACAAGGATGAGGGCAATCAGGAGCACACCCAGCACAACAAGCGAGTGGTATCGCTCCGTATCGGTGATTCCGGTGTTGATAATTGCCTGCACGACGTATTTCAGAATAATCGGCCACGACAGCGATGTAGCCGTTATCAACACCAGCAAAGCGACGGCCAGCACGACCCGCCATTTGTACGGCTTCAGATACTGCAAAAGCCGCCTCACAAGCCGCGCGTCGAACGCCTTGCCCAGCGTTTCGTCTTCAAAGTATTCTGCTCTTGCGTGTCCGTGCATAATTCTTTTCGATTCGCCCGTACGGGGCCTACATTTCTTCCAGCGATTCTTCCAGTTGCTGCCGTTGATAAGTCTTCGCGTAGAAGCCGCCGTTGTTCATAAGGTCTTTATGCTGCCCCTGCTCCGTTAGGCGGCCGTCTTCCAGCACAACGATATTGTCGGCGTGCTGGACGCTGGAAAGCCTGTGCGAGATGATGATGCTTGTTCTCCGCTTCGCCGCGCCGCGCAAATGCCTCAGAATCCGACCCTCCGTGTGTGTGTCCACGCTCGAAAGCGCGTCGTCGAGTATCAGAATCTTCGGGTCCCTGATAATCGCCCGGGCTATTGTAACGCGCTGTTTCTGCCCGCCGGAAAGGTTTATCCCCCGCTCGCCGAGCACCTGGTCGTAGCCTTCGGGGAACTGCTTTATGTCCGCGCTGATTTGGGAAACGTTCGCGGCAGCGCGCAGCAACCCGGCATCAGTCTCCGGCGCACCGTACCTGATGTTGTCGCTGATACTCTCCGAGAAGAGGAAACTCACCTGCGGAACGAACCCGATAACGCTTCGCAACCCGCTGAGAGGGATTTTCGTGGCGTCGCGCCCGTCAATGAACAACTGGCCTTCGCCCACCTCGTAGAGTCTCGCGATAAGGCTGGCCAGCGTGCTCTTGCCGCAGCCTGCAGGCCCCACCACGGCAGTCGTTGAGCCCTCGGGCATTCTGAGATTGATGTTTGACAACGCAGGCCGTTCAAAGCCGGGGTAGGTGAATGTGAGATTGCGGAACTCAATCGCGCCTCTCGCGTCGGACAGAGTTTTGACGTCAGGCGCGTCATATATTGTCGGTTTCACATCGAATATCTTCTGCATGCGGGCCATACTGGCGCCGCCCTGCTGGAACAGAACAACGAGCCAGCCCAGTGCCATCATCGGCCCGATTATCCCATCCACATACTGGACGAACATAAACAAATCACCCAGAGACATTCTTCCATAGACAACTTCCCTGCCGCCGCGCCAGTACACGACCACGATGGCCGCTCCCGCAAGCAGAGCAAGCATCGGCCGGAAAAGCGAACGGATTTTTGCCAGGGAAATATTCTTCCTGGCATATGTGCGGTTCAGTTCGCGAAACTTTGCCTTTTCGTGCTCTTCGCGAACGAACGCCTTGATAACGCGCATCCCGGAGAAGTTCTCCTGGCAGGCAGTGTTTATGTCGCCGAACAGCGCCTGGATTTTCTCAAAACGCCGCCTTATCGGCCTGCTGAATGTCATAATGAACACCGGCAGGACAGCCACGGGTATCAGTGCATACAGCGTCAGTTCGCTGTTAAACAGCAGCATAATTGCCAGACTGCCCGAGAACATAAACAGCGTATCAAAGGCAGCAGTCACTCCTCCTTCGAGAGCCCTGTGAACCGCGGTCAGGTCGTTCGTGGAACGGGCCATCAGGTCGCCGGTCTTGACCCTGTCGTAATATGAGGGGGAAAGTTCCTGCAAATGTGCGAAAAAATCAACGCGGAGGTCGCTTTCGATACGGCGCGAAACGCGGCCGATGAAAGTCCTTTGCAGAAACGAAAACACGGCGCGCGTTATCTGTGCCATCGCGAGCGCCGCTAGGACGATAAGGATTCCCAACGCAGGAGTGTATTTGCTGAAGTCGCCCAGGTACTCCAGGGCACCCAGCCCGCCCTGTTCCCTCAACTGGTTCAGGGCATCCACGGCCCTGCCGCCCAGGAACGGCAGCGCCAACTGGCACAGGTTACACGCCAGGAGAAAGAGCACTCCCGCGAGCGTTCCCCGCCGGTATCGGGAGTAATACCTTCGCAGCGTCCAGAGGTTTTTGAGCATTATCTTTCTCGCGGATGTGTTTGCCAGCGGCAATACTGGTTCAGAGGCAAGCGGTCAGGCAAACCGTCGGCAGGACCGGGTGGGTTCCGGATTTTCAAACATTTCTCGCATTACGCGAGCCTTTACATTCCTGCGGAATTTTATCATTCGCATTTTTCCGCTTCAATATATCCGACTTCTTCGCCTCTGTGGTTCAATACCGGCTGTCGAACATATTTGGCCAGCCGCCCGACTTCCGCCTCGGTGACGATGCCCAGTGCCTTCAACAGAACGACAAGAAACCCCTCATACATCTGATTCAGCCCGCATTCAACCTTGACGGCTATGCCGGTGTGTGCGCCGACAATGCCGATGTTGAAAATCCCCTCGGCTCCGCCCTTGGCAAGGATTTTTGCGCCTGTCTCCTCAATAATAGCCGTGCAAAACCTGTTGTGTCCGCCGACCATCAGCGGATGCTTGTACACACTCGCGGCGACCCTGCGGCAGGCATCGGCCAGTTGCTTCGGAAACCTGTCCGGCGTCGACAGGTTCGCATACAATACGGCCATATTCCTTACCGGGATTGCGTACGTGGGCACGCCGCAGCCGTCTACGCCCACCCTGATTCGCTTCGCGTCGTATTCCGACAGCAGCGATATGCGGTCGAATATCCGCTGCTGCACGGGATGTTCGGGGCTCAGGTAATCATCAAGCGAGAAGCCCAGGTGTTTGGATGCAAGCAGCATCCCGGCGTGCTTGCCGGAGCAGTTGTTGTGGACCGCCTCAAACGGTTTGCCCGCCTTCAAAAGCGCCTCGCGCGTCGGCTCGTGAGTGGGCGGGTGGACGCCGCATTTCAGGTACGATTCGTCCAGGCCGCCCTTTTTCAGGATGGAGCGCACCGCCGCGACGTGGAAATCCTCCCCGCTGTGGCTTCCGGCAATGACCGCAATCTCTTCTTCGCTCAGTCCGAAGGCATCGGCCGCGCCGCTCTCGACTACCACGGCCGCCTGAATCTTCTTTTCCGACGAGCGCATAAAAAATGATTTGTCAATTTCGCCGCCCTTCCTGACAACTTTGCCTTCGCGTACAACCGCGTATATGCCGCGATACACGTTGCAGACAACGCCGCTTCTAACTGATTTTGCAATTACTGGGTTCATGGTGTCTCAGTCTCCTTAGTCTTGGTTGTGGCCATGGTTTTTTTCTTTTTTCTCGGCGAGACGATAGGTGCAGAACTCGCCGCACATAGTGCATACATCAGGCAGACGCGAGTGCGTTTGCTCTCTTATTTTCGCCGCCTTCACGGGGTCAATGCATTCGGCGGTCATCGCTTCCCAGTCGCGTGCGCTGCGCTTCTTCGAGAAATCATCGTCCCAGTCGCGTGCGCCGGGCGTCTTGCGCGCTATGTCGGCGGCGTGCGCGGCTATTCGCGATGCTATCACGCCTTCACGCACCGCGTCCGCATCCGGCAGCCCCGGTGCTCCGCAGGCGTGACGTAGCAAAGGAAATCCACGCCCGCCATCGCCGCCAGCGCACCCCCTATTGCGCCGGCTATGTGGTCGTAGCCGGGCGCGATATCGGTGACAATCGGCCCGAGCACGTAGAACGGCGCGCCGTTGCAGAGTTTTTTCTGCAGCGCCACCTGTGCCGCTATCTGGTCCAGAGGCACGTGTCCCGGCCCCTCGACTATCACCTGCACCCCGGCTTTGAACGCGCGCTTTGACAGTTCGGCCAGCACCCTGAGTTCTCCCATCTGCAAGTCGTCGAAAGAGTCCGCAAGACAGCCGGGCCTCATCCCGTCCCCGAGGCTCAACGTTACGTCATACTTGCGGGCGATATCGAGAAGGTCGTCGAACCGCTCGTAATAAGGGTTTTCCTTTTTGTGATGCTTCGTCCATTCCGCGAGGAATGTGCCGCCCCTGCTCACGATGCCGGTGATGCGTTTGCTTTCCCGCGCCATCGCGACGAGTTGTTGCGTCACGCCGCAGTGCACGGTTACGAAGTCCACGCCGTCTTCCGCGTTTCGCTGGACGGCATCGAGCATCGAGTCGGATGTCATATCAAGTATCGAGCGATGTTCCTGCACCGCGCGCACCGCGGCCCCGTAGATGGGAACCGTGCCGACTGGCAGCGTTGTTGCGGCTGTCAACTTCCGGCGTATCTCGCGCACGTCGCCGCCGCTGCTCAGGTCCATAAACGTGTCGGCCTTTGCTTCTTCCGCGGCTTTCAGTTTCGCCATTTCGCGGTCAACATCCACGAGGTCGGGCGAGGTCCCGATGTTCGCATTAACCTTTACGGTGAGCCCCTCGCCGATGCCGCAGTTTTTGCGATTCTTTCTGTTCAGATTCGCCGGTATAACCGCCGTGCCGCGTGCTATGCGGTCGCGCAGCGTTTCAGGCGACACTTTTTCCCTCGCCGCGACCTCTTCCATCTCGGCGGTTACTTTTCCAAGTCGTGCCTGCTCAAGTTGTGTCATTCGTTGCACCTC
>JBDRIB010000312.1:0-2396 GCA_043816375.1 Planctomycetota bacterium | reverse complement strand
TCGGCGTCTCCACTCAGGGCGGTATGACTTTTTACGGCGCGCACAACGATGTCACGCTAAAAGAGCCGGAGTTTGACGGCTTCTGGATAAACACCGAAAGGCTGGGCGAGACCGGGCATCTGCCGGGCGGGATGACCGACGCGGAAAACTCCGACAGGCAGTTTCGCCTCGGTCTTGCCGCGATTCGGCGAAATGCGGGCAAGATGCCGATGCACCTCTTGTACAAGTTGCGTAATTTCTGGTTCATTCATACTCATTATTTCGTTACGGGTGGGGTGAAGACCGTGATTCCTCAATTGTTCTATATGCTTCTTTTGCCGTTCTTTGCTGTCGGACTTGTTGCGTCCTTTCGCGGTCCGCTGAAACCGGTCTTCTTCTATCTGATATTTGTCGCGATGACGCTGACTGTGCTGGTCTTCTACGGCAACGCGCGAATGCGCGCGCCGATTGAGCCAATGATAATCATACTTGCCGCGGGCGGCCTTGTGATGGCCGCAGGCGCGCTGTGGGGCGAGCAAAAGAGGAAAGCGTCGCGTTCGGACGCTGTCGAATCCGGACCGGCCGACCCGCGCCGTATGGCGTACATAATGTCGCAGTTCCCCCAGACCTACGAGACGTTTATCCTCAGGGAAATCGAGGGACTTGCGGCGAAAGGAATACGCCCGACGATTTTTTCGCTCAAAAGATGCAAAGATGACGTTGTTCATCCCGCGGCGCGAAAGTTTCTCAGGGGAACGGTTTATTCCCCGTTTCTCTTCTCCGCCGCGCTCGTGCGCGCGAATATAAAATACATCTTCTCGCGCCCGCGGCGATACTTCGGCGCGCTGTGGCGCGTTCTCAAATCGTGCGCCTCGCATCCGTGGTATCTTGTCAAGGCCCTGGCCGTCTTCCCGCAATCCGCATATTACGCGAGCATCGTCGAGGAGGAAGGCATCGGCCACATACACGCGCACTGGTCAACCATCCCCGCCGACAGCGCAATGGTCATTGCCCGACTCGCGGGCATCACGTGGAGCGTTACCGCGCACGCCTTCGACATCTACACGGCGAACCCGTCGCTGATTCGGAAACTTCGCTCGGCGAAGTTCGTTGCAACCTGCACCGCGTACAACGTGAACTACCTGTCGCATCTGCTTCCCCGCAAAGAGCGCGCGGCCGTGCACCTGAACTATCACGGAATCGATTTGTCGCGTTACGAATTCAAACCAAATGAACCCGGCGGGACATTGCGAATCCTTGCGGTCGGACGCCTGACCGAAACAAAGGGGTTCAGGTTTCTCATCGACGCCGTGCGCATCCTGCGTGAAAGAGGCTGCACGTTGACCTGCAGGATAATCGGCGAAGGACGGCTGCGCGGCGACCTCGAAGAAATGGTGCGTAACAGGGGACTGGAGGGCTGCATCGAACTGCCGGGCGTCGTGAGCCATGCGCGGGTGATGCGCGAGATGAGAAACTCCGACTGCCTCGTCGTGCCCTCGGTTATCGCGCGCAACGGCGACCGCGACGGAATACCGAATGTCATCCCCGAGGCGATGGCGCTGGGTCTGCCCGTCATTGCGAGCGCGGTATCAGGCATACCTGAATTCGTTCGCGACGGAGAGACGGGCCTGCTCGTAAAACCGGGCGACAGCGAAGCCCTCGTCGGGGCCGTCGACAGGCTGGTGCAATGCAACGGTTTGAGAGCGACGATGGTCGAAAATGCGCGCGCGCTAGTCGAAGACGAATTCGATAATGAGACAAACGTAGCGGCGCTGCTGCAAATTTTCGAGCCGGAAGTGGCAAGATTGTCCGTGGCGAAAAAGCGAGTGCGCACAAGGTGACCGTCGCCGTCAGGTCTGCAATGCAAAAGAAACGAGTCCTGTATATCATCGAGGAATTGTCCCGAGGCGGCGCGGAGCGCGTCGTGGTCGAACTGGCAAGGCACATCGACCGGCGGCGCTTCGAGCCGTACGTTTGCTGCCTTCGCGAAAAAGGCGCGATGGCCGGCGACCTGAAGGCCGCAAACGTGCCGGTACTCGAAATGCACAAGCGCCGCTCGATTGATTTGCGAATGCTCGGGCGCCTCTGCCGCGCAATCAGGCGGCTGAAAATCGACATCGTGCACACGCACCTCTTTACCGCCAACGCGTGGGGGCGGCTGGCCGCGCGGCTTGCGGGCGTCCCGCGAGTTGTGGCCTCGGAGCACAGCGTTGACGAATCGCGTGACGGCCTGCGGCTCCTGGTTGACCGGGCGCTGGCAGCCTGCACCGACACCGTCATCGCCAAGGCCGACGCAGTGGCGGATTTTTGCCGAAGGCGCATCGGCGTCAACGGCGGAAAACTGCGGGTCGTGCCGAACGGCGTGGATGTTTCGCAATACAGTCGTGCATCTCGCGACGCGGTTCGCCGCGAGATGG
>JBDRIB010000311.1:0-19476 GCA_043816375.1 Planctomycetota bacterium | reverse complement strand
CCATTGACCAGCAATTTGCGCACATATCCATACGCGTAGGCTAGGCAGGCCGGGCCTGTATCTGTGTTTATCTGTGTCCATCTGTGGTTCCCGCCTGTTTTCTTTCCGCGTCCTTCCGCGTATTTCTGCGCCTTTCTGCGTTTAATTTATGTACCGCCCGACCCCCGGATTTCGGTTGACTTGCCCGCAACGCCATGTTATAGATTTCTCCCTAATGTAAAGGCGTTTGCACCGAGATTGCGCGGTGACAGTCACTAATCTACGAGCTGGCCACCCCGATGAATCGGGGTGCCTGCGCTCCGCCCGTTCCGGGTTCTCGCCCCCGAGAACCCGTTAGGGTCCGAGGGGTAATTAGTGACAGTCACCTTCCGAAACAGACCCCCGGACCTGGAGATTATTGGAGAGCCGAATATGAAAGTCCTGATTTGCGACCCTATCGCCGAACAGGGTGTTCAAAAACTCAAAGACGCCGGTCACGAAGTCACTGTGAAGACCGGCCTGACCCCTGAAGACCTCGCCGCCTTCATCGAGCCGTACCACGCCGTCATCGTCCGCAGCGCCACCAAGGTCCGCAAGCCCGCCATTGAGGCCGGAAAGAACCTCAAGGCCATCGGACGCGGCGGCATCGGCCTGGACAACATAGACGTTGACGTCGCGAAGGAAAAGGGCATCGCCGTGGTCAACACCCCCGGCGCTTCTTCCATCTCCGTCGCCGAACTCGCAATCGCCCATATGTTCGGACTGGCGCGCTGGGTGTACGACTCGACCGCCTCGATGAAAGAGGGCAAATGGGAGAAGAAGCGCTTTATGGGCGCGGAACTTTTCGGCAAGACAGTCGGCGTAATCGGCACAGGCGGCATCGGCCGCGAGGTAATCAAACGCTGCAAGGCGCTCGGTATGAAAGTCCTGACGACCAAGCGGCGGCTGAATCTGATACCGGACGAACTCAAGGCGCTGGACGTGCCGGTGCTCAAACTGGACGAGATGCTGCCGCAGTGCGACATAATAACGCTGCACCTGCCCAAGGCATCCGACGCGGGTTACGTAATCGACAAGCCGCAGTTCGACATAATGAAAGACGGCGTGTGGCTGGTAAACTGCTCGCGCGGCGGCGTGGTCAGCGAGGCCGCGCTTATTGAGGCATTGAAGAGCGGCAAAGTCGCAAAGGCCGCGATTGACGTGTATGCGAAGGAGCCGACGGACAACAAAGAACTCCTGCAATTGCCGAACGTCGTCCTTTCGCCGCATATCGGCGCATCCACGAGGGAGGGGCAGTTGCGCGTCGGCGTTGAAATTGCGGACAGGATTATCGAAGCGCTTGGATAACAGACACCGGCGGGTCAAAGTTGACCGCCAATGTGTGTGGCGAACCTGAGACCTGAAACTTGAAACCTGTAACGTTTACGCTAAGCAGTTGGACAAAGTCGCGATTTGTGATGTGAGTCCACATATTAAGTTTATAACGGAGATTCAAACTATGGCGGAAGTATTCCCTTTTCGCGGCTACCGATACAATACGGAGAAGATTAAGGACATCAGCAGCGTCGTTACGCAGCCTTACGACAAGATAACGTCCGCGCTCCAGGAAAAATATTACGCCGAACACGAGAAGAATGTTGTCAGAATCATTCTCGGCAAAAAAGAGACCGGCGACGGTGAAGTTGACAATCAGTACACGCGCGCGCGCGCGTATCTCGGCGAGTGGATTGGCGAAGGGACATTCGTCAAGGAAAAAGAGCCCGCCATTTACGCCTACTTCCAGGAATACACGCTGCCGAACGGAATGCGCAAGACCCGCAGGGGCTTTGTTGCGATGTGCAGGCTTATGGATTACGCCGAGGGCGGCGTCAAGCCGCACGAAAAGACGCTGGCGGGACCAAAGGCGGACAGGCTGAACCTCCTGCGTGCGACGCAGTCGAACTTCGGCCAGATATTTATGCTGTACTCGGACCCGGAACTCGCAATCGATGACATCCTGGACGAGGCCGCGAAGAACCCGCCCGTCGCGGATGCGTTTGTCGGCGAGACCGAGCGGCACAGCCTCTGGCCGATTACCGACCCGGAGAAAATCGCCGTAATCCGGAACGTGATGAAGGACAGGCCCGTCTTCATTGCCGACGGGCATCACCGCTACGAAACCGCGCTCAATTATCGCGATGAGATGCGCCGTGCCGGGGCGAAGTGCGAAGGCGCGGAGTCGTTTGAGAACCGGATGATGACCTTCGTCAATATGGATGACGAGGGCCTTACAATCTTCCCGACGCACAGGCTGATATTTGATGTGCCCGGCTTCGACGGAAAAAAACTTGTCGGGCAACTCGAAGACCTCTTCAGCATCCGCGAATTTGCATTCGACGAAGAGAGCGAAAACAGCGTCCGTCGGGAATTCCTCGAAGACCTTCGCATTGAAGGGATGTCCGGGCGGTGCCTCGGGCTTTTCATAACGGGCGAGAAACGATACCTGCTTCTTACATTCAGTGACGGGAAACACATCGAAGAGTTGATTGCGGAAGACAGGCCGAAAGAGTGGAAAGAACTCGACGTCAATATCCTGCACATTCTCGTTCTGGAACGCCTTCTCGGCATCGGCGCCGAACAACTTGAGGCGCAGAGCAATGTTCACTACGAGCGCAGCGCGGATTCGGCCATAGACAAGGTGAAAGCCGGCGACTATCAGATAACCTTTCTTATGAACCCGACCAAAGTCGCGCAGGTCAAGGCCGTCGCCGCGGCCGGTGAAAGAATGCCGCAGAAATCGACCGACTTCTTCCCGAAACTTCTCACGGGAATGGTTTTCACAAAACTGAATATAATTGCGGATAGGGACTGACCCTGAAGCCAAGACAAGGAGTAACGATATGCACAAGAAACTTTTCATCCCGGGACCGGTCGAGGTTTCCCCCGATACGCTCCAGGCCTGCGCCTCGCCTATGATAGGCCACCGCAGCCCGGAATTCAGCGAACTCTACAACCGCGCAGTTCCGAAACTCAAGAAAATCCTCTACACAAAACAGAACGCATTCATCTCCACGTCCTCCGGGACCGGCGTGATGGAGGCCGGTATACGCAACCTGGTGGCGAAGCGCGCGCTTGTCTGCTGCAACGGCGCATTTTCGGACCGCTGGTTCACGATGATGGGCGATAACGGAAAAGAGGCCGACGAACTGAAAGTTGACTGGGGGAAATCCATCAAGCCGGAGATGGTTGACAGGGGGCTTTCCACGGGCAAATACGATGCCTTCTGCTTCACGCATAATGAGACCAGCACCGGCGTGATGGGGCCGCTGGAAGAAATCGCGGAAGTGCTGAAAAAATATCCCGACGTGACGTTTATGATAGACGCCGTGAGTTCGATGACCGGCGTGAAAATCGACTTCGATGAACTCGGCATCGACCTTATGCTCGCGGGAACCCAGAAGGCCTGGGCCATGCCGCCCGGGCTGGCGGTCTTCGCCGTCAGCGACAAGGCGATGGAGAAGTCGAAGACGGTGCCGAATCGCGGCTCATACTTTGATTTCCAGGTATTCAAGAAATATCACGAGAAGGGCCAGACGCCGAACACTCCCGCCATATCGTTCATTTACGCGCTTGACCACCAGTGCACCAGGATGCTGGACGAGGGGCTGGACAACCGGTTCGCGCGGCACCTGGCAATGGCCGGGCGCTGCCGCGCGTGGGCCAAAGAGCGAGGCTTCGAACTCTTCCCGGAAAAAGGCTACGAATCGGTAACGCTTACCTGCGTGAAAAACAATCTCGGAATCAGCGTTGCGGATTTGAACAAATATCTGGCCGGGCAGAACCTTGTAATTTCGAACGGATACGGTAAACTTAAGGAGCAGACATTCCGCATTGCGCATATGGGCGACTGCACGATGCCGGAACTCGAAGAAGTGCTCGGTCACATCGACAATTTCCTGAAGAAATAACAGGGCGAAGGGGTCTGACCCCTGAGCACGTAAAATAGCGACAGCAAGAGGGGGGGATATTGCCCATCAGATTTGCCATTCTTGCAAGCGGCTCAAAGGGCAACGCCACTGTTATACAATCACAAAGCACCACCATCCTCATCGACGCGGGCATCGGCATCAACGAACTGGAGCGCCGACTTGCGACGCTTGACTTGAATCTGGCCCGTGTCAACGCGCTCTTTATCACGCATCTTCACAGCGATCATCTGTGCGGCCCCGTCGTTCGCGCATGCGCGGGAGCGGGTATTCCGCTGTACCACCACCGCCTCGTCGGGCGTGTCATCCGGAGCAAATTTCCCGCATTTTCCTCCATAGCGGAGCAGGGGCTGGCCGTAACATTTGAGAGCGAGCCATTCACCATAGGTGACGTTGTCATGGAACCGGTTTCCGTGCCGCACGACGCGCACGGTGTAACCGTCGCCCTTGTTGCGCGCTGGCCGGCCGACGCGGAAAGAAAGCGGATAGTCGTCGCGACCGACTTCGGCGAAGCGACGCCGCCGATTATCCGGCGATTTTCCGACGCGGATGCCCTGATACTTGAATTCAATCACGACACGGAGATGCTCAGGAACTCGGGACGCAGCGAGTTTCTCAAGAATCGCGTCAACGGAACGGCAGGCCACCTGTCAAACCGGCAGGCGGCGCGCGCCCTGAGCGCCATCATCTCTGCGGGAAACCGCGCGCCGGCAATCGTCGTTCCCGCGCACCTGAGCAAGGAGTGCAACACCCCGTATCTTGCCCTGCAGGCCGCGCAGAAGGTGCTTCAAAAGCACAAACTTAAAGACACGCATTTGCACATAGCCTCACAGGATGAACCGTCGGGCTGGTTCGACCTGGCAGCGCTGCAGAGCCAGGAAACTCTGTTTTAGGATTCCCTGGAAATGTCGGGAAACATCAAGTCGCGCGTTGCGCGGGCGGCGCGTATCCTGGAAAAAGAATTCGGTGTGCCGCAGCGCAGCCGGTCGCGTGACCTTACGGGTCTTCTTGTCCGGACAATTCTGTCGCAGAACACCAACGATATTAACCGCGACCGCGCCTATGATGAGTTGCGGCGGCAATTCCCGCGCTGGGAGGAAGTGATGGAGGCGCGGGGCGCAAGAATCGAGAACGCCATACGCGTCGGCGGCCTTGCAAAACAGAAGGCGAAAAACATAATCGGATTTCTGAAGTGGCTTAAGGCGTTCCGCGGGAGCCTTGACCTTGGCTTTGTCCGCAAGATGAGCAATGACGCGGTGTACGACACACTATGCAGGCTCAACGGGATAGGCGTGAAGACCGCAAGCATTCTGCTGGCCTTCGGGCTGGGGCGGGATGTTTTCCCGGTGGACACTCACGTCAACCGAATCTCAACCCGGCTCGGCTTCGTGCCCCCGAAATCGCCTCCCGAAAGGACACACCGCCTTATGGCGGAACTTGTCCCAAAGGGTAAGGCATACTCGTTCCACCTGAATCTGATAAAACTCGGCAGGAAAATATGCCTCGCTCGAAAACCAGAATGCCGCGAATGTCCGCTGGAAAAGATGTGCCCGCACGCCCGAAGCGCAAAGGCGGACCGGTCGGACTGAAGCGGGCGCTCGATGAGTTGTACGCCACGTTCGACGAGCGCTATATGCGCAGCGACCCGCTGGAATACGCCCGGCGGTTCCGAGGCCGCAAAGACCGCGAAATCGCCGCGTTTGTCGCGGCGTCGCTGGCTTACGGCAATGCAAAACAAATCCGCCGCAGCATAGAAGATTTGCTCTGGCGAATGAAGCCGTCACCGCACAAATTCGTTGTCGGGTCAACGCCGCGAAAACTGCTCGACAGGCTCAAAGGTTTCAAACATCGCTTCGACAAGGACCGCGACGTTGCGTGCATGCTCCATTTCCTTAAAGAGGCGCTGAAAAAATACGGTTCGCTCGAAGCGGCGTTCGCGCGGCACTACATACATTCAGACAGAAACACGGGTCCGGCGCTGACCGGCTTTGTCGAGGAGATGCTGACCTTCGACCATTCTTACTTCTATCGCGGCAAAGAACTGCCGCGGAACGCCGGGGTCCGAAGGTTCTTCGTCTCGCCGCGCGGCGGCAGCGCGTGCAAACGCCTTAACCTGTTCTTGCGGTGGGTTGTCCGAAATGATAAACTTGACCTGGGATTGTGGAAGAAAATCCCCGCGTCAAAACTTGTCATACCACTGGACACACACATCGCGCGCGTGGCCCGAAACATCGGCCTGACGCGCCGTAAAGCGGCTAACTGGAAAACCGCCGTCGAAATCACGGAGGCGTTGAAAAAATTCGATCCGAATGACCCCATTAAGTACGACTTCAGCCTTGCGCGCCCGGGAATAATCGGCCTGTGCAAAAAACGCGAGTGCGATAACTGTCCGATAAGAAAGTTCTGCAAACAAGAGAAGATGCCTTGAAGAATACCATTCTCATAAAGGGCGGACACGTAATCGACCCCGCCAATAACATTGACCGGCTGGCCGATGTTATTATATCGCGCGGCTACATTGTCGGGGTGGGGGAGGCCGGTGGCATGAAAGCCGACCGGGTCATCGATGCCGGGGGGCTTGTTGTTATCCCGGGCCTTATTGATATGCACGTGCACCTGCGGGAGCCGGGCTTCGAGGAGGACGAAACCATTACAACGGGTCAGCAGGCCGCGGCTGCGGGCGGTTTCACCGCAGTAGCGTGTATGCCCAACACGGAACCGGCGCTCGATACCCAGGCATCCCTGGAGTTTGTCCGCCTTAGGGCGATGGAAAGCCCCAATGTGCGCGTTTATCCGATTGCCGCGGTAACGCGGGGCCGCCAGTCTCGTGAGTTGACGGACTTCGAACGTCTCAGCATGGCCGGGGCCGTGGGGTTCTCCGACGACGGCTCTCCGGTCCTGACGACGGAACTGATGCAAAAGGCGATGCAGCGCCTGAAACCGCTGGAGAAGCCGCTGATTGCACACTGCGAGGTACTGAACCTGAGCAGGGGCGGCGTAATAAACGATGGTCCCGTGGCGAAGCGCTTCGGCCTGACGGGAATACCGGCGGAGTCGGAGTGGCAGATGGTCCGCCGCGATGTGGACCTGGTCCGTATTACGGGCTGTCACCTGCATATCGCTCATATAAGTACGGCAAGGGCCCTGGATATCATAGAGAGCGCGAAGAGCAATGGCCTGCCTGTCAGCGCCGAGGTCACGCCGCACCATCTGACTCTCTGTGACGAGGATATCAAAGAGCCCGACCCGAATTACAAGATGAACCCGCCTCTGCGCAGTTCCCGGGACGTCGCGGCGTTGAGGGAGGGAATCATCGCCGGCGTTATCGACGTGATAGCCGATGACCATGCTCCGCACAGGCCTGGCAGGAAGAATGTTGACATTCGGGATGCCCCCTTCGGGGTCATAGGCCTTGAAACGTCGCTCGCCGTGGTTGCCACCGAGATGGTGCATACGGGACTGATGAACTGGAGCGACCTGGTGGAGCGAATGTCGATTGCGCCGGCGAAGATACTCGGCGTTGTCGGCGGCAATTTAAGCGCCGGCGCCCCGGCCGATATTACTCTGGTGGATACGGAGCGCGAGTGGGTTATCAATGCGAACAGGTTCCTGTCGAAGAGCAGAAATACATGCTTCGACGGCAAAAAGGTAAAGGGGAAAGCGGTACTGACAATGGTGGGAGGAGAAGTCATCTACGATGAGGTTGCCCGGGGCTGAATCAGGGGTTAGACGAAAGTCAGTATATACAGAATTGCGGACACTCCTGCGACGACGATTATGGTGAAGAAGAAAAATTTTGCCGAGCCGGCCGCGATAGACGCCGGCTTTTCTTTTCGCATCGTTGTATAGACGACGGAGATTAAGAGGCAAATGGCGATAAGGTGTACCAGATGTTCAGTCAGACTCATACCCATGCTTTCCTCCCGAGGCTGTGTAAGAAGCGTCTATTATCAGAAGCAGGTTAAGCAGGCCGGCCACACTGGTATAGACAAAACTCAAATCGAAGGTCTTTTCGCTCTCATCCACCTGTCCGGGCATTGCATAGTTAAGGGCCAGTCCCGCCAGTGCCGGTATCCCGGCAAAGACCTGCCCGAAGAAACCCGCCGGATACCTTTCGGGATACACGTTTTTGAATTCGCCCAGCGAGAGCCCGTAAACGAACGAGGCCGTAATCAGAACAAAAAAAACGGCGGCCTTGCCCCGCCTGCCCAGATACAGGTGTCCCGCTCCGGGCACAAGCCAAGCCAACACGGCCGCCACAAACGGGTCTTTTTTTTTGTCTTTTTCCGGCATCATTCTCCCTACATTGTAAATTTTTCGCCCAGGTAAACCTGCCTGACTAATTGGTCCGAGACCAGCGCTTCGCTGTTCCCCTCGCGAAGTATCTTGCCCTGCTCGATGATATATGAACGGTCGGTTATCGACAGGGTCTCGCGTACGTTATGGTCGGTCAGTAAAATACCCATTCCCTTTTCTCGAAGCGCGGAGATTATCTCTTTTATTTCTTCCACGGCTATCGGGTCCACGCCCGAGAAAGGCTCGTCGAGCATCATCACCGCCGGCGACGTGACCAGTGCCCTCGCGATTTCGACCCGTCTGCGTTCGCCGCCCGAAAGCGTATTGGCTCTCTGTTTGGCGAGGGACAGCAGCCCCAACTCGCCCATTATTTCATCCGCCTTCTGTTCGCGCTGCTTCTTTGTGAGATTCAACGTTTCCAGAATCGCCATCAGGTTGTCGCGCACCGTCATTTTCTGGAAGACAGACGGCTCCTGCGAGAGATAGCCCATACCGTTGCGGGCTCGTTTGTACATCGGCAGGCGTGTGATGTCGATGTCCTTAAGCGTAACCTTGCCCGCGTCGGCGCCTATCATCCCGACTATTATCCTGAACGACGTGGTCTTGCCGGCGCCGTTTTTGCCCAGCAGTCCGACTATTTCGCCGGGGTATATCTCCATTGTCACGTCGTTGACCACGCGGCGCCCGTCGTATGTCTTTACCAGTGCCTCTGCTTTCAGCAGTGTCATATCTTCTCCAGTAAAGTGGCTTATTTCACGACCTTCAGCCGGTTTGTCCAGATGATTCGCGGCATCTTCCAGTTGATTATCGGGCCGATAGGGTAAAATACGAAGCCCGCCCGTCCCACTATGTTTTCCCGGGGGAACGTTCCCCACGAGCGGCTGTCGGAAGAATTGGCGCTGTTGTCGCCCATTGCAAAGTATTCGCCGTCCGGAATTGGGTATGGCCGCCTCAGGCCATTGCCGTAACCTGCATCGGCGGACGGCAAGTCGGTGTAATATATGTCGCGATAAATGTTCATTTTCCGGAAAGTCACCGGCCCGCTGCTGACCTCGATTGAAGCGGATGCGGCCGCCATTCGGGACGCATTGTCATCGTCGTCCTCATACAGCAACTCTATTTGCCCTTTCTCGAATTTTGAGCGGCTAGTATAATCCGGATTATCAAGTTTTACAAGCAGCGTGTCGTCAACGTTTGCGAAGGCCACGCCGTGTTCCCGGTGGGGCGGTAACGAGACATCGATGTTCTGCATTCTCCTGTCTTCAGGACGTTGACCGTCGTTCAGGACCCATTCGACATAGCATCCGTTTTTGTCCGGGCTAAGGACCAGGGTATAGGTGCAGTTGTCCTCCACTATCTCGATGCGCAGTGCGCTCTCGGGCGAGTCAAACGTGAAGTTTAACTCGTGCTTGATGTCGCCGACGAGCATACTCCCGGCCCTGCCCTGGTTCGGAAGAATCCGATTCTTCTCAAGAATTATGTAGTCCCTGACGTGGGGCAGCGAGAAGCGAGCGGTCTCTCCTTGCTGCGGGGTAACGGTCAGTGAGTCGTTCTCAGTCCGCCATGTTCCGGGCGTTGTTACCCACCCGTAATCAAAGGGATTCTCCTTTTCAAAATCACAGAAGTAATACCGGAACCACAAGGCATCCTGAACCCTTTCCGGCCTCTGCGGAATTGCGTCATCGATGTAAATGTCGCCGTGCTTGATTTCGATTGTCTCGCCGGGCAGCGCGACGCAGCGCTTGACGTAATTGCGCCGCGAGCGCACGACCTTCCGGCTGGTTTCGACATTTACCCGAACGCCCTCGTCGGCGTGGCAGCGCGCGCAGGAATCCAGTGACTTGCCCGGGCCGAGTTCATACTCTTCGTTGTATCGGGCGCAGCCGGGCGCCAGAGAAATATAAGTGGGTTGGGGAAACTTGAAGACGAGCACATCCCAGCGTTTCACGGGATGGAAGTGATAATACATCTTGTCAACGACAATCCTGTCGCCGTAACCTTCGTCTGCGTCATTGTCTCCCATCAGCGTGGGCTGCATTGAACCGGTGGGTATCTTGTATGCTTCGGCCACATACTGCCGGATAACGACGGACAGTATAAGCGCAATTACGAGCGATTCGAGGTTTTCACAGATTCTCCGTCGCTTGAGGCGCCAGGCGCGCTTCGATTCGTCGCGGCGCTTTTGCTCTTCGTCCGCGGCCTCCGCATCGCGTTCTTCCAGGGAGGTCTCCTCGTCGCCGCTGTCTTCCTGCGGTTGTTGAAGGTCTTCGTCGAATGTATTTTCGTCGGCGTTCAATTCAGGTTTTCTCTTTCTCAGCGGACAAGGCCGGGTCTGAAGGGGCCGAACGGGGGCAGCGGCCAGAACCTGATTACGGCCCTGCCTATCAGGTGTTTGTGTTTCAGGCACTGCCAGGCGCGGCTGTCTTTGCTGTTCGGGCTGTTGTCGCCCAGCGCGAAGTATTCATCGGAGCCTATCCGGTAAGGCTCCTTCGTCGCGTATCTAATTTCGGGGTCTATTCCCGCAAGCAGATGCCGCGCAGGGTCCACTTTCTTTTCGGTGCCGTCCCGCTTTTTGACCATCCATCCGCCCACCTGGCTCACGAGCGCCTTTTCTCCGCTTTGCCTGTCAACAAGAACGAGCAGCCAGTCTTTGTCTTCATACTTCATATCGGGACGCAGCGCAACGGGATGGATTAACACGTCCAGGTAGTATATGTCGCGATATATCCGTAAATCCCTGAAGGAAATCGAGGCGTCTTTCACGGTAAACGAAAGCGAGTTTTTTCCGGCCGCTTCCATTTTTTCGTACTCGTCGTCGTTTTCGTATGCCGGCTGGACGGGCACGTATTCTTCAAATATCGTCTCGCCGTCGATTTCCGCGACAATACGGTCATCCGCGTTGCTGAATCGTATGGTCGTTTCGCGTTCCGGCCGCATCGAGACGTCCTTCTCGCGGGGCGAGCCGTCCCAGGCCCCGGCCTCGAGGCCGTCGCGGACCGGCTGCGTTATGTTCGCTTTCATCACGGTGCGGCCTTCGCCCACAGGCACTTCAAGGATATAGACGTTGCCTTCTTCAACCAGTTCAAGCGATAACAGGCCGCCGGACTTTTCGGGGCGGCATTTGATTTCGAGCAGCACGTCGCCTGAGGGATTTGCTATGTATTTGTAAATTCCCTTGTGTTCGGCGACGGTCGTATCTTCGAGTATTTTCGCCCGGCAAAGAAACTGCGCAGTTTTGCCGCCGGCGTCAATAAGCACGGCTCCGTCGGCCTCGCGGACCGGAGCCGCGCCCTCTCCGACAAATTTCCATTGATTGAGAAAGTCCTTCCTGTTCGGCTCCGTTCTGACGGCGTCGAACCAGAGCGCGTCTCTAACGCCCGGCGGCTTTTTCGGGATTTCGTTTTTCAATTCGTCATTTGTTATGTAAATGTCGCCGTGCTTAATCTCGATTATTTCACCGGGCAATCCGACCATTCTTTTTATGTACGTCATATGTCGGATGTAGCGGCCCTTATATCCGCCCGGTTCGGCAATGGGGCTCTTGAAGACCGTTACATCCCAGCGATTTACCGGATGCCAGCGGTAATAAAATTTGTCGGCGATAAGCCTGTCGCCCCGAATGCCCGGCCTGCCGAGAAGCGTAGGCTCCATTGAGATGGTGGGTATGTTAAAGGTTTCGGCGGTGAACTGGCGCACGACGAGCACGAAGATGACCGCGATAATGATGGACTCGGCGTTACCGACCAGGCGTTTGGCAAAGGGAGGTTTTTTCTTCCCGCCTTTTCCGGATGCCCCGGCGTGTATCGGTTTTTTTTGTTTTGCCATAAGCCGGATTATTTTCGCCCCTGTTCATCGCGCCCTGTCTTGAGAACCGCCAGGAAGGCATTCTGCGGTATTTCGACGTTGCCGACGCGCTTCATCCGTTTCTTCCCGGCCTTTTGCTTTTCCAGCAGTTTGCGCTTTCGCGAAACATCGCCGCCGTAGCATTTCGCGGTTACGTTCTTGCGCAGCGGCTTGATGTTTTCGCGAGCGATAATCTTGCCGCCGATAGCCGCCTGCAGGGCGACCTCGAAAAGGTGACGGGGAATTTCCTTCTGAAGTCTTTTTATGATGGCCCTGCCCCTGCGTTCGGCGTTGTCGCGACGGGTGATTATCGAAAGCGCGTCAACCAGACTGTCTCCGACAAGGATGTCCACCCTGACCAGGTCGGCGGGCCTGAAGCCCGCGATTTCGTAATCCATCGTGCCGTAGCCGCGCGTGGCGGATTTCAGGTTGTCGTAGAAGTCAAATATCAACTCGGACAGCGGCATCTCGTATGCAAGCACGACACGCTGCGTGCCGAGGTATTCGGTCGAGATGTAGTCGGCATGCCTTTCTTCGGTCAGACCCATCACGTTGCCGATGTGTTCCGCGGGCATAACCAGGTTTACGCGCGCGACCGGCTCGCGGAATTCGGCGATTTCGTGCGGCTCGGGCAACTCGGACGGCCCTTCGATGCGCAGAACCCGCCTGTCGGTGGTGACAACTTCGTATGTGACGTTCGGCGCGGTCTGAACCACATCGACATTGCTCTCGCGTTCGAGCCTTTCCTGCACAATCTCCATATGCAGCAGGCCCAGGAAGCCGCAACGAAAGCCGAAGCCGAGCGCTTCGGAACTCTCCGGCGCGAAGGTGAACGAAGAGTCGTTCAGTTGAAGTTTTTCCAGCGCGGCGCGCAGGTTCGTCACCTCCGCATGATTTACCGGATACAGCCCGCAGTAAACCATTGGCAGCGGTTCCTTGTAACCCGGCAGGGGGGTAACGTCGGCGTATTTGCTGAGTGTTACGGTGTCGCCGACGTGAACGTCGCGGAGCGTTTTGATATTGCAAATGAGGTAGCCCACCTCACCCGTGTTGAGTGAATCGACGGGCACCATCTGCGGCCTGAACATTCCGAGGTCCAATACCTCGTATCGCCCTCCTGTGCGAAGCATTTTAATGTGGTCGCGCTTCGATATTCTCCCGTCCATCACCCTGACATAAACTATGACCCCGCGATATTCGTCGTAGACTGAATCGAAGATAAGCGCCCTTGCAGGCGCGGAGGGGTCGCCCTTCGGCGACGGGATTCTTTCTACGACTGCATTGAACACATCGTCCACACCGGCGCCGTCCTTCGCGCTTACACAGAGAATCAGGTCCGGGTCGATGCCCATAATGTGAACTATCTCTTTCTTTACCTCATCGACCCGGGCGGCCGCCAGGTCAATCTTGTTGATAACGGGAATGACTTCGAGACCCGACTCAAGCGCGAGATAGAGGTTTGCCACTGTCTGGGCCTCGATGCCCTGTGCCGCATCGACCAGCAACAGCGCGCCCTCGCAGGCGGCCAGGCTGCGCGAAACCTCGTAGGAAAAATCGACGTGTCCCGGCGTGTCTATCAGGTTCAACTGGTAACGCCGCCCGTTCCGCTCGTGGAAAATCGTTACGGCCTTGGCCTTTATCGTAATACCGCGCTCGCGTTCGAGGTCCATCCTGTCGAGCACCTGTTCGACCTGATGGCGCGAAGATATGGCACCGGTCCTCTCGAGCAGGCGGTCTGCAAGGGTGGACTTCCCGTGGTCGATGTGGGCGATTATGCTGAAATTCCTTGTGCTGGCAATATCCATAACGTCATTATCAACAGAAAACACTGAATTTACCATTGATTTCAGCCCCGGTCAAATACTAAAAACCGTGAACTAAAGGGGTCTGACCCCTTTAGTTCACGGTTCGGGTTGGGCTTGACGCGGGAAACGCTGTGGGATATTATGTTTCAAATTAATCTTCAAACTAATCTTCAAACCAATCTTCGTTGATTGTGGAGAACAAGATGATTTTCAGGAAGACCGGCGTCACTTGCAGGAAGTGCCGCCTTTTTGTGCCGGATAAGGACAACCCCGGCAAAGGTCGCTGCCACACTATAGACATCGAAAACGCCGACGAGACGAGGGATTGTCGGTGGTACGAAGAGAAAGAAGAGTCCGTAGAAACTCCCGGCGGGAGTGGCACAAAGAAAGAATAGCGGGGTTAACCTTTATGTCCGAGGGCGATTTCCACGCATTGCGAACGCACATCAGGCCGGAGGCGTCTTCCTTTGAAGTCGCACCCGAAGCGGCAAAACCGCCCGGAGCGGCAAGACTGGCGCGGATATCCGCACTATGCGCTGTAATCTCGGTCCTGATGCTCGCGGTTGTTACATCGGTTTTCAGGTCCGTTGCGCCGGTCCAGGTATTCTCGTATGTAATAGGCGCGTTTATCTCTCTGGCGGCGGTGCTGACCGGGGTCATCGGGCTTTTGCGCCTCCGGAAGAGCGCGCTGCCGCGTGGCAGGCTGGCCGGCTGGTGCGGGTTGCTATTGGGCGGAATTACTCTGGCGATTGTGTCTGTGACCGGCGGCAGGTTAATTGCCGGCGGTTGTGTCGCGTATGTGGAAGATGCAGATGGAGAGTACCGGTTAGACAGGCCGAAAGGCTGGATGGTGTTGCCTTCGAACGTGTTCGATTCAGGCACCGACCTGGAAATAATGACCCTCGACGGAGGGGCGTATGCGTTCATAGAGAGAAAGAAGGCCGAGACACTGGTCGACGGCGTTGCCAGTTTTCTGGCATCTGTGTACCTGATTCCGCGTTCCCGCGTTCACCACGGCGGACCGCAGCACAATCAAAGGCCTGCGTTGTTCAGACCGCGTCTGGTAAGGCTGCCGGCGAAAGAGATTGAACGCCTGAGGGAGCGGTCTGACGGGCAGGACGAAGCGGGTTTAATGTTGCAAAGTCTCGTCAGGAAGAATATGGGCAAATATCATCAAAAAAGATACGGCGCGGTCTTCAAGGTTGAGGAACTGAACGGCAACGGCACGGCAGGGCACCGGGTAACCGCCGAGGTCGTTCTGGATGGAAAATCGCCTGACGGCGGGACAAACATTTCGCTGGCGATACTCTGGCTGGAAGGCGAGTACTGCTACATGCTGGTTGCAATTACGCAGGATGACGGCCTGGAGAGACTGGAAAGAGAAATGCGTCCGCTCGTTACATCATTTCGCATACAGCGGCGTTGAAATCCCCGTCAATCTTTTCTGAATTCAATTCCCTGTCCGATGAGCAGTTCCTTCAATTCCTTCAAAGAGGTCTGACCGAAGTTTTTGAACGCGAGGAGTTCCGCCTCGGTCTTGCTTGCCAGTTCGCCCAGTGTGCGCATATGCATCATCTCCATACAGCGGCGGCTGCGGACGGAGAGTTCGAACTGGCTGAGAGGCTTCTGGAGCACGTCCCGTGTCTCCCCGCCGATGTCGCCCCATATCTTGTCGAAACTGGGAGAGGAGGGTTCAAGTTCCGTCCTGTTCATACCCAGGCGCAGGCCCTTCTGTCGGAGGATTTCCTTGATTTCGATAAGGGAGGTTTCGCCGAAGTTTTTATACGACAGCAGTTCGCTTTCAGTTTTCTGGACAAGGTCGCCCAGGGTGTGCAGGTTCATCTTGGTCAGGCAGTTTCTGCTGCGAACCGACAGTTCGAAGTCGCTTAACGGCGTGTTAAGCACCTGGTTTCGCTTTTCGACGAGTTTGGCTTTGTCTTCGTCGTAATACATCGTTGTCGAGGCCCTGGCGTCGTGAAGATACATTATGGCGCGCTGGTGGTTTGGCACAGCCTCGAGGACCCTGTTGTAACAGCGGATGGCGTTGTCGTACTCTCTGCCGTCTTCGTAAAGAAGTCCCAGGTTGATGAGCACGCTTGTGTGGACAGGACTGAATTTGGCCAGTCGCTCATAGCATTCAACGGCCTTCTCGTCTTCGCCTCTCAGGTCATAGTTGAGGGCCATTCGAAACAGCGCGCGCGGGCAATCCGGGTCGAGAACGGCCGATTTTTCGTACTCATCCATTGCCTCTTCGTAAAGGCCCTGCTTCTCAAGACAGCATCCTTTTTCGCAGTGGAATTCCGCCCTGTCCAGGTGGTCCTGCTCGAGCCTGTCGAGCATTTTTGTCGCGTTCTCAATGTCGCCCAGGCACCTGCGCGCCTCCACCATCTCTATTTTGAGGAAAAAGGATTCCGGCTCCCTGCTTATCGCCTGTTCGAGGAAGTCCGACGCCTCCTGATATTTGCCCAGGTCCAGCAGGACTCTCGCGTAAAAATAACCGACACCCTTGCGTGTGCGAACTCGCGAGAGGACATCCTCCGCATCCGCAATCCTGTTGAATATCCAGAGTCCGATGCCCAGCTGTGCGACCATCGCGCCGTCCTGGTTCCGGGTCACTTTTTTGCTCAACGCGGCCAGTGTCTTTTCCAGTTCCTTGCGCATGGTCAGGTCGCAGTATATTTCGCGCCGGAGCGCATAGATTTCTTCAACGTCCAGCCTGCCTTTCATAAGGGTTTCTTCGACACTGATGGTTTGTGACTTCCTGGGCACTGTTGTCCTCCTGAAAGATTGGTCTGGTTGGCCGCTTTGCCCCCTCACACGCGGGGGTTGAGCGCGGTATTATATACGACAGCGTCACGCTGTCAACATTGCCGTGATGCTAAACGCTCAGGGAGCGGCTGTACGAAACCTGTAGTATTTGCTCCACTCTCCGGGACCTTCATCCGTAATGGGTCTGACGCGCCAGGCGTACTCGCGTCCGGCGGCCAGCGGTGTGCCCGGAGTGAATTGCGACTGCCCTGGGGGAGTCATCTTTCTCAAAACCGGTCTGGCCTCGGGGGTTCCGATTTCCTCGGCGTACAGTACTTCTATCTGGTATTTTGCGGCCGCAGGAACCCCGCCCCATTTGAAGGTCGGCGTCAGGGTCGAAACGGTCTTTCCCCCTGCGGGCTGGATACTTTCTCCCGAAATGACCGCCGCCAGCGTGAATTCCACGGTGCGCGACCAGTTGCTTACAACCCCGCCGGCGGTAATCGACCTCACCCTCCAGTAATACTTTTTCGTCCGCTCGCACACAAGATTGGGCGCGCGCGGAAAGTAATCTCTGGCCGCGGTCTTGTATTTCGGTTCGGGCATTGCAAATCTGTCGTCTTCGCTGGATATATGAACCTCGTAGAGGGCCGCGCCCGGGACCTTTCTCCAGACGAAAGCCGGCTTCGGTTCGCCGATATTTCCTTCGGGCGCGAGCGGTTCCGGGACGGCGAGTCTCAGGCGAAAATGACCGGACTTTGACCACTCGCTCTTCTGGCCTTCCCAGTGCACCGCGCGCACTCTCCAGAAGTAAAACCTGTCGTACTGCAGTTCCCTGTCCAGGTCGAGGCGGTTGGTGCGGGACTGCTCTTCGTATGTGCGGGAATCGGGGAAGTTCCGGTCTGTGCTTATCTGTACCTCATATTGCATTGCGTTGCGCACCGCATCCCAGGCAAGGCGGGGTTCGGCCGCGTTGACGGGGAGTGACTGGTCGATGCGCGGCGTGCTTATCCGCGTGGCGCAGCCGCCAAGCAACACCAGCATTGCAGCAAGAATAAATGCAGTCGGATTCTTCATCTCGCGTTTTCTCTGTATTCCGGGGCGCGAGACAGGTCAGTTTTCGGGTAGTTCGGGACGGAAATTGCCCTTCACCGACCAGTCGCTTTTTGAGCCGTCCCAGTGTACGGCGCGCACTCGCCAGAAATAATACCTGTAATACCGCATGTCAAAATCCAGGCGTTTGGCAGTGCCTGTGACGGAGTAACGATACGTTCCGGGATGAATGTCGAAGTCCGGGTCGAGGCTGACCTTCAGTTCATAGAAATGGGCATTGCGAACCGCCTTCCAGGTCAGCACCGGTGCGTCCGACTCATCGAAGGTTACTTCTTCGATGCGCGGGGTGCTAATCTTTGAGGCACAGCCGGCCAGAAGCGCGGCGGCGGTAACGGCGAGAATAATCGGCATAAATTTCTTCATCGCGTTTCTCCTTCATTGGTATCCTTGTGCAGGATCAGCGGCCTGCCGAATTTTTTGTCGTCCTTTTCAGGAAAGTCTTCACGATAATGACTGCCTCTGCTTTCCTGCCGTTTTAATGCAGCCTTCAGAACAAGCCGGGCCAGTTTCAACATAATTTCTGCGGCCGGTCTCTGGGCGACATTCTTCATCTTCACGTCGGCAAATGTCTCTTCAAGGTTGCCGATTGTGCGCAGCGCGCTGGAAAGGTTGTCGGCCTTTCTTATCACGCCGCACTTTTTCCACATCATCCAGAGCACGTGCTCGCGCGTCTCGGTCAAATCTATTTCCTCGGCGCCTTCAAGGGAGGCGATTCGCTCTATTTCCTGCGTGGCCGGTTCGGAGGCCCTCCGGGGGTCGGGCGGGGCGTCGCAGCGTATTGCGGCGCTTTTGCCCGCGCGCTCGCCTATGACCTGCGTCGCGGGCATCATATTGCCGCCCATCCTGTCCGCGCCGTGCACTCCGCCGGCGACCTCGCCCGCGGCGAACAGACCGTGCACGCCTGTCTCGGCCTCATAGTTTATCAGAAGCCCGCCGTTGAAAGAATGAAAAAAGTAGGATACCCCGACTCCGCCGTTGGGCCAGGATATACCCGAATTCGATTTCTCCTTGCTCACCGAGACGGCGAACTGCGGCGTGCACTTGCCTGTAATTATCTCCTTTGCGGTCCCGATGTCGATATTTTTCGATTCATCGCGACAACTGAACGGGGCGTGGCGCATTCGCAGCGAGTAGGCGCGCCTCAGGCTTGTGCCGTCGGGATAGTAGCGATACAGAAATTCCTCGCCGAAGGAATTGACAAACTTCGGGTTGTCTTTGAATGCCTCGAGGGAGAAGAAATTTTCTTCCGGGGCGACCACGCCGAGCATTATCTGGATGAACTCCATATTAATCAGCCCGGCCCCGGCGTCATAGCCCAGCACGTATCCGTCGCCCGTGCTGCAGGCCGGAACCAGGTTTCTCCGGAACAGTTCCGAGCCGCCGCCGGTTGCAAGAACCGTCGCACCGGCGGAAATGACGACGAACTCGTTTTGGTTGCGGATGCCGAGCGCACCGATGCATTGTCCGTCGTGAGTGAGTAGTTTTATGATGTCAGTGTCTTCGATGTACCGTATGCCTCGGCGGTCGACGGCCTGGCGGAAGGATTCTCTTACATTGGCGAGGCTGTCCGTGACGTATGCGCGCGGCACGGCGCTGAAGCAGCCGGGCACGCGCAGCGGTTCGCCGTTTTCCTGCCTGAAGCGCACGCCGTATGCCTGGAGGTCGGTGAGTTTTTCGTAGGCGTTCTGGGCGACCAGCCAGGCGAGTTCGTTGTTTATCATCCCCTG
>JBDRIB010000310.1:0-2914 GCA_043816375.1 Planctomycetota bacterium | reverse complement strand
TACCTGCACCAGTATGCTGGCGGTGAGACGCGTGAAAAAGCGGATGAGTTTTTCAAATCCATCAACGAGAATATGAACGCTCAGCGGGATTTGATAAAAGAATTGCTGCCGGAGAAAAACTTCCTCGACCTCACCGGGCCTTTTCAGGAGAAAATCGTCGCCGGCGCGCGGTTGTATTATGTGTACGACACGCATTTCAGCCAGGCCGGCCACGGCCTTTGCGCCGAGATTGTGGCCCGCCGAATCAGGGAAGAGGGCCTGCTAAAACAGGAACCGTGACCTGCATATCCCTTCGGAGAAACGATAATGAGTGAAGCAGAGGCGAAACCCGCGCGCGAGGCGGCGGGGCTGCGAAAATTTCTGTGGGCGGTCTTCGCGCTGTGCGTTCTCGTCGCGGCGGTGTTGCTTGCGATGCCGGACAGTCCGGAGGGACTGGCCGAATGGAACGCGCTCGTGCTGGGTTACGGCGTTCTGAAGTTTGCGGCCATCGTTGTTTTTGCTATTGTTGCGCTGATTGCGCTGTTCCTGGTTCTGACGCGCGATGCGAACCGGCTGAGGCGCCGCGCGCGGAGGACGCTGGCAATCGGGCTGGGCGTTGTGCTCTGCATCGTTGTATTCGACGTGATGGCGGCGACCTTTCCGATAATCCAGGTGCTTTATGTTTCTCCGGAGGATGTTTTGCCGTTCGGCACGTGGATGTGCGAAGAGGATGAGGAACTCGGATTCAAGTTTCGCCCGAACATTTCGTGGGAGTACCACTTCGACCCGGCAAACAAGGGCGACCTTCTTGTATGGGAGGAGATGCTGAACGTCGTGCCGGTGACCGACGAGGCCTTCGAGGACAAATTCTCGACCGATTCGGAGGGGTTTTACAACAAGGAGGATCTCGAGCACGCGGACGTGGTTGTCCTCGGCGATTCTTTTGTCGGTGCGGCGTCCGTCCCTTACGACGTGATGTGGCCGCGGCAACTCGGCGCAAATTTGGGGCGGCCCACGGCGAATCTCGGCATGCCGTTCTACAGCACGACGCAGGAGCTGGCCGTGCTCAGGAGATACGGGCTGAAGAAAAAACCGAAAGTGGTCGTTTGGGCGTACTTCGAGGGCAACGACATCTGGGAGAGCGCGCGGCACAGGGAGTATCAGGCGTCGGGTATGGGCTGGGTGGATTTCCAGTCCGGGTATGCGAAGCCGGCGCATTACAAGCGCCCGATTGTCAGGCTTCTGATTGCGCTCGCCGGTGCGCAGCGGCGGAACCAACGGCCGAGAGACGAGTTCAACCCTGTGCGCTACAAAGTAGAAGGCGAGGAAAAATTGAACGCCGTTGCGATTGTATTTTCATACACAAGGCGCCTTGCATTGAGCAGGGAGGAACTCGAGAAGGAGAAGGGCTACGGGCCGACCATTGAGGCGATTCGCGAGGCGAAACGCCTTTGCGACGAAAATGATATTGAGTTTCTCCTCGTCTATATTCCCGCCAAGGCGCACGCTTACTGGCCGCTTATCAGGGACAAGATTGAGATTGACGCGCTTGAGTTCTACCGTTACCTGCACCAGTATGCTGGCGGTGAGACGCGTGAAAAAGCGGATGAGTTTTTCAAATCCATCAACGAGAATATGAACGCTCAGCGGGATTTGATAAAAGAATTGCTGCCGGAGAAAAACTTCCTCGACCTTACCGGGCCTTTCCAGGAAAAAATCATCGCCGGAGAGCGGTTATATTATGCGTACGACACGCATTTCAGCCAGGCCGGCCACGGCCTTTGCGCCGAGATTGTGGCTCGCCGAATCAGGGAAGAGGGCCTGATAAAATAGAAATTGTGACCTGCATATCCCTTCGGAGAAACGATAATGAGTGAAGCAGATGCGAAACCCGCGCGCGAGGCGGCGGGGCTGCGAATGTTTTTATGGGCGGTCTTCGCGCTGTGCGTTCTTGCCTCGGCGGTGCTGCTGGCGATGCCGGACAGCCCGGAGAAACTGGCCGAGTGGAATGCGCTGGTGCTGGGTTACGGCGTTCTGAAGTTCGCGGCCATCGTTGTTTTTGCCCTTGTTGCGCTGATTGCGCTTCTCCTTGTTCTGACGTGCGATGCGAACCGGCTGAGGCGCCGCGCGCGGAAAACGCTGGCGGTCGGGCTGGGCATTGTGCTCTGCATAGTCGTGTTCGACGTGACGGCGGCGACCTTTCCGATAATCCAGACGCTTTATGTCTCTCCGTGGGAAGTTTTCCCGGTTGGCTCCCGGATGTATATGCTGGATGAGGAACTCGGATTGAAGTTGCGGCCGGATATGAAATGGGAATTGCGATTCGACCCGGCAAAGCACGGCGACCTGCTGATGGAGCAGGATAGGGTGAAAGCGGAGCCGGTGACCGGGGACATCGTCGAGGATACGTTCTGGACGGACGCGGAAGGCGTCTTCAACAAAGAAAATCTCGACCGGGCGGACGTGGTTGTCCTCGGCGATTCGTTCGTCGGCGCGGCGCGCGTGCCTTACGACGTGATGTGGCCGCAGCAACTCGGCGAAGACCTGGGGCGGCCCGTGGCCAATTTAGGAGTGTCTTACTACGGCGCGACGCAGGAACTGGTCGTGCTCAGGAGATACGGACTGACAAAGAAGCCGAAACTGGTCATATGGACGTACTTCGAGGGCAACGACATCTGGGAGAGCGCGCAGCACAGGGATTACCAGGCGTCGGGAAAGAACTGGGTGGATTTTCAATGTGAGTTGAATACCGGCCCGAAGCCGGCGCACTACAAGCGCCCGGTTGTCAGGCTGTTGCTCGCGCTTGCCGGTGCGCGGCAGGAAGGGCGGCGGCTGCGCGACGAATTCAATCCCGTGCGCTACAAGGTCGGGGAAGAAGAGCGGCTGACGTCAATCGTGTTTTCATACACAAGCCGCCTTGCATTGAGCAAGGATG
>JBDRIB010000309.1:0-5042 GCA_043816375.1 Planctomycetota bacterium | reverse complement strand
GCATTCGGCATAACGCTTCTGCACGAATTTAGCGGGGCGTTTAGCAGGAACGATGGGCGCGACCCCTATGGTTCTCTCATCGTTTCCGACTCGACCCTTTACGGAATGACATACAAGGGCGGTGGAGACGCTCATAATGATACCGGCGTGGTCTTCAAGATGAACACCGACGGCACCGGTTACAGCCATTTGCACGAATTTGCCTGGGGAGCGGTCGATGGGATGTACCCCGCCGGTTCGCTCATCCTTTCCGGCTCGACCCTCTACGGAATGACAACCGCAGGCGGAAGCCATAATGAAGGCGTAATCTTTAAAGTAAACACCGACGGCACGGGCTACGGCATCCTGCACAACTTTACCGGATACGCGGACGATGGGGCGACTCCCTGGGGCTCGCTGACCATTTCCGGCTCGACCCTCTACGGAATGACAAACGGAGGCGGAGGCAGTAATGGGGGCACGGTCTTCAAATTGAACACCGACGGCACCGGCTACGGCCTCCTGCGCGAATTCGCCGGGGGAGACAACGATGGGAGAAATCCCTCAGGTTCGCTTGTCGTTTCCGGCTCGACTCTCTATGGGATGACAGAGTGGGGTGGAAACGATGATTCCGGCGTCGTTTTTAAGATGAACACCGACGGCACCGGCTACGGCCACCTGTACGAATTTGCCGGGGAACCAGACGATGGGGAACGGCCCTGTGGTTCGCTCATCCTTTCCGGCTCGACCCTCTATGGGATGACAGAGTGGGGTGGATACGATGGCCAAGGCGTAATCTTTGAGATGAACACCGACGGCACAGGCTATGGCCTGTTGCACGAATTTAACTACACCGAGGGGAGGCATCCCGAAGGTTCGCTCATTCTTTCCGGCTCGACTTTCTACGGAATGACACCGGGTGGTGGAGACGATGATGTCGGCGTGGTCTTTGAGTTGAACACCGACGGCACCGGCTACACCCTTATGCACGAATTTGCAGGGGGAGCGGATGATGGAAGAATTCCCTATGGTTCGCTCGTTCTTTCCGACTCGACCCTCTACGGGATGACGTATAGGGGCGGAGACTATGATTACGGGGTGGTCTTCTCGATGTCCGGTTCGATATCCAATCCCGAGCCTTCCACGCTTCTCCTCCTTGCACCAGCGGTTCTGGGAATTGCAGGAGTTGTGCTGAAACGAAGGAAATAGTTTTCGAGGACCTTGAGGAAATATTTATTTACCGAGGTGAATTATGAAGAAGCAAAAGGCAATTATCACGATTGTCGCCGTGTTTTCTCTCCTCTGGGCATCCTCCGAGGCCTTTTCTTACGCCGACCAATGGTCGGTACCCTCCTGGATGGACCCGTTTGCCAATCCGAGGCCGGTTTACAGGTATGATTGGGTATTCGGGACCGGAGAGACTGAACTGGGAGAGAATGGAGAGTGGTACAATACCTATCTCTATCCTGATATCGGCAAATCGCGAGGGGATGGAACTGCTTACACAAGCGAGAGCCGTTGTTACTGGACAGCTGACAGCTATCTTCGTGACCGGTTTAACGGCTTCTCGCTGTCCAACAACATCGGCGACTGGATTGATGCCATAGGCAGCGGCAGGGCGGTCATCCGCTACACCATTCGCCAGGACTATGGCTCCACTATCGACAATAGTGATATTATCGAATTGGGCGACGATGAAGTTGAGACCATTGTCAAACACGGTCACGGCGTGGCAGATTCTCTTGGTGTTGACCAGGACACGAATATAAACGCGCTGGAATGGAACCCCGACTTCGACGACGAAAACCTGGTTTTCAGGCACGACTTTTATGGGCAATATGACTCAAACGGCCAGTTGCAAGACGTCTACGGCTTCTATGTATCCGTCGGATGTAATATGGACGATGAGAACGTCTATTTTACCTGCGGTGCGACCGCTGAGCTTGATGAGGGCGGCAATCTGACGGGCACTGCAAGAAACCACCAGCAGTGGCCCGGCGGAAACTATTTTTTCGACGGGGCATACCGCGCGCACCACGCCGATATATGTTACGAGATAAGAACATACCAGCCTGTACACAACCTTGACGGGCCGGAATCGCCTTACGAGTGGCTCTACGACGCTTCGGGCGATATGTACGAACCGACTGACGGCAGCGGCAGCCCGGCCGATACACCCATCGAGCGTGCCAATAAACTCGTCGGCTGCCACCCGCAATTCCCGGATGACGATGCGATGGGTGAAACGGAGTTTTACGCTGATTCCTCTGACCATCCTCTGAAGTACGTGCACAATGATAAAATAATCTGGTATAACCATACCGCTTTTGGAATGGGAGTTCTTGTCCGCGGCGTTTTCGTGGAATCGTGGAGACTGGCGGGCAAAATGCTCGGCCAGGAGTTCTGGAACGACGACCCGGATTACTGGTGGGACCCCATCGATGGCAGAATCGAGGACGAGACCGACTCCGCCGTTGCCGGTTACGACGTGCTCAACAACTTTATGCGCTATGTCTTCGACATAGACGCCCTGGTCGTTGAGGACGCCGACGGCGACGGTCAGTTCGACGTCGGCGACGATTATGTCCTGTTCTCCGTTGTGGACGACAGCCTGTACTCCAAATACGAGCAGTGGCACAACAGCGGTGTTCCCCTGGGGGGCGGCTTACCCCTCAACGATGATGTCGACACGCCCTATGACGATGTATATTTCGACGGCGACACCATCTTCCTGTACGACGGGACGAGCGTCACCACGTTCTTCGACGCCGAAGCGGGCATCTTCTTCGGCCAGGCTATTGATACGGCCACGGGCGATGGAACAGGTATGACTCTGTGGTCAATGTACGATTTGTACGACCTCGAAGCCCTTGACATCGGCATCATCCCCGAGCCTTCCACCATCTTCCTGATGATTGGAAGCGCAAGCGGGCTTGCCGTGCTCGCAGGCATTATGCGGAGGAAAATGCGCTAAGACATAACTCAGAACCAGGATTCAAAACAGGGTGGCTCGTACTCGTACGGGCTCATATCCGCCTGCCCGCCCGAGCCGTAAAGGCTCGGTCTTTACGGCCAGGGAGGCGGATCCGTAGGGACGGGCAGGTTTTTCTTTTCGCCACATTCCCCGTCTGCCGTCCAATGTCCGCCTCTGCAGAAGATTTTGCCGAAGAAAAACCGAGACTTATTTGCTTCTTATGTGTCTATATATATATGGATATTTCGTACAAAGCGAGTAATTATGAACCGACGCAAACACTATGAAGAGATATCCATTGTTATGCTTATCTCTTCCGGTTTCACAGTACGCGCAGCACTCATCCCGGCTGTGCTGCTAATCGCCTTTTGCGGAAGCAGCGCGGCAGGTCTTAATCTCGTTGGTGAATTCTCTCCCATTGAGGGACAGGTGTCTTTCATCACATTCAGCGAAGATTATGTGTTTTACGCGCCCGACACGCACCTTCATGTGTTCCAGCGCGACCTCACAAACACATTGTTCTTCAAACTGAGCCTCGATCCTGAACGCCGCGGCCAGACAATGGCCAGGCAATATGGTGACCGGATATTCCTTTCGGCGTATGGCTACCACCCCGACCACGATGCGAACGGGTCGCTTACTATTATCAACATCTCTGACCCCGACAACATCTACTACGAGTATACCTACATAGCAGGCGGCACAGAACCCGAGGACGCGATACTCTTCGGCGCCTATCAGCGTCGCGGCGATATGCTGTATCTGATAAACCAGACGCAGGGGTTCAGTGCCATAGACATCTCGGAGATGGGCAATTTCCAGATGCTGGACAGAATAACCTTTGAACCCAGAAAATCCTGGGATACCACATTGCGACCCCGCTGCGTTGAACTATACGGAGACTACGCATATGTCAGCGACCTCCACGGTGGGCGCATTATCGATATCAGTGATCCATATAACCTCGAAGAAGTCGGAGAATTTGACACCCCGGGCACACTATCCTTTCTGCATCTTGATGGAAAGACCTTGTACGTAACCGGCGAAGGCGGCTCAGGCCGGCTGGTTACCGCCTTTGATCTCAGTGACCCTCTCAACCCCGTAGAAATCGGGCATTACTCGCAGCCGGATTTGCAACTCGGCAGCCACGGAAGCGCAAGCATAGGTAACTACCTGTTCCTTCTTGAAAGCCAGATATATCCCTGGGAATACTCCTCGGGAGTAAAGGTTCTCGATGTGTCGGACTGGGAAAATCCCGTTGTCGTGGACTTCTACGACACATCGGACCTGGGAGCCCTCTTCGGTGATTTGGGCCAGAACATCGGCATCTGCGACAACCTTCTCTACGTTGGCGTCTGGAACAGGGATAACCCGGCAAACAACCAGATGCTCATCTTCGATGTGTCAGAGTATGCCATCCCCGAGCCCTCCACCATCTTCCTGATGATGGGAAGCGCAAGCGGGCTGGCCGTGGTCGCAGGCATTATGCGCAGGAAAATGCGCTAACATCGGTGACTGTCACTAATTACGGAACCGAGCGAGCCCGCCGAGCGAGATTCGTAGATTAGTGACTGTCACCGTAAGGAAACTCAAAACAGGGCGGCGTGAAAGCGCCGCCTTCTTGTTTCCAGATTGAAGCAACACCCGAGGGAGTCTTCTGCCTTCGGGTGTTTTTTCGTGCTTTCTTGACTGAGGGCGGTCGGCGTGGTAGCCTTTTCGTCAGTTAATATGAATCGGGATTCTCGCGGATTCAGAGTTGGAGGGGGAGCAATGAGACAAACCGCATTGATAATCCTTTGTGTCGTCTTGCCTGTGGTTTTTATGGCCGGTTGCGGCGCTGAAGACGATGCGCCCGAAAACAAGCCTGATAACCCGCCCGCTGCAACCCCGCCCGCCGAAACGCCGTCCACCGAAGCCCCGACCGAAGATGATGCGGACGCACCCCGTGTCACGTCAACCGAGCCGGTTAACGGCAAAAATGATGTGGACCCGGCCACTACGGACATAGTTGTCAAGTTCAGCGAGGATATGCTCGGTATGGCCGCTCTTCTTGAAAGGGTGGACGGTTTCGAATACCCGGAGAACACGG
>JBDRIB010000308.1:0-4120 GCA_043816375.1 Planctomycetota bacterium | reverse complement strand
GGGCGCACGCGTACGCAGGGTTGAGGAAACCGGTGACTGCGTGCTCGTTCACGCCGGACAATCGTCATTCAGGGCAAGCGCGGTAGTCGGCGCGGACGGCGCGAACTCGGTCACGTCCAGGGCGGTACCCGGCCACGACGCGCGCGAGATGGCGATGGCGCTGGAATACATTGTGAGACCGGCGAAACGCTTCGACGAACTCGACGGGATGCTGCTGTTCGACTTCGGCGCGGTGAAGCGCGGCTACGCGTGGATTTTCCCGAAGCGCGACGAATGGTCGGTCGGCGCATACGTTGCCAGCCTGCCGTACCGCGCGCTTGAACGCGACCTGCGGCAATTCTGCAAATCCAGCCCCTACCTGCAGGGCGCGGAGATACTCCGACGGAAGGGCCACCTCGGACCGCGCGGCGGTTCGCGCAGAACGCTCAACACGCGGCGAATCGTCCTCGTGGGCGATGCGGCCGGCTTGAACGACCCGCTCACGGGCGAAGGCATATACTACGCGCTCGAGTCGGGACGGCTTGCCGCGAAGTTTCTGTACGGATTCCTCGCGGACGGCACACTGCTGGACGGATACTCGCGGCGCGTCATGAAAGATATCGTTTTCTATCTCAGGCGCGCGCGGTCGATGGCGTCGCTCCTCAACACTCATACACGGGCGGCGTTCAACCTGCTGCTGAAAAACAGGGTTGTCTGCCAGAAATTCCTCGATGTCCTCGCCGGGAGAATCACGTACAGACAGATGGCCAGGCAGGTACTGGCCTCGGCCCCCCTGTTTCTTTACAATATGCGGTTTGGGAAGCAGGTCGAACTTCAACTTGACTAAACGACCGGCGCAACCGGCGACTGTCGCCGGCGGCGGCGAAAAGCCGGTCAACCTAATAATAAAGGAGTATCCAATGAGAATTCCCCTGTTCTTCACAATTTTCCTGACCGTGTCCGTTGCCATCCTGCTTTCAGGATGCCCGCCCGATACCGCTCCCGAGAAAAAGAACAACGGCGGCGCTTCGGGGACCTCCGTCTATCCCAATCCCGAGCCGACGCACTATCGCGCGTACAAGAAGGAAGGCTGGGCGCTGTACATCGACTACCGCGCCCCCGGCACACGTTCCGAAGGCATCGACGGCCGCATCTATCACGACGGCAAGGTGGTTGAGGGCAAGGAAGTCGGCGAGACGCTCGACACGCCACTGGGCAAAATGACCTGGGAAGGCGAGCGGGAGGACTACGGAGAAAATTTCAATCTCTGGGTTCCAACCGGCTGGTACTCCGGGAACCCGGAGCATATGCGCCGCTACGACCCGGAAATAGACAAGAAGGCCCCGAACGATAACACTTCGGGAACCTGCGTCTATCCCAATCCCGAGCCGACACACTATCGCGCGTACAAGAAAGAAGGCTGGGCGCTGTACATCGACTACCGCGCTCCCGGTACGCGCTCCGAAGGCATCGACGGCCGCATCTATCACGACGGCAAGGTGATTGAGGGCAAGGAAGTCGGCGAGATGCTCGACACGCCACTGGGCAAAATGACCTGGAAAGGCGAGAGAGAGGACTACGGAGAAAATTTCAATCTCTGGGTTCCAACCGGCTGGTACTCCGGGAACCCGGAGCATATGCGCCCCTACGACCTGGAAATAGACAAGAAGGCCCCGTAAAATTCAAAAGCAATTTGCGACCGGAACAAAAGGAACGGTTCTATTTACGGAGCGCAGGCCCGATTTATCGGGCCCATCTCGTAGAATAGAACCGTTTCTCACTCTGTCCCGACGGGACGAGGTTCTTCGATTTGTGCGCCGCAGGCGTATTAGAACCGTTCCTCAAATGAACAAATTGCACAGCGACGAGTCAGACCGGATAATGATTTTCCCTCTCAAATTCCCCAACAAGCGAAAGTTTTTTCAACCACTAATGTCTTGCACCGCAAGCACTTGCCTCAAACAGGGCGAAATGCCCCGAATTTTCCCCGATTTTATTCGAGATTATTTCGCTTCTCATGTGTCTATACATATAGGGGCCCCGACATTCATAATAAAAGAATGCGAAAGTCGGGGCGTAGATTAGTGACTGTCACCGTTTGGACGATTAGCACGACAAAAAAGAAACGGGCAACCAGAGAAATTTCAAATTTCAGGTAAAAGACTTCTCGTTACAGGATAGTGCGCGTAAACATAAGAGATGTGGATTATTCAGATATGCTTTATCAAGGGAGAATGTTATGAGGCGATTTGGAATAATCGTTACGGTGGCGGTCCTTTCCTCACTTCTCGCGGCATCGCAGTCACACGCCGACTCCACCAACTGGACAGGTACCACCGGCGACTGGCACGACCCGCTCAACTGGGACAACGGCATCCCGACCTCATCGGATAACGCCTACAACGACAACGGCGGCACCGCGCAAATAACCGACATAACCGGCGCGGCAGAGTCCTTATATCTTTATGCGGGGTATAACCTTTTAGGAACCATTAATCAGGACGGCGGAACTAACACTATCACCAGACATCTGTTCCTTGGTTACGAATCCGTCTCCAGCGGAACTTACAATTTGAGTGGAACAGGGGAACTTTCTATCGGTTATTATGATCACAGTGAATATATCGGCTACTACGGCACGGGCGAATTCAACCAGACCGGCGGGACCAACACGGTGGGGAGTAGCCTGTGCATTGGTGTTGTTGACGTACCTGGCTCCTATGGCAAATACAATCTAAGCGGAGGAGAACTTTCGGCCCGACACGAATACGTCGGCGGCTATAGCACGGGCGAGTTTAACCAGACCGGCGGGATTAACACGGTCAGTATGGCATTGCGCCTTGGCTCGGAGTCCGGTTCCACGGGGGCATACAATCTGAACGCAGGAGATCTTTTGGTAGAGGAAGAAGAAGTCGGCAGATACGGTACAGGAGAATTTAATCAGTCGGGAGGGACGAACACGGTGAATTTCATACTCACCCTCGGCTTCTGGGCTGGCTCCAATGGGACTTACAACCTGAGCGGAACGGGGGAACTCTCTGTCAGTTTCAAGGAATACATCGGCTACGAAGGCATAGGTGAATTCAACCAGGAAGGTGGGACTCACACGGTCAGCAGTTATCTGTATCTTGGCAGGGAATCCGGCTCCAGCGGGATTTATAACCTGTCAGGCGGCTCCCTTGAGGTGGAAGACCTCGAAATCAACTACGGATGGATGGATATCGACGTCAGCGAGATAGATTTGTTCGCCGTTTCCGGCGACAATGTCAATCTGCTGGACGGCTATATAGACGGGGACAAAATAATCGACAGCACCCTCGGCGCAGGTCAATATCTGTATGCCTTCTATGATTCAGAAAACCACTGGACCACACTTGATATCGGCTTCATCCCCGAGCCGGGCACAATCGCGCTAATCGGCGCGGGATTGCTGGGACTCGCAGGCCTCGCGCGGAAAAAGTGTAGAAGTATAGAAGTGTAGGAGTGTAAGAGTTCCGTGGTGCCGTAGAGTCGTGGTTCCGTAGTTGAGAAGTGCAATCCTGTTTATCCTGTGTATCCTTGTTTGTTTTTTCTCCCGCTTCAAGTCCGATTCAAGTCCCTGTTAATCAAGGCCAAAGGTCAAAGAATCTGCATTTGTCTGTGTTTTCGCGTTTTCTCTGCGCTCCGCCACAAACCGTAGGCGGACAAGTCTCCGCGCCTCGGCGGTGAATTTATGTAATTTGCTCATCTGAGAAACGGTTCTAATTGAACACCGTACCCCCGGCCCATACAGGCCCGTACTGGGCGGGGTGAAGTGAGGACCTGTTCTGAATCTACGAGCTTGCCTCACTCCGTTCGGCCTCGCTCCGTAATTCTAGAACAGGTCCGAAGTAAATAGAACCGTTCCGGCTTGTCTGTATGGGTCGCAAATTGCGCGCGTTCCGCGTATATCTGCCCGCCACACGGCATGTCGGGTAAACGTTGAATCTACTTCCCTTCGCCGGGTTTCATCATTTCAGGATGCCGATTCGCTTGAGGATGGAATCGGCCGCGCGACCCGCGGCTCCGGGGGGACCGAGGCGCTGACGCACTTCTCCCAGATGTTTCTTCATCTGCGCGGCCGTGCCGTCTTTGAGGATTGAGAGCAGTTTGCGCGCGACGA
>JBDRIB010000307.1:0-4715 GCA_043816375.1 Planctomycetota bacterium | reverse complement strand
CACGGCGCTGAAGCAGCCGGGCACGCGCAGCGGTTCGCCGTTTTCCTGCCTGAAGCGCACGCCGTATGCCTGGAGGTCGGTGAGTTTTTCGTAGGCGTTCTGGGCGACCAGCCAGGCGAGTTCGTTGTTTATCATCCCCTGACCCAGGTCAACCATTTCCTGGAAATGTTTCTCGGGATTGTCCTGTTTGGCGGGGACGCCTGCGGCGGCCTGATATGCCCACTCATTATTGATGTTGTCGAAGGTGGCGCCGCTTTTGCAAAATTTGCCTTTCGTGACGACAAGCACATCGGCACCGGCGTCTTTTGCGGCGATTGCGGCCCTGAGGCCCGCCGCCCCGGCTCCGATAACGAGCACCTGCGTGCTCATATTGTCAACTGGCCAATCTCTGACCGGCATATTGCCCCTTCAGGTTACTCCGTGCCCACCGTGCAGGTTAGAACCACGCAACAACTAATGACATAAAATATCACAATATGCCCGCCGTGTCAATCCGCTCAAAAAAGTGCATAAGAAGAGGGGGCCTCCGCTCAAGGCGGGGACCCCCTTTGGGATGTCTCCTCAATACGTTCGAGTTCGTGTTATTTCCTGCGTCGGATTACGGCTACCAGCCCGAAGATTGCCGGCACTGCCAGAAGAAGCGTGCCCGGCTCCGGGATAACCTCGAATGCCATATCAAGCGAGATGCCTTCCCACTCAATAGGCTCATATCCCAGGTAAGTGCCGGTATCAAAATCGTAGTCGAAAACTTGGACCGCATCGTCAATGTTGTGCGGCTGCACAGCGGTGTGCCAGCCCCAGACATTGTCGTCGATATCCTGGTCAGGGTTATCAATCTCGGCGACGATGTTGACCCAGTAGACGACGGGATTTGCCGCCGTGCCTTCCTGCCAGAAACATTCATCGAGCCAGGCGAAGTACTCATACACTATGTTCCCGTATGAGTCCACACCGATGGGATGCTCGTAAGCAACATCGGCTATCGGGACGAAGCTTTCCGCCAGTAGACTGCCGGGATGGCTGGGCTCGGCGCCGGCAGGATGGTCGTTATGGATACTGAGATAGAAACCGGTCAGGTTCTCAATCCGATATTCGCTGAAGTACGAGCCCCACCAGCGGAAGCCTTTCACCCAGCCGGTTCCTTCGCATCTCCAGTCATCCATCACGACCTGGGTAGGGGCAACACCTGCGGGGTCGTACTGCGACACTATGTCGTAGCCCCACGGCTCCACCAACTCGGGCGCCTGGAACCACTTGTCCAGCCAGGGCAAAATTGGATCAACTGTCGCTGCCTGGGCGACGCCGGCAATCACACCCATAAACGACACGCAGGAAAAAATAACTAATTTCGCTTTCATTGCAATCCTCCCGTAGAATGTTGAAAGGTTTATATGCGCGGTAAAAATCTTATTCCTCCCGTTTCTTTGGGGTGTTCTTTTTCGTTTCCAAATAACTAGACACATAAGAGCGAAAAAAGTCTCGGTTTTTTTTGCAAAAAATACAAAAACTTTCCAATCCCGTTATCTGGCCATAACCGTCTGTTCCATAGATAATATGGAGAGGTGCGTTCTCGGCGTGCTGTTCGTCCATTAGTCGAATTCATCACCGTGCCCGCTTGACACGCACGTCGCACTTCTGTAATCTCTGCCCCTCTGGAGAATATCAGATATCAGATTCCAGGGAGAAGCCTGTGGCAAGAGTCATCGCGGTCTGTATTTCCAGCAAGAAGGGCGTACGTAAGCGCTCCGTACCATCGGGCACGCTGCTCGCCGATTACGGTCTGGAGGGCGACGCGCACGCCGGCATGCCCCGGCGCCAGGTGAGCCTGCTCGCGTCTGAGAGCATCGCAGTGATGAAAGCAAAGGGCGCCGATGTGGAGGACGGCTCGTTCGGCGAGAATCTCGTCACCGAGGGCATCGTGTTGCCCTCGCTTCCCATCGGTACCAGACTGAGAATCGGCCCCGACGCGCTCGTCGAGGTCACGCAAATCGGCAAGGAATGCCACGACCACTGCGAAATATACAAGCAGGTAGGGGACTGCATTATGCCGCGCGAAGGCATCTTCGTGCGCGTCCTCAAGAGCGGCACGGTCCAGCCCGGCGGCGAAATCGAAAAGGTGACAGTCGCCGGTAACGGAACCGAATCCGGCTCAGGTGAAAAAGATTTGTGATTGTCAACTTCACGCAAATTATGGTTTGAAATATGAACTGGCAGGAAATCACGGCGGGCATCCTGGTTGTCAGCGACAGGTCGTTCCGCGGCGAGCGCGAGGACGCCTCAGGCCCCTTGCTGGATAGCGCCGTCAGGGAACTCGGCGGGAAGGTTGCCGAACTGGGAATTATTCCGGACGACATCGAAGCGATAGCCCGCGCGTTGAGGCGGCTGTGCGAAACGTGCGACCTCATCCTGACGACCGGCGGGACCGGCGCCTCCCCGCGTGACGTAACGCCCGAGGCGACGCGCCGGGTTATAGAGCGCGAACTGCCGGGCTTTGCCGAAGCGATGCGCGCGGGCAGCCTGAAGATAACGCCGAATGCAATGATTTCCCGCGCAATCGCCGGCATTGCAGGTCAAACTCTCATCATAAACCTTCCCGGCAGCCCGAAAGGCGCCGTCGAATGTTTCAACTTCGTCGCACCCGCCATTCCGCACGCCATCGATCTCATCAAAGGCAAGCAGGTCGAGTAAATCCGAAAAGGTGACACCTGTCCGCCTCTCTGGCCCGTACCCATACGGGCGGAGCGCAATTTGCGACCGGAACGGTTCTAATTACGGAATCGAGTCCCCCGCAAGGGGGGGCGAGATTCGTAGATTAGAACCGCTTCCTCAGATGAGCAAATTGCATTTGAACCGAAAGGCGGATAGATTCAGAACTGTTTTTGTGATTTGCGCGACCAGGATGACATTGCCGAAAAGGTGACAGTTACCAATCTACGAGTCTTGGCGCATGGGGTTGTGCCCGAAGCATTCCAGGACCTGTTCTATTCTACGAATCGCGCTCGTATCCTCGCGCGATTCCGTAAATAGAACAGGTCCATTGTAATTAGTGACACCCATAACCGCATGAGTCAAGGTGTTCCCTTGATTTTTAATACGCGTGTATTGCAGACACCCATTCGCACCGTACCCTTGCTCATCTTCGGGCCGTGCATTGTAATTTTCGTGAACGCCCGGCTCAATCAGTCACACGGCGCATACGGGGGAACTTTCCCGCTCACCAGTCATTAAAACGAGCCCAGAGCGTTCCGTTACACGCGTTGCTTTATCACAGTACTGCATTTTTGCTCTGTGACGACGATGCCATATCTTCAACCGCACCCACGATATTACCGCGAGCTTGCGAGCCACCGCAACTCTCGCTATCTTCGCGCTGGAGCGCTTCCTCACTCGCTGGTAGAAGTTGCGCAACTTGACATCCCGCCGTGTCACGTGCATCGCCGCCTGCACCAGTATCCATCTCAGCCACGGCGAGCCCTGCCGCGTGATGTGGCCGTGGTAGTTGTGGCTGCCCGACTGATTCACTCGCGCCGTCAAACCGGCATAGGCGGCAACCTTCTCCCCGCTCGGAAACCGCCACGGCTCGCCTATCTCGCCCGTTACCAGAAGCGAGGAAAACAATCCGAATCCGTGAATGTCCTGAAGCGACTCAATCTCCGGAAACCTCCCGGCGATATTCTTAATCTCCGCGTCCATCACAGCAATCTCGGACTCGTAATGCTCCAACCGCCGGACGAGTTCGCTTTTCACCCGGTCGGCAACGGGACCGAGATTGGTTTCCAACAACCACCTGCGACCGCGAGGACCGAACGGAGACCTGTAAGGCGCCCGGCAATTGGCCCGGGCAAGCAACGCATGAATCTCGTTCTTGGCCTTCGTCGCCTGACGGCTCAGCCTGGCGCGAGCCCTCGTGATATCTCGCAGGTCCTGGTACGGCCGCGGCGGAACGTACGACTCCGGTATCATCCCGGCCATGAGCAATTTCGCCAGCATCGCCGAATCAAGCTTGTCCGTCTTGGCACGGCCTGATACAATTGCCCTGAGCCTCAGCGGATGGGCGATTTTCACCTCGCCCAGAGGACTCAGCAGATCATACAGCCAGCGATAGCTGCACGAAGCCTCAATGACGGCTGTAAAAGGCGTTTGCCTTTTGAAGAACAAGATAACCGGGACAACATTCCCGGTGGAAAAAGTCCTGCTCACAAGACGCGAACCGCGTGAGTCGCCAACAGCGACGACAATGTTCTGTTTGTGAAGATCGATGCCGATATAACGCATGGGGTTCCTCCTTTAAGTAGCCGTTATTTGGTTACAGGTAGTATAACAGCTACTCGGAACCTCATGCGGTTATATTATCAGTCACCTTTTGCGTTGTAAATAGAACCGGTCCGTCGTAATTAGTGGCAGTCACCTTTTCACCTTATCTCAGGTTGAGGATTTTGTGGATTTGGGGGATGACGCGGACCGAGGAGAGATGCGCTTTCGCGGCTTCGTGAAGGGACAAGATAGCATTTGCGGACGCAGATTCGGCGCCGCCCCGTGGTGTGACCGGCTGGATTATCATCGGGATTGCGGGACTGACCGAGGCGACGATTTGGGCGACTTCGTCAATCTCCGCGGGCGTCGTTTTGTCGGCGACTACGACCTTAACCCAGGTGGGCTTGCGAAACGCGATTTCGAGGAAGCGCCGGTTCTTCTCGTACTGCGGCGGCTCGCCC
>JBDRIB010000306.1:0-3345 GCA_043816375.1 Planctomycetota bacterium | reverse complement strand
GCATCGGAGCGGTGCGGAAGTCCGGCGGTGAGACGACGGAAATCGTCGTTGTGGACAACGCATCCCCCGACGGAACCGTAGAAACGGCGTGCGCGCCGGGCTGCCGGGTTGTCGGCATCGAGAAAGGCAGCGGGCGCGCGGCGGCGCGAAATCGCGGGGCAAAGGAGGCCACGGGAGAAATCCTGCTCTTTCTCGATTCGGATATCGTGCTCGCCGATGACGCGCTGCCCGCGATGGAAAGGGCTTTCCGGGAAACCGGCTGCGACGCGCTCGTCGGACATTTTGAGAAACCGCCTAAAGGCACGCCGCCCTTCAGCGCCCTCTTTGATTCGTTCGTTCTCTGGCATCACGAGCAGTCCGCAGCCGACGGCGGGATTCCCTGGTTCTGGGCCTCTCTAGGCGCGGTTCGGCGGGAACTGTTCGAGGAAACCGGCGGGTTCAGGGAAGACCGCAGGGGCGCGGAAGATTTTGACTTCGGCTATGACATTTCATCGCGCGGCTCGAAGATTCTCCGGCGCGAAGATATAAGCGGCTCCCACAAACGCGTTCACACGTTGTGGAGTTATCTGAAGGAAGTTTTCTGCAGAACCGCCGATTTGACTGATTTGGCCTTGCGCAGAAAGGGCGGAGCGCCCGGCACGCCTTACTCGAACTGGCGCGACAAGGTTAACCTGCCGATGTCGTGGCTGATGTTCCTGACGCTTCTTGCGGGCACCTTTTTCAAGGCCCTGTGGTGGCTGAACATCGTCTCGGCGGGCGCGGCGCTTATCTACTCCTTCGTAATCAACCGGGGGATGTTCAAGTTTGCGGGGAAGGGGAGGATTTTCTTCTTCGGACCTTTTATGTTCTACTGTCACGTGGTGACGTATCTGACCGCCGTAATCGCGATTTTATTTGGCGCGGCGAGGTTTGTCGGCCGCAGTATCGGGGGCGGGCGGAGTCAACTTTCCTAACAGGAACCGTTCCCCGGAGCATCCCAAGACCTGTTCTATCCTACGAATGCAAAAGGATGACAGTCACCTTTTGCGTTGCTGTTCGTCGTGGTCTGCTGGTTTACCTCACAATCGCGCTGGTTTTGAAGGGTCCGTACCAGACGGCGGGCTTCTCGTGTGTTGCAGGAACCCCTATCCAGAACACACCGTGCTTCCTGCTGAACAGCGCCACCCCCTCTCCGTCGACGCCGACGCCGACGCCAGCGACCTTAATCAACACATCTTCCTTGTCTTTGGGATTAACAAAGTCGGATCCTGTCACAACTGGATGCTCGGAAGTTTTTGGCCAGACGGAGTCTTGAAATTTTCCGGCAAAATGCTGGAGTACTTTCTCCGGGGATTTTTCCCAGTCTACGACAAGTATCTTCACCTCGTTTGACTCCGCTGTGCCCGTCCATAGCGCCAGGCCCGCAGCGTCTTTGTTCGTTTTGTTTTGATAGGTAACGCGCACTTTGTGCAGGCCGGGAGCGCTGAATTTGAACACGGCGGTTGTGTCAGTCGTCCGGCCGAAATACATTCCCGGCGTAAGCGCCAAACCGTTTCCCAGAGGCTGTAATTTGTATTTGGGGTAGTGTATCAGATACTTGTCGCCCCCGGGGCCGGTAATTTCAATCCGAAGCCCCGGGCCCCAGAGCAAACGGCCGTTCAGGTCCAGCATCTTCTTGCTCGCGTTTTCGATGCGCACGTCAAGTGCGGCGCAATTTCCGACTTCGACAACAGGCTCGGGCATCCGGAGGGTGACGCAAACATCGCCCGACGCAGGCTGCTGCACCGGCTCGTCGCCGAGTATTGAGTTGATTTCCTCGAGCGTTTTTTCGGACGCGGGGATTTTGCCGAAGTACGGCGATATGGGCTGGTAAGTCCCGGGCACTTTGCCGTCTTTCAGGCAGACGACTGCGGTCTCGCCCTTGAGCCACTTGAAGGGAACGTCGTCGCTGCGCCGGGGGAACCCGTAACCGATGGTGATTTCGTCACTGTCGCATTCGCCTTTGAAACGTTGCGTAATTTTAAATTTTACGTTAATAAGCACTTGGGCGGGATAACCCTTCGTCTCCATTCTGCTCGCGGCGAGCACTTCCCCTGCGAAGACATATTCCGCCTGGCTGAACATAGACTTGAGGGAGGGCTTTTCGTCTGCCGGCGGGTTGGCGAAGTTTCTCGGGACAAAGATTGCCGCGGCAAGGATTACGGCCATAGACAACGCTGTTGACAGAATTGTCGCGCGTTTCATTGTTCGTCCTCCTGCTGGTTAGAAAGACATTAAACTTCATCTCAATGCAATTTGCTCATCTGAGAAACGCTTTTATCTCGGTGACAGTCACCAGTGTTCCGGTCGCAAATTGCGCTCCGTAATTTCCGCCTTCTTATTGCCCTTCGGCGTCTTCTTCGGGCTGGAAGTCCTGGAGCGAGAACGTGCCGTCGTCGCGCTTGACCAGTTTCTGTATCTTCTTTTCCGCCTTTTCGAGAAATGCGTAGCACTCCTTGAGCAACTTCACGCCGTCCTCGTATCGCTTGATGGATTTTTCAAGCGGCAGGTCCCCGCCTTCGAGTTCCTCGACTATTTTCCCCAGTTTTTCGAGCGACGTTTCGAAAGATTCATTTTTCCCGGTCATACGATGCTCCTTGGCAAATAATGTTCTTTGCGCCGCATTACGTGAGCGGCGGCAACGTTTCAGGTTTCAGGTGGCCTGGTGTCAAGAGTCTTCAACATCAATTACGCGCGAGCGGACGCGGCCCCTGTGCAATCTTGTGTCTATTTCGTCGCCTTCGCTTACGCTTCGCGCGTCTGTAATCGGACTGTCGCTCCGGGCGACACTGGTGACGCTGTATCCGCGGGCAAGCACCTTGAGCGGACTGAGATTGTCCAGCCTGCCCGCGACACCGGCTATTCTCTCGCGCGCGGCGGAAACGAGCATTCGGCCGGCGGAATACATCCGGGTGGAAAGGTCGTCCAGGTCCTGTTCTTCGCGGTGTACACGTTCCAGGGGAAGCCTGAAGGCATAGGAAGACGCGATTGAGTCCAGTCGCTCTTTTTGCAGAACCAGGGCATTCCGCAGGGCGACGGCCAGCGAGGACCGCACGGATGAGAGTTGCCCCAGCAGCAGGTCTTTGCGCGGAACGACTTTTTCGCCCGCCTCGCTTGGAGTGAGTGCGCGAAGGTCCGCGACAAAATCGGCTATGGTAAAATCAATTTCATGACCGACGGCTGAGATTACGGGAATGTCGGAGGCGAAAATCGCGCGCGCAACGATTTCCTCGTTGAACGGCCACAGGTCCTCCAGGCTTCCGCCGCCGCGTCCGACGATGAGCACGTCAACGGGCCTGCGCTCGATTCCCGGCAGGTGACCCCTGT
>JBDRIB010000305.1:0-6763 GCA_043816375.1 Planctomycetota bacterium | reverse complement strand
CTTCTCCGGTTATCACGCTTCCATCGGTATCGTCATATTCGCCGGCGACAGCAAGGGCAACTGGAAGAGAATGCAAACGACTGGCCTGCCCGACGCAGGCCAGGCCAACGCGATGATTTCAGCCGACTTCAATAACGACGGTCATATGGACATAGCCGGCTCCATAAGAAATTCTAACACCAGAAAGCATGACCCGGTGTGGCTGAACGACGGAAAAGGAAACTTCGTCAACGGCTCCATCGGCATCAACATCCCGCGCAACGGCTTCACTTGGGGCGTAGCGACCGGAGACCTCAACGGCGATGGGAACCTGGACCTGGTCTTCGGAGGCGGCCTCCTTCCGAAAATGTTCATTACACAGGCCCTGCAGGTCTATCTGGGCAACGGTCTGGGCATCTGGAAACAGGTCGAACTGAAACAGGGCGCCACGGGATACAGAGGGGTGGCCATAGCCGACCTCGACGGGGATGGCGACCTTGATATCGCGGGGCTTGCAGGCAGGTCACACCTGGTCGTGTACCGAGGCGACGGCAGGGGAGAATTTGAACTTATGAAGGTGAAAGGCGTCGAGGAGTTGCATCTCCCATCCTGGGGCATCACTGCCGGTGATATCGACGGCGACGGTTTTGCCGATATTATCGGCGGCGTAGGCACCGAGGGTGGTACGGTCTCGATAATGAACGAGGCGATGGGAAAACCCGTCTATGTCGGCGGCTATGTAAAGGCCTGGTTCAGCCGCCCCCCCGAAATACTGATTAAAAGACGCCTTGAAAAACTCGACAAAATAATCGGGAAAGCACTGGGAGAATCATAGGAAACGGGCAACAATGCCTGCTATACCTCTCGCCGGAGCCGAAATACTTCCAACAAAACCCCTTTTTCTTCATATATAGATATGTATGAACTTGCCGGACGGATGGAAAGTGGAAAGTTCTCCTTGAAACCGGACGAATCAGGTTGCCGAAACACCGGCAGAACTGTATAATACGCGGCGCTTCAAATTCCGTCGCAGATTTTCGGAGTGAAACCATGAACAAAATATTTCGTCTTCTTGCCCTCCTGCTTGCAGTCGTCCTCATCTGCGCCGCCGCCGGCAACAGCCTCCGAAGCGAAGGCGAAGACCAAGGCGAAGGCGAAGATGAAAACGTAGACGAAGACAAAAGCATCGGCGAAAAGGATGAGGGGGTCGCACTCGATGCCGCTGTCGATGAACTTGGGCAGGTTGTTTCCGAACTCGAAGAAACCGTCAGGCAACGCGCAAAAGAACTCGCGGAAGAAAAAGCAAAGAGCAACCCTTCGAGAGCGCGGGTCACCGAACTTTCCGAAGAATTGAAAATACACCGCGAGGCCGCCGGCAAACTGCTTTCCGATAACCCGGAAACCCTGGCCTGGATTGAGGAGCACTCTTACTTCGAAGACCTCTCCAAGGGCCTTCCCACCCCGGAGCATCGTTTAAGCGGGCCCAATTGTATGTGGAGAACCAACCCCGCGCTGGGCGACGTAAACCAGGACGGCTACCTCGACATCGCGGCAAAGCCCCGAAAGGGCAAGTGGGGCATACGATGCTGGCTTTACGACGGTAAGGGCGGATGGATTGATTCATCAGAAGGACTGCCGGCCGGGTTTATGGCCGGCGGCGGCCTCAAGTTTGCGGACATAAACAAGGACGGCAACCTTGACATCATTGTCGGCGCTCACGGCATGGGCATTGCGGCTTACTTCGGCGACGGCGAGGGCAAATGGACCGAAGCCTCAAACGGACTGAAGGGCCTGCCCGTGACAGCCGACGCAATGGACGTCGCAGTGGCCGACTTCGACGAAGACGGCCACCTCGATATCGTCTTTGCAGGCTGGCACGCCAATACCGGCATCGTCGTATTCGCCGGCGACAGCAAAGGCAACTGGAAGAGAATGCAGACTACCGGCCTGCCCGACGCAGGCCACGCCAGCGCGATGATTTCAGCCGACTTCAACAACGACGGTCATATGGACATAGCCGGATCCATAGCGCGTGTCACCAGCAGACAGTATGACCCGGTGTGGCTGAACGACGGGAAAGGAAACTTCATCAACGGCTCGATAGGCATCAACATCCTGCGCAACGGCGGCACCTGGGGTGTAGCGACCGGAGACCTTAACGGCGACGGGAACCTGGACTTGGTCTTCGGGGGCAGCCTCTGGCCGCAGTTGGAGATGACACAGGCCCTGCAGGTCTATCTGGGCAACGGTCTGGGCATCTGGAAACAGGTCGAAATGGAACAGGGCGACACGTCATATAAAGGGGTGGCCATGGCCGACCTCGACGGGGACGGCAACCTTGATGTCGTGGGGTTTGCGGGAACGTCAAACCTGGTCGTGCACCACGGCGACGGCAGGGGAGGATTTGAACTTATGAAGGTGAAAGGCATCGAGAATTTGAACCTCCCATCCTGGGGCATAGCCGCAGGTGATATCGACGGCGACGGTTTTGCCGATATCATCGGCGGCGTCGGCACCGAGGGTGGCATGGGCGATATCATGAACAAGCAGGTAGGCAAGCCCGTCTATGTCGGCGGCTATGTAAAGGCCTGGTTCAGCCGCCCCCGCGAAATACTGATTAAAAAACGCCTGAAAGAACTCGACATACTAATCGAAAAGGCGCTGGAATCGTAATCCAACCCCCTCGGCTTGTGGAGGATTCGTCTGTGAAAACAATCAGAACTTTTACCGTATTCATCCTGCTATGCGCTTGTCTCGCCGCACCTCACACAGCAGTCTCCGACGAGGACGCTAAGACAGATGCGGCGGGCAATGTCCCCGCCAAAACAATAGAAGCGAGCGCGGAAGACCTGGAATCCCGCTTCTATTACGACCGATACAACGCCGTCCGCGAATTGATAGCGGGAGGCAAAAAAGCCGTGCCGGCGCTGCGAGAGCGGCTGCACAGCGAAGACGGGCGAATGGTCGCCCAGTGCATCGACGCACTGGTCATCATTAACGCCACAGAAGCGCTGCCCGATTTAGTTGAACTCTCCTCGGGGGCCGACGTGAGCATGCAGGTCCTGCTCCCCGCCCTCAGGGCGATTTATGTCTTCGACCCGTTCGACAAGGCGCTCGACGCGCTCGCCTCCAGTGGAAAAGGCGAACAGGTCAAGAAGGTCAGAGCCCTGATGAAGAAATATCCCGAAGCAATATCACACCGCTTTGACCTTGAAAGATATCTCCGGACAGGCCGCGAGTTCAAGAACTCCGGCGTCATACTTACAATGGACCAGCAGGCCGAAGTGAAAAGCCAGGTCGCCACAATTGCACAGTTGCTCAAGGCCGGCAAAAAAAACGAGGCGCTGGACGCCTGCCAGGCCCTTCTCGATATGGACCTGACCCGTCCGATGGCGGACCCGGGCGACGAGCATGTGGCCATCTGTTACAGCGCATCCCACATCCCCGAGGTTGCCGATACAATCCTGGCCAACCTGCAACTCTACAGAAGACTCTTCGACAAGAAGGCCGGGAAGAAATTCGACGCAATTATCAGGAGAATGGATGTCGCCGCCCTGGACAGGTTTCTCAGGGCCTACGGCTACACCAGTCAGGGACTCGCAGCATTTGAGACGAGCATTGCATTCCATTTCGAATACGCCAACTTCCGCGAGGCGGTCTGGACCTGGGAAAGACACCACACCCTGTTCGACAATATTTCGCTGGTGACTCTGGGACGTGTGGCCTATGCGTACGCCAAAATCGCTCAGCCCGACCCCGCCGGAGAAATGCTGAAACGCGTCAGGAAGGAATTTCCGGGCGCGAAAGTTCTTGTGGCGGGCGCCGAGGCCGACCTCGCAGCATTTCTCGAAGAGACGATGAAGAAAGCGCCGAAGGAACCCAAAGGCGACATCACGCTGAACAGGAATCTTGGATTCGATTCCCCCCTGCCGTCCGAAGGCGATGTGGCGGAGGTCAACACCGCCGCCTCGCGGTGGGTCAGAAGCGTTGATTACTTCAAAGAGCGCGTACGCACTCTGGGATGCATAGACGGGGAGGGCAAGAGGGTCTATGTGCCGACCTGGGTATTGCCTGAAAACGCGGATGAGAAGACAAAGAGAGACCTTGAACTGAGAACAGGCCTCAAGCCAACCGGTGGCGGCAGTTATACAGCCAGTAATCCGCCGGGTCCATATCTTGCCTATCCTTATTCGGTCTCGGTCTATAAAGACTGGGTTGTTGCCGCCAACGGCGTGAAGGTATACTGCTACTCGCTTAGCAAAGGCAAGGTGCTGTGGATATACGATAACTCCAGCGATGATATTGAACTCGCGCAACTGGATGCCTGGGTCATGCACCCCAAGAAATTCAATTACGTGACGATTTCACCTGAAGAGCAGTGCGCCTACGTTACTATCCAGGCCGGAGATTTGGTGCATAAGGGAATCGAAGACTCAAAAAAAGGCAAAGTAGTTGGGCGACTGGACGCGATGAACACCATCACCTGCCTTGACCTGAAAACGGGAAAACGCAGGTGGAGCACCGAAAATGGCAATGATTTCCTGAAGAAAATCAGTTTCGACAGCCCGCCTGTTTACAAGAACGGCGTAATCTACGCCTGCGTGCTGATGCCCGATCCCGTACTCCACAGTTCGGCCCTGGAGACATGCGCAATCGCGCTGGACGCACGGAACGGCGAACTGCTGTGGAGTACTATAATGTCCGGATGGCGCAGACTCTTCAACAGACGGGGTGACAAACCGGATATGCTGCCCTCGGCCCCCCTTGTTCTGGAAGACACCGTCCTTGTCCAGAGTAATTCCGGAACCCTCGCCTCGCTCGCGGTGAGGAGCGGTACGCTGATGTGGGTGGCAAAGTACGACCAGGCCTACAGCGGACTCGTTAGCCCTCACAGCCCCAATGAACAGGCAGTATTCGGCCACGTCAGCACCGAAATGTCTAACCGTCCCCTCGTCATCGGCGAGGCGGTCTACACGCTGCCGGTCGATTCCGACTATCTGTTCGCACACGACCTGTCCAGTGGCCGCCTGCTGTGGCGCAGCCTCGTGCGCGAGTTCCCGGCCGACGCGGTCACCCGCTACGCGGATGCCGCCAGGGCAAACAAGCACCATCTGCTGGCCGACAAAGACGGAACGATTTATCTGGTGGGACAGGGCGTGATGGCTATCGATCGCAACCGCGGCGAATTGCTCTGGAGCGTGCCGCAGGAAGTGGTCACCGCCAAAGGCCGCCCGATACTACAGGACAATAAACTCATCATATCCGCAAACGGCGGGTATCACCGCATCATTCGCGGCGGGTCGTGGAGCAGTGTTGCGAAAGCCACACGTTCTGCAAATCGCGGCTGGTTTGAGCCTGTCTTGTCGAACAACAACATAGGATTTCGCGTTGCGGCGATTGTGGCTGCGAGTATGACGGAAAAACGTATCGTCATACCTCCCGGCAAACCTGACGCTCAACCTGTCGAGATACCCGCCCTCTATGAACCGGTAACAACCGCAGGGAAAGACGAGGCAACCGGCCTGTGGAAAGAAATAGTACACGCAAAAAGCGGGATTACCTTGCACCTTTTGCCGGCGGGTGAATTTGATATGGGTTCGCCGAGCGGCGAAACCGGCAGGGAGAGCATTGAGGGACCCGTACACCGGGTGAAAATAGGCAGGCCGCTTTACATTGGCAAACACGAGGTAACGCAGAAGCAGTGGACAACGATAATGAAAAACAATCCCAGTCATTTCAAAGGCGACAACCTGCCGGTAGAAAGCGTTAGTTGGGACGACGCCCAGGAGTTCTGCAAACAAGCAGGCGACGGGTTGCGCCTCCCTTCGGAGGCGGAATGGGAATATGCCTGTCGGGCAGGCAGTAAAACGAGGTGGCACTTCGGAGACAGTGAAGAGCAACTTGGCGAATACGCCTGGTACAAGGATGACCCCGGGCAAAAGACGCACGAGGTCGGCACAAAAAAGCCGAACGACTGGGAATTATATGATATGTACGGCAACGTGCAGGAGTGGTGCAATGATATACGGCGTGACAGTTACATTTGCGCGCCCGGGGACGGCGAAGCCTGGACCACGGGCGGCGTTCTCACCGTACTCGACAGCGCTACAGGAAAGGTGCTCGAAAACAAGGGAATCCCGCTTGAGGACTTCAGGGCCCGATATCTCCGCTCCCTTATGGAAGAATTCCTCTCCCCGCAAACCTCGGCATACGCGCGCGAGGAATTGTGCAGAAACTATCGCACCGCCCCCGATGCCCTTGCAAAGTACGCAGGAGAAGTGGGCGGGGAGAACGCGAAAAAACTGAACGAACTGGCCGCCTTTATCCGTATACGCTATGCAATGACCAATCCCCGGTCGGGTCCCCTGGACCCTTTGCTGGATTCCAGCAGCGGCAACCTCGTTTCCGGCCCGGATTACCTCATATTAACACTGGCCGACGGCACTATCATCGTCTTCGGCAAATAATACGGGAGCCGGCCCGAATCCCTTGGGTTTGGTATCTCTCCGGAAAGGCAGGGTATGTCCGGCACCGATGCATTCGCCTTGCTGTTGCCGGCTTCGCGTTTCGTTTCCGCAACCCTTGCCGTCACAGTCGCTGCCGCCGAGGGTAAAAAAAAGCGATGAAGAACGCAATGCAAAACCGGCAGAAAGAGAACACCTGAAAGGGATTCCAACCCCTGTTTCTCACCGGGATTATACAGGAAAATCGCAAAACCGGACGTGAGAAGCCCCGCCCGTCACCCGCGAAAACAACATCCCCTGAAGTCAGCACAAAAATCAGT
>JBDRIB010000304.1:0-2820 GCA_043816375.1 Planctomycetota bacterium | reverse complement strand
ATCCTTGCGGAAGGCTATAGAATTGTGCCCAGACTTCGTGTCAAGGGCGAGATCGCATACCCGCGGGATGATTATTCGTGGCCGATGCCATACATATGCCTTGCTGATTTGAACGGCGATAAAGAGAAAGCCATAGCATACTGGCCAGGTTCCAGCGGATTACAATGGTCTGAAGATGGGAGCAATCTTTATGTACACTTTCAAGGAGACGTATGGCGCGTCGAGAAACCAACCTTGTCGGGAGATGGTGTGGAATTGCGCGGAGATGGGCCAAAATCATGTTCTCTTCTGATTTCCCCATTGATAAATCTGACTTCATTTAAGCCCTTGCCGGGAACTGAAGAATATTTTTATGTTCTTACAGACCCGAGGTTGAGAACATCAGTTTTGAGAAGGGCTAAAAGGAAAAGGGTAAAGATTGATCGCAGAATTTCTCCTGATGATCGTGACAACATCGACTCCGTCACACGCTGGGACGTAATAGATTATGGTGACGGAGAAATTATTTTGTCAGACGCTTCCAACAAAGCAAAAATTTGGGAAGTTGCATACGCGCTTAAAGCGTCCAAAATTGTCGTATCCTTCTGGGATTCTCCCCTTTCCACCTTAAATGTATACGATTTAGAAGGTAATCTACTACGGTCATGTCAGATATTCCCTTCTGATAGACCGTTACCGTATATCGGTAACGTTTCAGAGGACGGGAAGAAGATATGTTATGAAGTAGTCGGAGAAGAAATTAAAGCAGATTCAGACATCTGGGTTTTAGACCTCGAAACCGGGCAAAAGAAGTTACTGCTTCGGGGTTCCAATCCTTCTCTTTCACCAGATGGGAAGAGAGTGGCATTTTTGCGAGGGACCTCCGAGTTGTGGATGGCCGATATCGAAAACTCAACACCTCCTGAGTGCATTGTTAAATTTCCAAAGGACAACAATACTGCCGACAAAGAGAGATATTGGACGGAACATAAGCCGCGTTGGTCTCCGGACGGACGGTTACTTGTTGCTTATTTGAAGACAACCCCAGAGACACGAAAAGATATGCTGGAAATGGGGCATAAGTACAGGACAACGACTATAATGGTTGACACACAAAACAAAGAGATCAAGTTAATCGACAAGGAACTTGTATATTGCGTTTTTCGTCCCAAGGGTGACGAATAATCAAACGTGGGTCAGGTCCGTATTTTCCTGTAAAAACATTGTTGTGCAACATTCGTTACATTTGTTCTATGCCGCCAGTTTGTTGAGGTCGGGGCTTCCCATAGGCTGTCGGGTAATCTTCTCTCGTTGCATAATCAGTATTCCATCCTTTATAATCGACCCGGATGTATGATATAATCCGTCGTCGCCGCCACCACGTCGTGCAAGGAACTATGGCCGTCAAGATAACCTTCGCAATTATCGTCATCATCACCGCCTGCCATCTGGTCTATTTGAATAACCTCGACACGCCCTTCCAGTTCGACGACCACTGGCAGATAGTCGGCAATTACTACATCCGCAATACGGGCTACCTCGCAACGGTATTGTGGGAGCAGCCCCGCAGGTTTGCCCTCTGGCTCACATACTCTCTGAATTACACGCTCAGCCCCGAAGCCGCCGGGAACGAGCCGCCGGGGCCGTGGGGCTTTCATTTCGTGAACAACTGGATTCACGCGATTAACGGCGTGCTGGTCTTCGTGCTCGCCCTGATATGGCTGGGACGACTGCTCAATAAACCGGACAGTTCAACACGCGAAGAAAGTGAACGCTCCCGGAGAAATTTCAATATCCTTGCCGCGTTCCTTGCCGGGATGATTTTCGTGCTGCATCCGCTGCTCTCCGAAGGCGTGACGTACGTCAGCGGACGCTCCTCTTCTATGTGCACCACCTTTTGCCTGCTGGCGCTTGTGTTTTATTTTCTCGCGCGCCGGTCCGGAAAACGCCGGCGTTACATCCTCGCGGTATATTTCACCGCGTTCTCGTTTGTGAGTTTTGCCATTGCCGTGCTGAGCAAGGAGTTGGGAATCGCCCTTCCGCTCCTGCTGCTTCTGACGGAGGTGTGCTTCCTTTCGCGCGGGAGTTTCCGCCGTGCCGTTCGCGCCTGGCCGTACTGGAGTCCGTTCGCGGCGGTGTTTGCGTTTGCAGCGGGGCTTGCGATGTGGCGCGTGTTGACCGTGGGCGCGATTTTTCAGTACGAGGGAGTTTTGAGTCCCCGCTACCTTCTGGGCCAGTGCGAGGTAGTATCGCGTTACCTCGGAATGTTGCTGTATCCCACGGGTCTGAACATCAACCATGCATATCCGGAATACCGGGGTTTCGAACCTCGCTTCATCCCTTTCATCGCAATTATCGCCGCTTTGGTCGCGGCGGGCTTTGTCGCGGGACACCTGGCGCGCGCGTTCGGTCGGGCGAACGGGCTGCTGATTTCGGCGGCGATATTCTGGTTTCTGTTTTCGCTCGCGCCCACATCCAGCATATTTGCGCTGGGGGACTGGATGGTGGAAAGACGGGTATATCTGGCGAGCGTGCTTCCGATAATGTGCGCCGGCGTTGGGCTGGCATATCTGGCACGGGCGGCGTTTGCGCGCGCCAGGGGATTCAGGCTTGCGTTCGTTGCCGTTTTGATGCTCATTCTGGGTACGCTGGCCGCAGGGACGGTGACGCGCAATCACGATTATCGCAGTCGTCTTTCGCTATGGCAGAAGGCACGGGCGCTGCGGCCCGACGACTTCCGCATAAGATACTCCATCGGACTGGGTTGGCTGGAGAGGGCGGCGCTTTTTTTTGAGGAAGGCAAGCACATTCGCATGCGCGAGGCGCTGGGCAACGCAACGG
>JBDRIB010000303.1:0-5576 GCA_043816375.1 Planctomycetota bacterium | reverse complement strand
AGGCGCTTCGCGAAAATAAAAACGATTCCGAAAAAACAAAGCCCGACGAAGTCCATCCATCAATCGGTTCATTCAAGCCGCCGGCAATTTGCGACCTGCTCGAATTCCCGCGAACATACGGCCCGGGCTTCTACCGCCGCTGCCTCGAAAAACACGGCGTGAAGAAGGCATCCGGCCTTTACGATAACCCGCCCATCAGCACCGAGCAAATCCTGCACGACAACAAGTTCGACGGCGAAAATATCGACTACCCGGTGGACGTCATCCTGGACATAAAGCCGGAGGTGCTCGGACCGGACTGGACCGAGTTTCTGACCCTCACGATGGGGGAGTACGGTATGTTGAGGCTGCTCGGAAACGGGATGGACGGCAAGATCGAAACGTGGGCCTCGATCATCGGCTGGGACGGCGACAGGTGGAAGTTTTTCTGGAATAAAAAGACCCACGCCGTCAGCCTGATTGCCGCAACCATCTGGGACAGCAAAGAGGACGCAAAGGAATTCCAGGAATTCATAATCAGGAACCTCCGGAAAAGATGGGAGGTCGTATATGGACAGCCGACGGCCGGCGGTCCGCTGCCCATCAAGCGCTCCGAATTCCGGGCAGGCGAGGTCGCTATGATGTTTGTAGAACGAAACGAAAACAAGGTTCTCCTGGGCGTCAACCTGCCTCCTGACTCATCCGATAAAATTGACGAGGCACTGGCGAAAACGCAATTCAATTACCACAAAAACGACCTGGATAAGGGCAAAAACGATGCGAAAAGCACCCTCACAGCGGAAAAAGCCAAAATCAAAGAACTGATTGAGCAATCAGGCAAGGCAACTCTCGGCGGCAAAACCTACAAAAGCAGTGCAGGAACGTGGCAGATAACGCTGCCCGATGGCGAATGGCGGCAAAGAAAGGAGCAGCCGCCCGGAATAGACCTATATATGGAAAGCAAAAAATGCGAATTCGGCATCTTGGCCGTCAAGGAAGACCACTTCGCAAGATTTCAATCCCTTGAGAGCGCCGTAAAGGCCATCAAACGAAGTCTGCAAATGGAAATAGGGCGGATTAACCTGGTGGACGAATTTATTACCGCCGTTGACGGAAGGCTGGCATACGGTCTCACATACACCACCAACATAGATAACAACGATAAAGAGAAAATCAAAACGACCCAAATTATCACGATGCACCGCAACAGCCTGGTCATTATTATATATGCCTCGGACAAAAAGGACTTCGAAACGTTCAAGAAATATCCTCAGCAAGCCATCAAATCCTTCACATTCTCAGTCACAAAAGACGAAGACAAAGACGAAGAAAAGGAACCCGTCGACCCCGACAAAATCGACTGACTTCAACACAAACTACCGGTAAACAGCGGCGCCGTTTTGCGGCGCCGTTTTTTTTCGACAAAGACTTTCCCGGACATCATTATAGAGGATTCTCCCCCCCATTCCCCACAATGCCATCGTCGGATAATATATCTTATGGTGTGTTGCGACTCTGCGCCGTCTCCAGGCTGGATATAGCGTTAGGTCTATGCTCTCGCTGCTCTTCGTGGTGTGAAGTCCGGGTCAGTCCGGGGCCGCCACAGCCTTCGCACTGGCCCCCTCCGGGAGTGTCCGCCTGATGAGCCTCTCAAGCCCCTTCAGGTCTTTGGTGTCCAGATTATGGCCGGCAAGCCGCCCCCTGGCGTCGAAAAGATATAACGCCGGTGCAGCCGACACGCGGAATTCGTCCGATATCCTGCCGTCGTCAAAAATCACAGTGTAGTTCGCACCCTTTGATATCAAAAATTCCCTGACGAGCGGCTCCGTATCCGCCCCATCCTGGCAGACGGAAATTACGAGGAGGCCGTCGGCGCCGTACTGGTCCTGAAGACGCTGCATCTCGGGTATCAGTTCCTCACTATGGGGACACAGGCGCGACCAGAACTCGACCAGGACCGTCCTGCCGCGGGTCTCCGCGCGGATTCCCTCCGCGTCCAGCGCTTCCTGGAATCGCGGCAAATCCGCAAGGCGTGCGGGTCGTTTGCGCAGAAACCAGCAGCCGCTGCCCGCCGAGGCAAGCAACAGCAATAACACTGTGCAGCGGAATATCTTCATATTCAAATCCCCCGGCTTTTCCATCGGTGACTGTCACTAATTACGGAAGCGAGCCCGAAGGGCGAGGTTCGTAGATTAGTGACTGTCACCATTCCTGGAACCGCTTCCTCAGATGAGCAAATTGCATTAATCCCCTGTGCCGCGACGCCCCTTCGACGCGGCGCCGCCCTTGCTCACGCCCTTGCGCAGAAGATACGCCTCCATAAAGTCGTCCAAATCGCCGTCCAGCACCGCCTGAACCTTCCCCGTCTCATACCCCGTGCGATGGTCCTTGACCATCTGGTACGGCTGCAGCACGTAGGAACGAATCTGGTTGCCCCAGGCTATCTCGCCCTTCTCGCCGTACAGCGCGGCAAGTTCCTTCTCGCGCTTCTGCTCTTCGAGACGATAAAGCCGCGCCTTGAGCACCCTCAGCGCCGTGGCATAGTTCTGGTGCTGCGAGCGTTCGTTCTGGCACTGTGCGACAATGCCGGTCTGGATATGCGTGATGCGCACGGCCGAATCGGTCACGTTGACGTGCTGCCCGCCGGCGCCGCCCGCGCGGAAGCGGTCCACGCGTATGTCGGAATCACTGACCTCTATCTCGATGTCCCCCTCCAGTTTCGGCACGACGTCGACCGAAGCGAACGAAGTGTGCCGCCGCGCATTCGAGTCAAAGGGCGAAATCCGCACGAGCCTGTGCACGCCTAGCTCCGACCTCAGATAACCGTATGCCCACGGGCCGTTGACCTCCATCATAATGTTGCGATAACCGGCCCCGTCGCCATCCAGCGAATCCACGATGCGCGACTCGAAACCCTTGCGCTCAATCCAGCGGGCGTACATCCGAAAGAGCATCGCCGCCCAGTCGCACGACTCCGTCCCGCCCGCGCCGGCGTGTATGCTCACGAACGCGTCGTTCGCGTCATACTCGCCGCCGAGCATAGCCTTGAATTCATACTCATCCACGGCGCGCGCCAGCGAGGCGACGTCCCCCTCCAGTCCCTTCAGCGCCTCGGCGTCGTTCTCCTCCAGCGCGAGTTGCAGCAGCACCTCGCAGTCCTCAAGCCTCCGGCTCATCTCCCCGTATGGCTCGGTGACCGATTTCACCTTTTTCAGTTCGGCCACCGTCTTTTGCGCGCCCGCCTGGTCCTTCCAGAAATTCGGCTCGGACATCCGCTTCTCAATCTCCGCCCGGCGCTGCATCTTGCCCTCCACGTCCATCGACGACGCAACTCGCGCCAGCCGCTCACGCAGGGACTTCAAATTCTGTTTCATCTCATCGCTCATACCCCCATTATAGATTCCCCCGCCCGCCCAGTCAAACACATCGCCCACAAGGGAAACCGGTGACTGTCACCAATTACAACGCAAAAGGTGACTGTCACCAATTACGGCGGACCGGTTCTATTTACGGAATCGCGCGAGGGTGCGAGCGCGATTCGTAGAATAGAACAGGTCCTGGGATGCTCCGGGGAACGGGCGGAGCGCAATTTGCGACCGGAACGGTTCTATTTACGGAGCGCAGGCCCGATTTATCGGGCCCAGCTCGTAGAATAGAACCGTTTCTCACTTCGTCCCGACGGGACGAGGTTTTGCGATTAGAACCGTTTCTCAGATGAGCAAATTGCACAGACGAATTCACCGCAAAGCCGCAGAGCCTTGTCCGCCTACGGTTTGTGGCGGAGCGCGCAGAGAAGACCTGAAACTTCCTCTAGCCGCAGATAAACATAGATGAACACCAGACAATAACTTCTACACCTCTACACTTCTACACTTTTTTCAAGGCTACGCGCGTCGCGCCAGTTTACTCGCCAGTATCGCAACCAGCCCGCCCAGGAAGAAGTAGCCGAGAACCACTTCGGCTCCGACGACAAAGGCACCCCAGAGGTTGTCTGCGTGAATATCGCCGAAACCCAGCGTGGTGAATGTAACGACGCTGAAATAGAGATTGGTGAAGAAATGTCCATAAGGCAAATTGCTATCAACGGTGACAATGCTTGGCAAGGCCGTGTAGATAATAGCAAACAATCCAGCAAAGAATACAGACCAGAAGGCCCAAAGGGAAAGGCATCTGCCGCAGTCGGACGACATTGCCCAGAGCCAGTAAATCTTTGGATGCTTTTCCTTGAAGTCCTCGATAAATTGCTCATCTTCAATGTATCGCTTCAGGCCCGGATTTTTCGACCAGTCAACATTGGATGTGGCAACGCGAAAAAAAGTCGTTGGCCGGCCAGCGTACCACCTTTTCGGTTCCGGGTATTCTTGCATCCTTATCTCTCGTCGTGTTTTCTTCTTTCCTTTCCATTTTCGCCACGCCAGTTTCTTCTTTCCGAGGTGTATTATCCATGCAATAACTGGAATTATCCACCTCGGTCCGCGCCATTCGCGGGAGAACTCCACATTTCTGAAATCCGCCGACCTGTCGTCGATTTCCTGCTCTACTTCGGACTGGCTGGCATCCAAGCGACTCTTTTTCAAAACTGGTCCCGCGACATCAGCGCAATTAAAATCCGCTCCCTGAAGTTTCGCCTTTTCGAAGTATGCTTTCTGAAGGTTCGAGCTACCAATGTCTGCCATCTGAAGATTCGCGATACTGAGGTCTGCCCTCTGAAGGTTCGCGTTCCAGAGGTTTGCCTCCTGAAAATTCGTGTTCCTGAGGACTGCATCCTGAAAGTTCGCGTCACTGAGGTCAGCCCCTCTTAGATTTGCGTTACTGAGGTCTGCCTCCTGAAGGTTCACATCACTGAGATTTGTTCCCTGAAGGTTCGCATCGGTTAGGTCTGCCCGCTTAAGATTTACTCTATAATGGAGATTTTGGTTTTTGAGGTCGGCCCTCCTCAGGTCGCGGTAGTTCCGGTCTTTGGTCTGATGGACGTATTTGAAATCGGCGAACCTTTTGCCATCAGCGATAGTAACACTGGCAAAATCCAGCCCGGGTTGTTCTTCCTCCAGGCGTCCTTTGTCCCAGAGATTTTTTGGGTCTTGCAGTCCAAAAATGATTGCTTCAAGAAAGGCCTTGCCTTCATCCTTCAGCCAGCGTTGACGGAGTTCAAGATAAAGCCATTCCCTTTCGCGTTCGTAAAACTTAAGCAGAGCGGGATCAAGCGGCTGTGTTTTCTCAAACTCGCCTTTCGGGTTAAGTATTATCAAAATTTTGTGGCGGGCTTCCCACTGCTTGAGTTGTCGGGTTTCCCATTTTGCGCGTTCCTCTAGGCTTTCGATGTCGGAGGCAAAAAGAGGCTGGCCTTCGTTTTCCTTGATATGTTGCTCAAACAGTTCGCGCAGTCTTTCCTTCAGGCGGGTGATTTCTTCTTTTGATTCATCCGGTTTTTGTTCGAGGTCGTCGGGCATAAATTTCCTCCGTGGTGGAATCTGGAATATCAATTTACCAAAACAAACGGATAAAGGGTAGGAATTATGCTGGTGGGTTTCGCAATTTGCTTTGAAAACCGGGCCCCCGTCGGGGCAGGGTGAGAAACGGTTCTATTCTACGAGCTG
>JBDRIB010000302.1:0-5029 GCA_043816375.1 Planctomycetota bacterium | reverse complement strand
CGAGGCTGCGGAAATGTTCAAAAAGTTTGCAAATTCCTTTGACGTTCGTCTGGCGAAACCTTCCGCGATGTTGCTCATTATTGATAACGCCGCCCGCCTCATCTGGCTGCGAAGCGCGAAGTCCTTGCCAAAAGACCCGGTACTGGAATATCTGTATATTTCCTTGACCAGTGCTCTTGCCTTCTGCCAGGCCAGAATTTCCTGAAATTTTGTTATTTTTCCCACGGGATTCCCTCCGCACATATAAGTTGTCTCTCAACTCCTACACCTCTACACTCCTACACTTCTACACTTTATTATCCTTTGCCTCGATACGAAAGTTCCGCCTCCTGCAGTTTTTGTATCTCGTCGCGGAGTTCGGCGGCGAGTTCGAATTCAAGATTGTCTGCGGCCTCTTTCATATCCCTCCGCAGCGCCTCGATGCGTTTCGTAATGTCCTTCACCGAGTAATAGCGCTCGGCCGCCTCGCTCGCCTTCGGCACGGTGACGTAGTCGGCTTCGTAAACCGATTCGAGTATCTGAACGATGTTCTTCTTGACGCTCTCCGGCGTGATATTGTTCTTCTCGTTATAATCCTGCTGAACCTTCCGGCGGCGATTGGTTTCGGAGACCGCCTTCTGCATCGCGTTCGTCATCCTGTCTGCATACATTAACACACGTCCGTCTATGTTTCTGGCGGTTCTTCCGATGGTTTGAATGAGCGAGCGTTCGCTGCGCAGGAAACCTTCCTTGTCCGCATCCAGTATCGCAACAAGCGACACCTCCGGCAAATCCAGCCCCTCGCGCAAAAGGTTGATGCCTATCAGCACGTCGAACTCGCCCTTTCTGAGCGCCTGCAATATCTCGACCCGCTCGATGGTGTCGATGTCGCTGTGAAGGTACTTCGTTCTAATCCCCAGGTCGCGATAATAGTCGGTCAAATCCTCCGCCATCCGCTTCGTCAGCGTCGTGACCAGCACGCGGTCGCCGGCCTCGACCTTCCCGCGAATCTCTTCCAGCAAATCATCCACCTGGCCCTTCGCGGGCTTGATGACCACCTCCGGGTCGATAAGGCCGGTCGGGCGGATTATCTGCTCAGCAACGACGCCCCTGCTTTCTTTCAACTCGTATTCCGATGGCGTCGCGGAGACATAAACAATCTGGTTTTCCTGCCGCTCAAACTCCTCGAACCTGAGCGGACGGTTGTCCATCGCCGACGGCAGGCGGAAACCGTACTCAACCAGCGTCTGTTTGCGCGAGCGGTCGCCGAGGTACATCCCGCCCAGTTGCGGCACCGTGATATGGCTCTCGTCAATGAAAAGCAGATAGTTCGGCGGGAAGAAATCCACAAGAGTCGGCGGCGGCTCGCCGGGTTTCCGTCCGTCGAGATGACGCGAGTAGTTTTCCACGCCCGTGCAGTATCCCGTTTGCGTGAGCATTTCCAGGTCGAAATTGGTCCGCTCTTCGATTCGCTGCGCCTCAATCAGTTTCCCCTTCGACTTGAAGTATTCCACGCGCTCTTTCAGTTCCGCCTCGATGGCGGCCAGCGCCTCCTGGAACTTGTCCTTGTCGGTTACGTAGTGCGAGGCGGGATAAACGGCGACCTTCTCGAGTTCCCCGATGTCCGTCCCGCGCAGCGGGTCTATGAACGACAGTTTCTCGACCTCGTCTCCCCACATCGATATGCGTATCGCTCTCTCTTCCTCGTACACGGGGAACACCTCGACAACGTCGCCGCGCACGCGAAACGTGCCGCGATGGAAATCCATGTCGTTCCGCTTGTAGTAAATCTGCGTGAGTTTGGACAGAATTTCCCGCCGGTCGATTTCCTGTCCCTTGCGCAAAAGCAGCAGCATTCCGCTGTACGCCTCGGGCGAACCCAGGCCGTATATGCACGAGACGCTCGCGACGATAATGACGTCGTTGCGCTCGAACAGGGAGTATGTCGCCGAGTGCCGCATCTTGTCGATGCGTTCGTTGATGGATGCGTCTTTCTCGATATAGAGGTCGATGCGCGGCACGTAGGCCTCGGGCTGGTAGTAGTCGTAGTACGAGACGAAGTACGAGACGGCGTTTTCGGGAAAGAGTCCCCGGAATTCGGAGTAGAGTTGCGCCGCGAGCGTTTTGTTCGGCGCGATGACGAGGGTGGGCCGGTTGACGCGCGCGATGACGTTGGCCATCGTGAAAGTCTTGCCGCTTCCGGTTACGCCGAGCAGCGTCTGGTGCTTCAGGCCCCGCTCGACGCCGTCGGTCAACTGTTCGATAGCCTTCGGCTGGTCGCCTTTCGGTTCAAATTCCGTGACCAGTTTGAACTCCGCCATTGCGTTGCACCTCCGCGGCGATTCTACCACGCCCCGGCGGATTTCTCCAGACGTGCGGACGAGCGGCATTTTTTCGGACTTTATACCGCTTGACAGCCGACATAAAAAAGTCTACGATTCCGATACAGTTTCTCGTCTTTCGTTCCTTATATGATTCAGGAGCCGGCTATGGCAAATCTGCTCCACATCCTGGCCGCGCCGCGCGGAAGGGACGTCTCGCGCACCCTCAAGGTTACAGAAGCGTTTCTCGAAGCATATCGTGATTCTCATCCGGACGCGAAGATTGAATCCGTAAATCTGTTTACGGGTTCCCTGCCGAGATTCGACATTGAGTTGCTCTCGGCGAAGTACAAAGACTGGCAGGGCGGCGAGAAGACCGCCGCAGAGGGGGCAAAATGGGCGAAGGTCGAGGCCCTCATCGACCAGTTCTTGTCCGCCGACGGCTATCTTGTCTCCGCCCCGATGTGGAACTTCAACATACCGTACGAACTGAAGCACTACATAGACTGTATCGTTCACGCCGGCAAAACGTTCGATATGTCCAGGAAGCCCCCGGGTCTGGTCGAAGGACGAAAAATGGTCGTGTGCACCGCCCGCGGCGGGTTCTACGGCGAAGGCAGCCCGTTTGCGCCGTTCAACTACCAGGAGAATTATCTCCGCTGCATCTTCGGCTTTATCGGAATAACCGATATTACTTTCTGTGTCGCCGAGCCCACCGACCACGGCTCCCCTGAACAGCAACGGGAAGGTATGAAGGCCGCCATCGCCGCCGCCGGGGAAGCCGCCCGCCGGTTCTAATGCCGTCGAGGTGAGCGTCACATCCTTGCACAATACCTCCGGCCCCGGAGGACTTTTTCAATCCGCGCGTTTTTTGTCACTGGCCTGTGCTATGCTTCGGGCGGTCGGCGAGAGAGGGGATTCTGATTTTTTTATTTTGCCCTTGATGTTTGGTGTAAGTTAGGGCACAATGGAGGACAAGCCGATGGGGCTGAAACTACTGCCCGAAAGACCGAAAGCAAATGAGACCGGTACTTGCAGCACATTAGAATCTGCGGCCCCCGGCCCACAGCCGAAACCCCGGCAAGTTGAGGGGACTGCCGGCGGTGAAGTCGCAAATAACCGCCGTCAGGCGCTCCGGCCCGCAGTTATGCGGGACTGCCCGGCGGGCAACGCCCGCAGGATAGTCAGATTTCCCGCTCTCAATCGACGCATCTTGATTCCGCGCGGTTTCGCTCTCCTTTGGACTTGAACCGCCTCAGGCGGCGGCCTTTTTTGTGCCTTTTGCGACCTCTGCCTGTTCGGCAACCGGTGACTCCGCCCAAGGCGGACAACCGGTGACTGTCACCAATTACGGAATCGAACGAGCCCGGCGAGTGAGATTCGTAGATTGGTGACTGTCACCGTAAAAAGTTATGTCGGGAAAACCTGAAACCACACATCGAACCGTCCTGCACATTGACATCGACGCCTTCTTCGCGTCAGTGGAGCAGGTGCTCGACCCGAAACTCGCAGGGCTGCCCGTCATCGTGGGCGGCCGCGAGGACGACCGCAGCGTCGTGGCATGCGCCTCGTACGAGGCGCGTCCCTTCGGCGTGAAAACCGGAATGCCGATTAAGCAGGCCAGAGCGCTCTGCCCACAGGCGGTCTTTCTGCGCGGCGACCACCGCGAGTACCGGAAATGCTCCGACGCGGTTATGGAGATACTGTTCGAATATTCGCCGCTGGTCGAGATACTCTCGATTGACGAGGCCTGCGTCGATTTAACCGGCACCAGAAGGATACACGAAAAATCGCGGCCCCGGGTCCCTGCAAAATCCCTGCCCATACAGGCCCGTACCGGGGACTTCGCGTGGGCGCTCAATGCGGCGGAACAGATAAAACGCGACGTGAAAAACGCAACCGGCCTTAACGTCTCCATCGGCGCCGCGACTAACAAACTCGTCGCCAGGGTCGCCTGCTCGCGCGCCAAGCCCAACGGCATCATCCAGGTATGGCCCGGCTGCGAGGCCGCGTTTGTCTCTTCGCTCCCGCCGGGAGCCCTGCCCGGCGTCGGCCGCTCGACCGGAGAGAAATTGAAAAACTTCAACCTTCACACGGTCGCCGATTTGAGGCGAATCCCGAAGTCCCTCCTCCTCGCGACGTTCGGCGATGTGCGCGGGGAGATGCTCTACGAGCGGTGTCGCGGGCTGGATGATTCGCCCGTGCGCCTGAACGGCCCGCCGAAATCCATCAGCCGCTCGACGACCTTCGAAAAGGACACCGTCGATTTGAACTTCATCGAGGGAATGCTCTACTACCTTACCGAACGCGCCGCTGGCCAACTCCGCAGCCACAAAATGAAATCGCGCTGCGTCGCGGCAAAGTTGCGCTACGCCGACTTCAGCACATACGTCCGCTCGAAGCGATTGCAGCGGCCGAGCAACCAGGACCGCGACTTCTTCGCAGTAGCGCGCGACCTCCTGAACAGCCTTTATACGGGCAGGATGATGGTCAGGCTGACAGGCGTGGTGCTCAGCGAACTCAGCACGACGGGTTTTCACCAGGGTGATTTCTTCACGTGGGAAAAATATCTCAAGAGGAAACGGCTGTACGGCGCTCTGGACGGGATACGCGGCAGGCACGGCTTCAGCGCCGTTATCGCCGGGCCTTCCATTGCGCTGATGGATTCGGTCAGGCGCGACGGCCGCGGCTATGTCCTGCGAACGCCGTCGCTCTCACGATAAACAAGC
>JBDRIB010000301.1:0-2478 GCA_043816375.1 Planctomycetota bacterium | reverse complement strand
CGTGCCATAGTTGCCTCTTGCTGGGTAAGTTGCCGAGTTGTCGAGTTGTCAAGAAAAACACTGGAACCACGAATGCACACGAATAAACACAAATAAAAGGGGCAAAGGGTCAGAGGGGCAAAGGGACAAAGTAAGTTGTCACGTTGCCGAGTTGTCAAGTTGTCAAGATTCTGTTGCCCGTTGCCCGTTGCTTTCTTCTGCCTTCTGCCTTACTTTGACCGTTGACCGTTGACCTAATTTAACTGACCGGCAGGCGCTTCGAGAGGATGACCGCGCCCGCGCAAACCGCAAAGCAAAACAAACTGGCCGGGAGTGCTCCGTACGCCAGCAACAGTATGCCGTTAATTGCCGGGAGCGAAAGGACGCCGTATTTGACGAATTTCTGCGCGCGCCTGTCCTTGTGCTCCGCCAGGCTAATCAGGCTTATTGCGACCGTGCAAAGAAAAAGAACACCCGGCGCGACGAGGGTCGCGGGGGACGCCTTGATGACGGACACGGTAAGCCCCATCCCCAGCGCGACGTTCAGAGCCCTGCAAAGCCCCATCACCGGCACCGAGGCCGCCGGCGCGACTTTCGAGAGAAGCGTGTACACCACGATGGAGAACAGCAGCACGAACGCTATTATGAGCCGTTCCCATCCGGCCAGCATCGCAATCAGCATCGCGAGCAGCATCGCAAGCACCACCAGTACCGCACCCGCCGTGAAGGCCGTGCTGCGCGGTATCCTGCCCGACGGGAGCGGCCTGTCGGGGCGGTGAGTCTTGTCGTGCTCGAAGTCGACTACGTCGTTGAATATCACACCGGCCGCATACAGAACGCAGGAGACAAGGACAATAAGCGGCAGTATTCCCCACGCGGGGGATGCGGCGGCGGCGCCGGGAATGGCAAGAACAATAAAGAACCCCGCCCACGAGTCGGCTGAGGCGGTAATCACGTTGGGGAGCCGTATGAGTTCCAGATACTTGTTCACTTTTTTAAGGGCTTCGCATTGTTAAAGGATGACACTTGTCCGCCAACGGTTTGGCGGATTTATCCGCATCCGGCGGAGTCACCAATCTACGAATCTCTCAGGGGGACTGTCCCCCTGGCCGCCCGTACGGGCGGCTCGGGCGGGCAAGCCCCGATGAGGCGAAGGCCGAAATCGGGGCGCCGCGGACTGTCCCCCGAGGACCCCAGGACCTGTTCTATTCTACGAATTCAAAAGGATGACAGTCACCAATCTACGAGTCTCGGTCGCAGCGCTCCCTCGACTCCGTAATTGGTGACAGTCACCTTTTGCTCCGTAATTGGTGACAGTCACCAGGTTGGGCGAAGTCTGCCAACCTGAGTAAGTGGCGACAATCGCACGGGCACCGTTCATCCGTTGCGGACTCCGGCCTAGCGGGAAATGTCGTTCCACACCGCAAAGACAACCAGTCCCAGAATCAGCGCCATTCCCACCATATCCAGACGGGCGCGCGTCTTTTCGGATAGCGGCCGCCCCCGGATTTTTTCGATTATAAGGAACAGGATATGCCCGCCGTCCAGGACAGGGATGGGCAGGATATTCAGTATCGCCAGGTTGATGCTTATGAACGCGAGGATGTAGATTAAATCGGGCAGCCCTTCCTCGGCGGTCTTGTATGCTATCTGGAAAATGCCGATTGGGCCGCGGAGTTCTTTCGTTCCCACTTCGCCCGATATCATTTTAGTTATGGAAAAGTAGGTGAGACCGAGGATTACAAACGGCTCCTCCAGTCCCATCAGCGCCGCCTCTCCCACGTTGTACCGAACCATTACCCTGCTGCCTTCCCTGAACATTGCCGCGGTCTGTATTCCCAGCAGCGCGCGATAGGAGAGGAGCGGATTTCCGATACCGACCGTTTTTTTCGTTCCGTCGGGTTTCTGGTATGTTACGAGCATCCGCTCCGGCCGGCCTTCTTTTGACACGGGGTAAGTGGCGGACATCAGATATTTGAACTGGGAGGGCGTTGTGTAGGAATCCTCGAGAGTCAGATTGTCGATTTTGAGCAGCCGGTCGCCCGGTGCGGGTCGCTCGTAATAAGAGGACAGGCCGCCGACTTCCTCGGACATTGGGGAGCCGGGAAGAATTTTTTGGATGTAAAGCCCCTTCTGGAAGACCATACCCAGTGCCTCGGCGACGCTGCCGCCGGTTTGCGGCGTCAGTTCGTAACTGAACCTGCTGTCGGGGCCGTTCGGGCCGTAGCCTTCCACGGTGATTGCTTCGCCGCTGTTTTGAATACTACTGAAGGCGTCTTCGATGTCCTGCCAGCAGCGGACGTTCGTTGCCCCGCCGAACCGGGTGATTGTGTCGCCCGGTTTTAATCCGGCCTTGTGTGCTGGTGAACCGTTGCGGATGCTGCCGACAACGGGTTTGTTCTGCAGCACCAGTCCCAAATCGTAATACGCTTCCACTTTCGGGACATAGTCGTGAAAACTCACTTCGCGGTATTGTCCGCCATCGTCCTTTCGTTTTAC
>JBDRIB010000300.1:0-3749 GCA_043816375.1 Planctomycetota bacterium | reverse complement strand
AGGTGCAGCGGAATGACCGCGGATGGAAATGCGACTTTTTTAATCAGATTCGCGTTCTCGACGAGGCTGCCTGCCGCGCGCTGGAGCGATTCCTGAACGGCTATCCACGGCAGTATCGCGCAGCAGATGTAAATCGCGGCGTCGGCTGTGCTGCCGATTACGCCGCCCGGCGCGGGAAAAGTCACCTTCAGCAGAATCGAGAAGACAACCGTGTACAGCGCCAGCATAACCAGCGGCTGCACCAGCGACCACATCATTCCCAGGACGGACCCGGTGTATCGCCCCTTGATGTCCCGCGCGACGAAGGCGACAAGCAGGCCGCGATGCCTGATGTATTCCGATATGGTTCCGGCTTTTTTCATTCAGCCTCCCGCTCTTCGCCCGGTCTGACGGGATGAAGTTCATCTCCCATCGCGAATTCGACTTTCCACTCGCCGTCTTCAAGTACCCATCGTGTCTCGATGACCATGCTCCTGGCGCCGTCCGGACCGCGGCCCGGGTTGTAGTACATCCTTAATCTCAGCACTGCGCCTTTGCCTTCCATTATTTTTGTGCTTTCCAGCACGTCGAATTTTCCCGACCACGCGTCCACAAAGTCGCTGAACATTGCTTCGTTTAATTTCTTCTTTTCGGCCTGAGCCAGGCATTCGTGGAAGTCCGCGTACGAGTTTTTCTTCACGGCGTCCGCGATGACCTGCGCGGTCTTTTCGGGCGTGGAGAATCTCGGGTCGGGGTCCTTGCCGCAACCCGGCACGAATACGAGAGCCAGAAGAATTGTCAGGAACTTTTTCATCATAACGCTGCCGTCCGGTATCGTTACAACCTGTCTTGCGGTGACAGTCACTAATCTACGAATCTCAGCACAGGGGACTGTCTCCGGGGCATTATAGGACCTGTTCTATTCTACGAATCCAAAAGGATGACAGTCACCAATCTACGAGTCTCGGTCACAGCGCTCCCTCGACTCCGTAATTGGTGACAGTCACCTTTTGCGTTGTCAATAGAACCGGTCCGCCGTAATTAGTGACATTTATCCGCCAACGGTTTGTGGCGGAGTCACCGGCTTCCTTTGCCTGCCTGCTTTGCTTCGAGCCTGCGGTAAACCTCGACATATTCGTGCGCGATTTTCTCGTAGCCCAGGTTCTCGCGGATGAACTCCTTCCCGCGGCGCACCTCTTCTTCCAAGACCTCCGCGTCGGCGCCGAGCGCCGCGGCCAGCGCATCCTTCAGCGCATCCGCGTCGCCGTAGGGCACAAGCCTGCCCGCGCGGGCGCGCGCGACGACCTCGCCGCAGCCGCAGTCGTTCGTCACAATCACGGGCGTGCCGCACATCAGCGACTCGAACGGCACCAGGCCGAATATCTCCAGCGTCGAGGGATAGGCGCAGACGTCGGCGTCGACGTAGCACGCCAGTTTCTCCTCGCCGGTGAGCAGGCCGGTGAAGAGCACCTGTCCGCCGAGTTTCAAATCGTCCGCAAGTGATTCGAGTTTCGCGCGAAAGCCCATATCGTTGCCGGCAATCACGAGCCGCGAGTTCTCGCGCGTCACCGGCCCCGCCTCGTCCAGCAGCGCCGCGTATGCCTGCACGAGAAATTCGATGCCCTTGCGCGGCGTTATTTTACCAAGGTAGAGGATAATTTTCTTCCCCGCGAGGCCGCGTTCTTTCTTAAACGTGCCCGGCGGCGGCGGGTTCTCGTAATCGTCCAGATTAATCCCGTTGTAAACCACCGTAATTCTGTCGCGCGGAATCCCGGCCTGCTCGTATTGCGCAATCTCCGCCTCGGAGACTGCGGTGAAATGCGCCGCGCCGCGCAGCACGTGGCTGCCGAAGAGCGGGTCGAAAATCCGCTTCAGCAGGAAGCGCCGCTCGATTGCGAGCACCGTTCCGTTCGCGGTCATCACGTAAGGCACGCCGGCCTTCCGGGCGCAGCGCGCGACCGCGCTGTTCAGCATATGCCTGTGGCCGTGCATATGCACGACATCGAAACGGCGCACGTTTTTCTTCGCCCACGATTTCAGCCCCAGCGGCAGGAAAGCCTGCATATGATACGCGAGCGCGTTGGAAAAATTGCGGAAATAATATACCGTGCAGCCGTCGATGGACTGGCGGATGCTTTCTATATAGTCGCTGAACTTTGCGCCGCCTTTTTTTTCGAAAGGCACGCGCTGTGTTTCATTCAGCACGTCCGTCGTTGCGACCGTCACGTCGTGCCCCCGGCGCGCCTGTTCCCTGCATATCTCGTAGGCGATGCGCGGTATGCCCCCGTACGCCCACGCCGGGAAGAAATACGGGACTACGTGCAGTATCTTGAGCGGCTTCTCCAACGATTCTCAACCTCTCCGTTGCTCATGACGATTCAGGGAAAAGGCTCTCTACTGTTCTTTGCATCATTCGCCGCCGGGTTGCTGTTCTTCCGTTTCGTGCTTCAACACGGCCAGTTCCTGAGAAAGATTCTTAATCTGGTTGGTCAACTTCGATATGGTAACCGAATAATGCAGCGATATCAGGGTAAGAAAAATCACGCCCGCAAAGAAAAGCGCCTGCGGCACGCGCGCTCCAACCAGGTCGGCGATGAGTTCCACCAGTCCCGTCGATATGAGCACAAGTATCGCGGCGCCCGTGAGCATCCACAACCACGAATACTCTATGCGCAGCAACTTCCGCCGCACCAAATCTACTATCGCGACAAAAAGCGCCACGCTCAGAATCACCGCCGTATAGAAGTGCGCCGGCTTCAGGCCGTACTCCGTCAGGCGCACAAGAACATTGCCCTGTCTATCCTGGACCTTCGCCTGCCGCTGGCCTGTCTCGTAGGTAATCTGACCGAGCGCAGCCAGGGTAACAATGCGGTCGCTGTCGTCCTGCTTCTTCAGGAGCGCGTAAAGAACCGGCACGGTCCTGTCCTGGTTGTCGTACAGATATCTGAACGCCGCGGCGCTTTCCGCCGTGCCCTTCGCGTATGTCTCCAGTTTCTTTTTCACGAGGTCAGGGGTCACCTCATCGGCCGCCGCAAGCGCCGCGTTTCCCTGACTCAACGGCGGGGCCGCCACGAAAAAAAACGCGGCCGCAAGCACCGCGCACAGAAGTATCCTCGTTTTCATTGTTCCGCCTCGAATCTTCGAAATTCAATATTCAAAAAAAGGCAGTGCAGGGAAGGGGCTTTCCTGCAAAAGCATCATTGTTCCTCTCTTTTGAAATCGTGTTTCCGCAACACGACTACCAGCAGCGACAATAACATATTAAATATATAATACAACGGCCTGAAGCCCGCGTGCATCGACTTTTTCCCCGGCGGCGGCGGGTTCATCTTCACCGGCACCTCCTTCACCTTCAGCCCCGCGCGGTGGAGCATCACCAGATAGTCCGCGTCCGGAAAATCCACCGGATAATAATCGCTCGAGTTGAAACGAATCGCGTGCCGGTTCAGCGCCTGAAAACCGCTCGTCGGGTCCGTTATCTTCCCGCGCACGATAACCGACGCGAGGAATCCGAAGAACTTCATCCCGATGCGGCGAAACAGCGGCGATTTGAATTTCGCGCCCCCTCGGAAGCGCGAGCCGATAACGACATCCGGCCTCTGAGGGGCGTCGATTCCGGATGTTCTATTGTCCCGTAAAATGTGTCCGTCCTGTTCGGATGCGGGAATCCCCGCTTCCCCGACGGCGCTGTCCGCCGGGCCGCCGCGCAGCACGTCCAGCAGCGAGGGGATGGAGGAGGGGCTGTGCTGGCCGTCGCCGTCCATCTGGAC
>JBDRIB010000299.1:0-6125 GCA_043816375.1 Planctomycetota bacterium | reverse complement strand
AGGTGACTGTCACTAATTACGGAATCGCGGGAGCAGCGCGAGCGCGATTCGTAGATTAGTGACTGTCATCCTTTTGTGGAATGCACAGGGGACAGTCCCCTGTGCCGAGATTCGTAGATTGGTGACTGTCATCCTTTTGCATTCGTAGAATAGAACAGGTTCTGGAATGCTCCGGGGGCAGCCCCCTGTCGCCGGGCGGAAAAGCGCTTGCATTCACCGAAACACGGCTTATAGTATTAGCGTATTGAAGTATTCCCCGTTGGAGCGAAAATGCACGAGGTCGTGAGATACATAATCGGTCCGCTGCTGTGCTACTTCATCGGCGCGATTCCTTTCGGCTATGTCCTTGTCAGGGCCGTCAAGAAAACGGACATCAGGAAGAAGGGCAGCGGCAACATCGGCGCGACCAACGCCGCGCGAGTCCTGGGACGGTGGGCCTTCTTTGCGGTCTTCGGTCTGGATTTTCTGAAGGGGTTTGTCGCGGTACTTGTCATTTTCAACCTCTTCAACAATCCCTACGTGTTCAGCAACTGGCGCGAGTTTTTTGAATACGAATGGATGTGGAAGAATCTGCAGGTCGCCTACGGTCTTGCCGCGATTCTCGGCCACCTGTTTCCCGTCTATCTCGGCTTCAGGGGCGGCAAGGGCATTGCCACAAGCACGGGGGTGTTCATCTACCTGACCACCTGGGCGGTGCTTGCGGCGCTTGTCGTGTGGCTGGTTGCTTTTCTCCTTACGCGGTATATATCGGTCGGTTCAATCCTTTCGGCGATAGCGTATTCCGGCTGCTATTTTCTTTCCGTACTGGTCGTCTGGCCGAAAAATCCCTTCGAACCGCAGATTCTGTTTCTGACCGTGATTGCGATTCTGGTCGCAGTCGGCGTGGTCGCAATGCATCATCAAAACATCGCGCGCCTGCTGAAGGGGCGTGAACCGAAGAGCGCATAACCGAAAGGAAAAATGGGGGAACGCTTCGAAAACATACTCGTCATCGGCGACGGCGGCTGGGGCACGGCCCTGGCTGTTTTGCTTGCAGAGAAGGGCTGTCGCGTGCACCAGTGGTCGGCGTTCCCGGAGTACGCGAAGGAGGTGCAGCGCACCCGCCTGAACAAGAAGTTCCTCCCCGGCGTTAAACTGCCCCGCAAAATTCGAATCTCCGGCCTCATCGAAGACATCCCCCGGGACATCAGCCTTATTGTCTCCGCCGTTCCCACGCTGTATCTTCGCTCAAGCCTGAACAAACTGGCCGTCGCGCTAAACGGTAACGCGCCCGTCGTCAGCGGAACCAAGGGAATCGAAAACAGCACGCTTCTGCGCGCCTCGCAAATCATACACAAAATACTCGGCGCACGCAGGAGCGTCGCCGTTATCTCCGGTCCCAGTCACGCCGAGGAAGTCGCCCGGCATCTGCCGACCAGCGTGGCGCTGGGCGGGAAAAATCCCGGACTGCTCAGGGCGCTCCAGGGGCTTTTCGGCACGAATCATTTTCGCGTTTACACCAATTCCGACATAACCGGCGTGGAACTGGGCGGCGCGCTGAAAAACGTAATCGCCATCGCCGGCGGAATGTCCGACGGGCTGGGCTACGGCGACAACAGCAAGTCGGCGCTGCTCACGCGGGGCCTGGTCGAAATCGCGCGCCTGGGAGTGAAGATGGGCGGCAGGAGGCAGACCTTTTTCGGTCTGGCGGGCCTGGGCGACCTGATGACGACCTGCTTCAGCCGCTACAGCCGCAACCGCGCCGTCGGCGAAAGCATCGGCCGCGGAAAGCGCCTGGACGAAATCCTTTCGGACAGCGAGATGGTCCCGGAAGGCGTCTGGACCGTCCGTTCGGTTGTGGACCTGGCGCGGAAATACAGGGTGGAGATGCCGATAACCGAGCAGGTTTACAAGGTGCTTTTCGAAGGGCTGAAACCGGAGGAAGGCGTGCGCAGGCTGATGACGCGCAAATTCAAATCCGAATCCGGCTGAACCGTGTGAGACAGTTCTTCCCTGCGGCAGCGCCTTACAGAAGCGGGTAAAAAAGAAACGCTATCGGCGAAGTCTGCATCAGGTACAGCAACACGCCGAGCAAAACCACCACCACAATGGCAGGAATAAGCCACCACATCTTCTCTTTCCAGAGAAAATTTATCATTTCCTTGATGATTGAATATCGCTTGCCCATAGGAACCGTAATCCAAAAGTCAGGATTTATTCTTGATTGTACTGCGAAAGGATGACAGTCACCTTTCGTATTCTTACGGTGACAGTCACCGATGTAAATCGCCTCAGTCAGCCGAAATGCGTTCGAGCGCTTTTTTGCTGAGTTCCTTCTTACCGATTTCGGATTTTTTCAGCAGAAAATTTCCCAGAAACAGATAATCCATATCGGTCTGCACGAAGCACTGGAACGCCTCCTCGGGCGTGCAGACAATCGGTTCGCCGCGTATGTTGAACGACGTATTCAGAAGCACCGGGACACCGGTGCGGCGCTCAAACGCGCGAATAAGGTCGTAAGCGAGGGGGTTGTGGTCTCGTTCGAGCGTCTGCACGCGCGCGGTGCCGTCCACGTGCGTTATGGCCGGCACGACTTTTTGCTTGTCGGCCTTCACGTCTCCGATGAGCAGCATAAACGGGCTGTTGATGTGCATATCGAAGTAGGTTTCCCTGTCTTCGGCGGGGATTACGGGCGCGAACGGGCGGAAACTCTCGCGGTGCTTGACGCGCGCATTGAGCACGTCCTTCATATCCGGCAGGAGCGGATTGGCCAGGATTGACCTGTTGCACAGCGCGCGCGGGCCGAACTCCAGCCGCCCCTGGAACCAGCCGACTATCTTGCCCTCCGCAAGAAAGCCCGCGGCGGTTTCAATAATCCCGGCCTCGTCCATCTTTGAAGAGGGCAGGTCTTCCGCGCGGAGGAATTTTTCTATTTCATCGTCGGTAAATCCCGGCCCGATGTAGGCGGTCTTCATTTCATATTTTCGCGGATTGCCGAGAATGCAGTTCCAGGCGTAAAACACCGCGCCAAGCGCGCCGCCGCTGTCGCCGGCGGCGGGCTGGACGAACACCTGCTTGAACGGCGTCTCGCGCGCAATGCGCCAGTTTGCAAGGCTGTTCAGCCCCACGCCTCCCGCGATGCACAGGTTGTCGAGTTTCGTTTTTTCGTACAGGGTTTCGGCGAGTTTTATCTCCGCCTCTTCCAGTATATTCTGCAGGGTGGCGGACATATTCCGTGATGTTTCGCCAAGCGCATCCTCGGCGCTGCGGGGCGGGCCGAATTTCCTGATAAAATGCCTGCTGAACATCCGCATTCGCTTGTGGTAATCGAAGTATTTCATATTGAGGCGGAACGAGCCGTCGTCGGCGATGTGGATTACGTCGCGGAACTCTTCCCTGAAGGTGGGCTTGCCGTATGAGGCCAGCCCCATAACCTTGCCCTCGCCGTTGTTCGGCTTGAAGCCGAGCCAGGCCGTTACCGTGCTGTACAGGAGTCCCAGCGAGTGGGGGAAATCTATCTCGTGCGTCAGGGTTATTTGCGAGCCTTTGCCGCGGCCCAGCGTTGTCGTCGCGTCCTCGCCCACTCCGTCAACGGTCAGGATTGCCGCCTCCTCGAAGGGAGACACGAGAAACGCGCTCGCCGCGTGTGCGCGGTGGTGGCCCACAAACAGAATTTTGCCCTTGTATCCCAGTTCCTTGTCAAGAATTAACGGCAGCCACAGTTTCCGCTTCGTCCAGGACGGTATCGCGCGCATAAAACTCATATACCCGCGCGGGTAAACCCTGAGGAACGTCCGTATCATTCGCGTGAATTTTCGGAAGGGCTTTTCGTAGAATGCTACGTAGTCGATATCGTCGATTGTAATGCCGCAATAATCCAGGGCGGCCTGGACGGCGAGTTTGGGAAAGTCGTAATAGTGCTTGGTGCGGACGAAGCGCTCTTCTTCGGCGGCGAAGACGAGTTCGCCGTCTTTCAGAAGCGCGACTGCCGAGTCGTGGTAGAAACAGGATATACCGAGTATGTACATACCAGTTGTTCCGGGCCGGGGTAGTAGGGCCGGTTGCCGCCGCTAATGCTGCTTCAGCGCGGCCTCGACCGATGTGTCGTCCGGCGGGCGTTCTCGAAGATACGAATCTTCTTTCTGAAACTTCAGCGACATAAGGTCCCTGACAAACAGCCGCGCAAACAGCGCGGTCAGCCCTATGCCGACGATATAGAATACCGTCATAAGCACGATCGAAACAGGGATACCCGCTATGCGGGCGGCCCGCGTCAGACCGCGATATATTTTCTTCAGAAAGTTCTTCATTACAAAAACATCATCGGATTAGCGGCGCCGAGTCTTTACCGCGCCGCAAACTTTTATTTTACTCGATTTATGCGAATCGGTCAACTTCCGGCAATTGAAATTCGACCTCTCCCGCCGCGCCCTTATTTGGCTTGACATCCGGGCGCCTGCAGGTATAGTCAGTTTTTCCCGGAAAATGCCAAACTTTTTGCGGTAATAGCGGTTTAATTATGGCAGGGGAGCGCTGTATATTATTTTCGCAAGCGATTACGGAGGACGGCTATGAGACGTATAACGGCGGTTCTGATTCTTGCTGTGTTACTCTTTTTCCCGTGCCTGACGAAGGTTGAATCTCAGGAACTTATTTCCGACCAGCCCGCGCCGCCCGACCAGCCCAGGCCGCCCGACCAGCCCGGGCCGCCGGAAGAACCCGGGTCGCCGGAAGAGCCTGCCAAACAGAAGTTCGTAATGCGCTGTGTGAAGAGTTACGGCACGTTCTCCATACCTGAACTCCCGGGCAACAACGCGATGTGCTCCTGGAAGGACAAGGAGGGCTATCTGTATGTCGCTCTAATGTCGGATGAGTCGAAGTCGGATGAAGGCGTGGTATATAAAAACGGCGGCATTGCGATAATCTCGCCCGACGGGAAAGTCCGCACACTGGACGGCAAGTCGCGCCCCTTCTATCCCGGCGCCACGATTCTCCACGCGTGGGGAGACGACGAGGGCAAAATATATATAAGCACGAAAGACAAGGGCCTGGTGATAATCGACACAAAGAAAACGCCGATGGACCCGAGCGACGACACCGCAAGGCGTTATTCGCTTTACGGAGTGTTCGACACGACAGAAGGGGAGAAGGAGAAACTTGTAAGCCGCTCGCCGTGTCTCGGCTGCGACCTGGTAACATACTCCTGGATGGAGCCGGAGACGAAAGATTTGTACATCTGCGCGGGCAGTTACGACACATACGAGGGCGGGCTGACGGTCCTGCAGTGGGACGAGGAAAAAAAGGACTACACAAAGTCCTACACGTATCGTGCGTTTAGCTGGCTTATGAAGTGGAGCAAGGAAAGGATTTACCAGCACGCGCTGTTCGAAACGACGAACGCGTTCCGCGAGGACCTGAACGAACCGCGCGGCGGCAAATTCATCAAGCAACTCAAGATGTTCGGCCGTAATCACAACTGCCGCCGCGTCTGGAAAGACGTGAAGAGCGGGCTCGTTTACGTCTGCTGCGAGGATACCGTGGAAGCGGACCTGAAGGCCCTGCCCGGACACAACCGCGACGGCGGGCTTACCATTATTGACACTAAAAAGACCCGCGACCCGAAGGACGATACGGTGACCGCCATCAACCCCTGGACCAGGCCACCCATCTGCGGCACACACGTAACGCACTTTATGCTGGACGAAACCACCGGCAGAAAATTCGTCTCGATGATGGACCTCAATCCCGCTTTCGAAGAGGAGATGTCCGGAGTAACAGTCCTGACCGGCGACAAGGAGAGCATCACATTCCGCCGCTTCGGCCTGTTCGACACAACCGTGGACCGGAGCGGGGAGTTGAAGGACGCGAAGGCAAATCTCGCATCAGCCCAGGTCTATGTGACGCTCAGGGACCCGAAGTCGGGCGAAATACTGGTCTTCCACACCAAAGGCATGGATGTAATCAGCAAGGATTTGAAAGAAGTGTCGAAGGTGAACCTCGACAAATTCCTGGACCTGCCGCGCGAACTGAACAATGTCTTCCTGGTCTCGGACGGATGGATTGACGAGAAAGGGTTGATATATCTGTCCCTGGGCGAATTCGGCAACGGGCTCCTGGTGTTCAGACGCGAGCCGGCCGCACCTTAA
>JBDRIB010000298.1:0-2170 GCA_043816375.1 Planctomycetota bacterium | reverse complement strand
GCGCTCTCCTACTTGTTCTTATGTCGGCCCGTCTCCATCTCCACCGACGCCTATTATCGACATTTACATTCCGTATCTTTGGAACAGCCCGGCCATTTCATTGTAAAGTAAAAAGGTCAGACCCCTTCACTTTACAATTTTTACGTGCCAAAATTTTTCCTTGAAATAACGCGCGCTTTCTGGACAATACGCCTCTCCATTGTTTGAGGGGACCATACCAGACCGACATTCCATAAACGGGAGAGAAACGAGAGATGCTCAAAATCAAGACCGCAGTCATCAGCGTCAGCGACAAAACCGGCGTCGTTGACCTCGCAAAATTCCTCGCTTCCAAAGGCACAAAAATCATCTCCACGGGCGGCACGGGAAAAATGCTCACGGGGGGCGGCATCGACGTCGTGCCCATCCGCGAAGTCACGGGCAACGAAAAGGACGACTATTTCGACGGCCGGATGAAGACCATCAGTTTCAACTACGAAAGCGCCCTGCTCTTCAGACGCGACAATGCAAAGCACGTCGAACAGGCCGGAGAACTCGGCATCCCCACCATCGATATGGTCGTCTGCAACCTCTATCCCTTCGAAAAAGTAACCGGGGGACTGTCCCGGGCGAAGCAGGGCGAAGCGGGCGGACTGTCCCCGGCGGACATCGAGAAGGCCATCGAAAACATCGACATCGGCGGGCCCTGTATGATTCGCGCCGCGGCGAAGAACTACCGCTCCATCGCCGTCGTCGTCAATCCCGCGCGCTACGGCGAAATTGTCGAAGAGATGAAGAAGAACGACGGCGCAATCGGCGACGACCTTCTGCGCTCGCTGATGATTGAGGCCTACGAGCGCACCGCCGACTACGACGCCGCAATACACACCTTCTTCGCGGAAGCGCTGAAAGAACAGCAGGTCAAACGAATGAAATACGTCCGCGGCGAACAACTCGGCCGCTACGCGGAAAACTGGCACCAGAAAGGCTGGCTCTATCGACTGCCCTCGTCCGACGAGCCGACCGTCCCCCACTGCAGGCAGGTACACGGCGGCCCGCTCGGCTACAACAACTACGTTGACGCCGAGGCCGCGCTCAATTCCGTCCTCGAGATGAGCGGCAAGGTCGCCGTCTCCGTCATCAAGCACACCAACCCCTGCGGCTACGCCACCGGCGACACTCTCGAAGAGGCATTCGAGCGCGCCTGGCAGGGCGACCCCGTCAGCGCGTTCGGCAGCGTCATCGCGCTCACCCGCCCGATGAACACCGGCGTCGCAAAACTTATCAAAGACCGCTTCGTCGAAGTAATCCTCGCGCCGCACATCGAGAAAGACGCGCTGGAATACATTCAAGGGCTCGGGAAGAAAAAGGCCGGGTTGAGACTGCTTGAATACGGCGAGGCCGAACCGCTCCACGCCGACCGCACGAACTACCGCTTTGTCACCGGCGGGCTGCTCGAACAGGAGCGCGACACGCGCTTTTATCTGTGCGAAAGCGCAGGGGATTTGGTCAAAGCACCCGGAGAACTGACCTGCCCCAACAGCGGCAAGAAACTCACGGTCGGCGTCGTCTCGAAAGCCGCGCCGCCCGCAGCGCGTTCAGGGCTTTACGACTTCGTCCTGCACCACGTCAAACACGTCAAGTCAAACGCTGTCTGCATCGCGCGCGAATACGCACCTGGCAAATACCAGATACTGGGAATGGGCTGCGGCCAGCCCAACCGGAAGGACTCGGTAATGCTCGCCGGAATGCGCGCGCGCGACAACCTCGCCCTCGAGGCAAAAAAGAAAGGCGTGAAAAACGTTGAGGAATACGTGAACGGCGAACTCGCCGGCGACCACGTCGTCCTCGCCTCCGACGCCTTCTTCCCCTTCCGCGACGGGCTTGACAACGCCGCCGGGACCGGCGTGAAGTTCGTCCTCGAGCCCGGCGGTTCCGTCAAGGACAAGGAAGTAATCGCCGCCGCCGACGAGCACGGCATCTGCCTCATCTTCACCGGCGTCCGCAAATTCACGCATTAGACTCATCCACAAAAGGAGAAAGTAATGTGCCAACAGGTCCCCCATCCGCAAGGCCCCTACCAGTACACCGGTCAACAGCAATATCTGTGCCCTCTTTGTGGAAGAGCCGAATTCCAGAGCAAGTGGAAACTCCTTTATAATCACTGGGTCTGCAAGAAATGCTCAACCGG
>JBDRIB010000297.1:0-8504 GCA_043816375.1 Planctomycetota bacterium | reverse complement strand
GGATACCTGGCTCGCGCTCAGGGTAAACGTGCTTTTCGGCATCGACGTGGAAAACGCCGCGAAGAACGAAGCCCCGGTTCAGAACAACGAGTGGATTGAGCGCGCGCGCAAACTGCCCGACGCAAAGACCTTCGACTGGTTCGCGATGGGCCGGACACGGGCGGTGTATTTCCGCCGTGAGGGGCGGCACGTGGTTGAGTTCCACGATATGCGTTACGGCATTCGTCCCGAGAGCCTGGAAGGCTTCTGGGCCGCGCGCGTTACCTTCGACGAATCGGGCGATTTCCCGTCCGTCGAACGCGCGTGGGGCGTCAGGCGCAACGGAATTGTGGCAATGCTCCGGTATATATGGCAAGATATAGTGAGCCCGTGATATTCTCTGCTGCTTCTTCTTTGCATTTTGCCATTGGCTTTTTATGAATTCACGTGAAGGAAAATTTCTGATTCGCCTGGCGGTTGGAGTTGTCCTGGTCGCGGTGTTGCTGGCGCTGGCCGTTGCCATCTGGCTGCCCTTACTCAGGCCGCCTGTCTCGGGGTGGGTTGAGTCCGAAGACTTCCGCCCGCGCGCACAGGTGCCGCCGCAGCACTGGTTCTTCCTGAAGGACGGCAGCGTCGTCGCCGGGGTGTTGAAGTCGCAGGACGGCGAACAGGCGGTTGTAACCACGCCGTGGGGGAGCGAGATAAGGATACCGCAGGACGCGCTTGCCGGCTTTACTTCTTCGCCTTTGCTTGTGCCGGGTTCCGACGCGGATATTCGAGAAGCCATTCTTTCGACATCGCCTGCAAAGATAGGCGGGGTTACGCTGGTCAGGCTGCGCGACGGCGGCGTATTCCTTGGAGATGTTTCCGGCGACGGCCCGGAAAAACTCGCGCTTCGCAACCGGTTCCTCGGCGTCGTCGAAATCCCCCGCCGGTGGGTCGCCTCGGTAACGGAGTTTGCGGACAGGGCGGCTTCCGGCCCGGAGGAGGCGGCGCGTCCTCCGGCGGAAGTGTCACCCGCAAGGGTCGAGTTCCTCCCGGACGGCGGCATCCTTGTGGCGGACGCGGAGGGGGGGCTGGTCAGCGAAGTCGGCCCGGACGGGGCGATTCTCTGGAAGTATCAAGCCGTGCAGCCGTGTTATGCGACGCGCCTGCCCGGCGGAAATACGCTGGTGTGTGCTTACGGCGAGAACAGGGTCGTTGAAGTTACTCGCGAAGGTGAAGTTGTCTGGTCACAGCCGGCTGCAGGACCGGTGGCTGCGCGCCGCCTGTCCACGGGCAGAACCCTGATAGCCGAAAGTCACGAGAGCCGCCTGATAGAGGTGGGCCCGGGCGGTGAAGAGGATGACTGGAAGGGCCTGGGGAATATCAGCGACTGCCTGCGGATGCCCGACGGGAATACCCTCGTGGTAACCTGCGAGGAAGTCTGCACCCTTGCAAAGATTGATTACAGCGGCAGGCGGCTCTGGCAGGTGAGCGACCTGCCGAGCCGTGCGTCCATAGTCAGGGCGACGGGACATTTCATCGAAATTGCCAATCCCGACCGAAGTCAATGCGTATATATAGACCAGATGGGCGGCATAATATTTGAAACCTTGAGGAGATTTGAATATGACGAATAAGATTGCAATAACTTCGGGCCTTTTCCTGCTCGTTTTAGTATGCGGGTGCGGCGACGAACGCGCCGATGCTCCTGCGCCGCCTCCGGCGGACACGGAGATGAAAAAGATTGAAGACGCATTTGAGGCCGTAAAGGGGAAGTACTCCCGGAGCATTTTATCGCTTGTGCGGGATGCCGGCGAGTACGGGGAAAAGATGAAAGAGGCCAAAAAGGCAGACAACAAAGAGGCGCTCTGGGAATACCGCAAGGCACTGGCCGGGACAATGCAGGAAATAGCGGAACAAAAACGCACGATGTGCGTCAAAATGGAAGATGCGCTGGATGGCTTTGAAAAGATGCCGGAAGAGAAGCGTCGCAAATATCTGCCGCGCCACATCATAATGCTCGGGGAAGTTCTTACCGCTGACAGTATTACGCATCCTGCGACGGGGCAGACGGCCTATCCCAACTTTTCCCTCAGGCGTACGAAAAAGTTGTGTGCGCTGCTGGAGCAGGCTGTGGAGACGGATGCGCAAATCGACCTGATGAAAGAGATGCGCGGTTTTGTAATGTTCGAATGTTCCACGGAAAATGAGAAATTGCTGCGCACGGTTATGAAGCACAGACCGGATATGCCGGAAATGAAACCCGCACTGGCCGGGGTTCTTGTGTTGCTCGGACGATTTGACGAGGCAATCGACATTCTTGAGAAAATCAGTCCAGAGAACGATGCGGAAGCCAAAGACATAAAGGAGGTCATCGAAAAGTTCGAGCAATACAGGCGTTACTGGGAGTCGGAGAAGGAGTATGTAAAGGAGGACGAAGAGAAGAAAGCGCCGCGAGTGAGACTCAAGACGACCCGCGGAGACATCATCGTGGAACTGTTCCAGGATGATGCGCCGAACACCGTCGACAATTTCATCTCTCTCGTCGAAAAGGGTTTTTACAACGAAACGCTGTTCCATCGTTCGGAAGGATGGGTGGTGCAGGGCGGCGACCCGCTTGGATGCGGTATCGGCGGGCCCGGATACTGCATCAAGACAGAAACCGTGGGGAACCGCAGGCGCCATTTCCTCGGCTATATGGGAATGGCGAGGGGAGAAGAAAAAGATACGGAGGGCAGCCAGTTCTACTTCGTCAGGTGCTTCCGTCCCCGACTCGACGAAGGCGAGTACACCGTCTTCGGCCGCATTGTTGAGGGAATGGACGTGATGCTGAACCTCGAGCAGGGCGACAAAATAACCGAGGCGACGTTTGTCAATAAACACGAGCACGAAGGCAGAAACTTCACGCCGGAAACAATACCGGAGTAACGGTTGAAATGCAGGGTAGGAGATTTATTGCTCTTTGATTGGACCATGAAACATCTGAAAGGTGACAGTCACCAATCTACGAGCTGGCCCCCCTGATAAATCAGGGGGTCTGCGCTCCGCCCGTTCCGGGTCCTCGCCCTGAGGACCCGTCAGGGTCCGAATGGGTAATTGGTGACAGTCACCTTTCGCGTTAACCAACAGCGGAATAGTGAATTGGGGGAACAACCCGCTTGGCTCTGCCGACACTTGAACAATTGATTCAACTCGTCCCAATCGGGTTTGCAATAGGCACGGTGGGGACTCTGGTCGGGCTGGGCGGCGGCTTCGCGCTGTTGCCGGTTCTCCTGCTTTTCTACAAACTCGACCCCGTATCGACGCGGGCGGTTTCGCTCTTTGTTGTTCTGTGCAACTCGGGCACTGCCACGATTGCGCAGCGACGCCAGCGGCGCGTTGACTGGTCGATGGGGCTTGTAATCGGCATCTGCGCGGTGCCTGCGGGGTTTGTCGGACGCGAAGTCGGCAATCTCTTCAGCGCCGGACTGTTCAAGTCGGTCATCGGCGCCTTACTGCTGGGGTTCGCGGTACTGCTTGTTCTGCGCCAGTTGCTGGGACGGCCTGACGTCACCGTGTCCGGAGCCCCCGGCCGCGGCGTCCTGGCGCGGGACGTAACGCTGTCTGACGGCAGGACGACAAGGTATCATTTCAATGTGCCCGTTATGGTGGTTTCAAGCGTCCTGATGGGGTTCTACACGGGGGTGACGGGCCTGGCGGGCGGGACGGTGTTTCTGCCGTTTATGATACTGTTGATGGGGATTCCGGTCACTGTGGCCGCGGCGACTTCGCTGTTTGCAATGTTTTTCACTGCTTTATCGCTTACGGTTCTGAATCTCGCGGAAGGCGTGGTGAAATTCGACTACGCAATCCCGCTCGCAATTGGCATCATTGGCGGGGCGATACTCGGCGCGTGGCTGGCCGGACGCGTGCGCGGCGGCGTAGTCCGATGGTTCCTGGCCGTTATCCTTGCCGCCGTCGCCCTGAGAATGCTCCTGTTTCGGTAACTGTCTGTCGCAATCTGTTCTCAAGTTGACTGACTTTGCACCGACATCGGTGACTGTCACCGCAAAGTGATTCGTTTTAATGGAAACTACGGAGGAAGTACAATGTCTCGCTTTGCACTTAACACGGCAATTGCCGCCTGCGTTGCGTTGTTCCTGTTGCCGCACCCGGCGGCGGCACAGGACGAAAAACCGCCGTCCGAAAAAGAAATCAGGGCACTCATCGAACAACTCGGCGCCGACTCTTACGAGGAACGCGAGGCCGCTCACCAGAAACTGCTCGAGACAGGCGAGGCCGCCGAACCGTATCTGCGGGAGGCGCTGAACCATCCGGACCTGGAAGTGCGTATCCGCGTCGAGGACATCCTGAGAAGAATGAAGTGGCACCTGCCCGCGGCGGTCAAGAAACTTCTCGAACCCGAAACGGTTGACAAACTGGAGACCTTTCAGGAACAAGGGCCGCAGGAACGGCGTAACCTGCTTGGTATGCTCGTCAGTCGCGCCCCGGTCCTCAGTGTTTCTTTCTGCATCAGGGTGTTGCTCTACGAAAAGGACAGTTCCGTGCTGAACATCGCAGCGGGAAACGTCAGCAAAAACGCGACCGTCGAAGATATCCCTGGTCTGGAAAAAGCCGTAGAGGTCCGCAAGAATTACCTTCTTCTCCGCACACTGGCCGACCTGCTCGTACTTGACGGCAAAATCAAGGAAGCCGTAACCGCATACGAACAGGCTCACGAAATGAAACCCGACGACTCGACAATCGTTGGGAAACTCGCCGCGCTTTACCGGCGTGCTGAAATGTGGGATAAATCCGCGAAACTCTACACTTCGATACTCCAGAAACACCCCGGCAACATCCCCTATCTTGAGTATCTCGGCGAAGCACTGTGGCGGCAGGACAAAAAGGACGAGGCGCTCCGCGCCTGGCAGGATATCGTCAAAAAAAATCCCACGAGCGAAATTGCGTACATCAAACTCGCTGATATTCTTGTCCAATACGGATTGCCCGACCATGCCGTGCCCGTGCTCGAAGAGGGAATGGAGAAATTCAAGGTTTACCGCTTCCCGATGCGGCTGGCCGCCATCGCCGTCGGCCGCGGCGACAAAGACGCTGCCGCAGAATACCTCCACAGCGCGCGCGCAACGGCTTCGCGTGAATATGAACTCGTCTCCGTCCACGACGAACTCTTCAAACTCTTCCCCTCCGACAAAGAGCGCAGAAAACTCCTCGACGCCGCAATGGCCGGGGCTGAAAAGGCGGAGGCCGAAGGCGACAACAGACTCGCCGTGATTCACTATTTCTTCGCCGCCGAACTCGCGGGGAGACTCAAACTCCATAACGAACAGATAGCCGCGCTTGAAAAAATAGAAAACCTCCTGGACGAGAAAATCCCGCTCGAATTCCACGGCGTTCGCGACCGGCTTCTCGCTCTTTATCGTGCGCGAAAGATGTGGGACAAAGCAATCGCCGTTTACGAAAAACACCTCAAAAAGAAATGGAACAACCAATACAACGCAGAACTCGGACACGCCTGTTTCGAAAAAGGCGACAGGGAGAAGGCAAAGGCGGTATGGAAACAGCAAATCGCCGGAGAAAGGCAGAAAAGACCCGACTGCCACGACAGGTACATACGTCTGCTCCTGGACCACGAACTTTACGCGGAAGCCAGAGACGCGGCCGGCGACTCGCTCAAACTCTGGCCCCACATATATGCATTCCGTCTGCTCTTCGGAATCGCCAGCCTGAAACTCGGCGACGTCGAAGCCGCCCTGAAGGCGTTTGACGAATTGCTCGAGAAAAATCCCAACTCACAATACTATGTGGGCGAGATTGTCCGGGTGCTCAAAGAAGCCGGCAAGTTAAAAGAAGCGGAGAAGTTTCTTGCCGAAGTCGCAGAGAAAGAAGCGCTGATACTGGCGAAGGAATTCCTGGAGAACGCAAAAACTGCCGAGGCGAACAAAAAATACGACGAGGCAATCGCGCTCTACAAAATGGTCATCACCGCAGCGCCCGATTCCGACTATGCAAAAGAAGCCCGCGAACGCCTCAAAATCCTCGAAAAAGAGTGACGGACGGAGAACGCCGGTGACTGTCACTAATTACGGAATCGACCCCGACTTGTCGGGGGAGATTCGTAGATTAGTGACTGTCACCCGAAAAGGACAAGTGCTGTACTCCCGACTCCCGACTCGTTTCCTGAAACCTGAGAACCTGAAACCTTGATTATCGGTACCGGCACAGACATTATCGAAATCGAACGCATCGCCCGCGCTTACGAGCGCTACGGCGCGCGCTTCCTGAACCGCGTCTTCGCCGACGCGGAGGCGGCATACTGCACCGCACGCCCGAAGCCTGCGCAGCATCTCGCGGCCCGCTTCGCCGCGAAAGAGGCCGTGGCGAAGGCCCTGGGCACGGGCCTGAAGGAGGGTGTCGGCTGGCGTGATATCGAAACTCTAAGGCGGCCCGGTTCCGCCCCGCGCGTCGTCCTTCACGGCGGCGCAAAAAAAGCCGCAGAGCGCCTCGGCATCAAGACGGTCCACATCTCCCTCACTCACAACCGCGACTACGCCCTGGCCACCGCGATAGCGGAAACCGGGGACGCGCAAGCAAAAGGTGACTGTCACTAATTACGGCGCAAAAGGTGACTCCGCCATTGGCGGACAAGTGTCATCAATTGCGGAGCAAAAGGTGACTGTCACCAATTACGGAATCGAGCGAGCCCGGCGAGCGAGATTTGTAGATTGGTGACTGTCATCCTTTTGCATTCGTAGAATAGAACAGGTCCTGAAATGCACAGGAAAACCGTCTCCTGTACTATCGGTGACAGTCACCGCTTGACGCAACAATCGCATCCCTTCCTTGTTATCCCCCCCGCATTGTGATAAAATATGGTAAAGTAAAAGCACAAAGACTGACTCTCGAGTCAAAATCATGCGCGACGCCCCCGTACAATGCAACGATTGCCGCACCTGCCCGATATACATTCGGTGTCAGGCAATCTGCGAAAAAATCGAGGCGCTGCTGCCCTCGGTGGAACGGGGACGCGTCGATTACGAAGACCTGCCGCGCATCTACGAAGGCCGCGTCGTCACCAATCTCATCCTCGACAACGAAGACCTGCTCACCGACCGGCAGCGCGAAATCGTCCGCCTCTACTATCGCGAAAGCCTGATGCAGGAAGACATCGGCCAGACGCTTTCCATCACACAGCAGGCCGTCGCCGCCGCGCTGAAGGCCGTCCGTATGCGCTTTATGCGGATGTACCGCAAACGCTACGCGCACTTCGAACAGGTTGAAACCGAAACGCAGGCATCCCCCGAAGAGTAACATCGGCGACCCCGCCGCAAGGTGTTATGGGCAATATCTCAGGACAACACCGCAAGGCCAAAGGCAAATTGATGGACCGCCGGTTCATCAATTCCCACTGGCGCAAACGCCTCGGACAAAAAATCGCCGCGGGCGAAATCGCGCCTGAAGACGACACCGCCGTCTTCCGCGATATCGAAATCGCCTTCAACCGCCCGCCGCATATCGTCCGGCTCGACGCCCATCTCGCCGCGCGCTTCAGCAACCTCTCGCGCGCCTTCTTCCAGCGCCTCATCCGCGACGGCGAAGTCCGCGTCGGCGGCCGCCGCGTCAAGCCGAGCCACGCGCTCAAACAGCCCGACGTCATCACGCTGCGACTGCCCGAGATGCCCGAACGCATCATCGAACCCGAACCAATCCCCCTCGACATCATCCACGAAGACGCCGACATCCTCGTCATCAACAAACAGCCCGGCATCATCTGCCATCCCGGCCGCGGCAACCAGAGCGGCACCCTCGCCAACGCCATCATCAACCACGTACTTCGCGGCCGCCCCAACACCGACAACGTCAACCCCGGCATCGTCCACCGCCTCGACAAAAACACCACCGGCGCGATGGTCATTGCGAAAAACCCCTACGCGCACCACCACATCTGCCGCCAGTTTATGTCGCGCCGCGTGGACAAGATTTACATAGCGCTCGTCGCAGGCGCATTGCGAAAGAAAGAAGGGCTGATTGATATGCCCGTCGGCTTCCACCCGCGTCGGAGAGAATTGATGACCTGCGCCTCCGACGGAATCGCGATGAAAGAAGCGCGCACCGAATACAAGGTGATAGAGAAATTCGCCGGGTGTACGCTTGTCTCCGTGAAATTACACACTGGCCGGACGCACCAGATACGCGTCCACTTTCAGGCCATCGGCCATCCCGTCATCGGCGACGCCGCATACGGCGTTCCGCCGCAACGCGCTCCGGCGCTGAATCGCCAGGCCCTTCACGCCTGGAAACTAACCATCACGCATCCCGCCACCAAACGCAAACGCACCTTCACCGCGCCCCTCCCCGAAGATATAGAACAATTACTCAACTCCCTCCGCAAATAATCCACACGCGGGAGTTATGTCTGATAACTGAAGGGAGAAGGATGGGAAAACAGAATTACGGCGGTTGGTCGTGGACGGGGTGGGGTTACAGGCCATAGAGGGCGGCGACGCGCTCGTCTATTTCCTTTTCTAAAATTTCCACTG
>JBDRIB010000296.1:0-8273 GCA_043816375.1 Planctomycetota bacterium | reverse complement strand
CCGCCGCTCGGTCGGTCGATACAGCCAATAACGTTCAGCAGCGTGGATTTGCCCGAGCCCGAAGGCCCCATCACGGCAACGAACTCCCCCTCGCCCACGCTCAATGTCACGTCCCTGAGCGCATTTACCGGCAGGGCGCCCATCCGGTAAGTCTTGCTGATATCTTTCAACTCAATCATTGCGTTATCCGTTCTGTGTGAAGCACCATTCGCCCGGACGACAAGGGCGGTTCCCCTGTTATTCGTATCTCAGTGTGGCAGCGGGGTCCACGCGCGCAGCGCGCAGGGCGGGCAACACGCCGGCCGCCGCCCCCAGAAACACCGCCAGTCCCAGCGCAAACGCAATCTCCCAGAAGGCAAAGAATGCGGGCCACTCGACGACCCATCTGCTCAGGGCAAGTGCCAGGAAAACCCCGACAACAACACCCAAAACTCCGCCGCCAAGAGTAAGAACAAGCGATTCGAGACCGACTTGCACAACAATATCAATTCGCGTGGCGCCCTCGACGCGACGTATTGCTATCTCCCGAAACCTCTCGCGCACGGCAAGCGCGCTGACGGTCATAATCAGTATGCCCGCGACCCCGAGTATTATTATCCAGATTACGCTGCTGCCGGTATCAATTCTGTCGGTCGCCCGCCGCAGCATATTAATCCAGCCGTCCATCGTGTAGCAGGAACTCGCGACGCCAAGCGAGTCAAGTCTCGTCTGCGCTTCCTGCCTTACGGACTGAAGGTCCTCGCCCGCGCCGGGTTTTATCAGCAGGAAGGGGAAAGGCTTCATCTGAAGGCCTTCCGGCTTCTCAAACGCGCCTCGCAGGACATAGACGTTCTTGAAGGTCAGATGCTGCGTAACGATATCACGCGCCAGGCTGCCGGTATCAAACCGCTCCATATGCGCGCGCAGACTCAACGGGTCGCTCACCACTCCGACAACGGTCAGTTCAACCGCATTTTGTGCGCCGAGGCGAATCTTTCTGCCCGCGACGTCTGTGGTTCCGAAAAGTTCCGCCGCGCGCGCTTCGTCAACAAGGCAGATACGCGCTCCGCCTGCGAGGTCGCGCTCCTCAAACCAGCGGCCCGATTTGAGCGGCAGGTTGAACAGTTTCATAAATTCAAGGTCTATCGAGAGCACAAGCGATGTGGCGGACCCGCCGGACGCTGCCACCGGCATCATATCGCCCATCACCAGCGACACTCGCACGTCGCGTCCGCCGAAGAAATCGTCCATCGCTTCGGCGTCCTCTTCGCTTATTGTTCGCCTTGTAATAAAGTCCGCCATCCCGGCCACAGGACCTTCCTTGACGATTTCCTGTCTCGTTTCGCGCGGAATGGTGAAAACTATGATGTCGATGCCCAGTTTAGACATATCTGAAAGGAATGCTTGTGTGCCGCCGCTCACCACCGAAATTACAGCGACAACGGAAGCGATGCCGGCCGCCGCGGTCAGACACAGAAGCGCGGTCTGGAGCGGCCTTCGCCTCAGCGAGGCCGCGGCTGTTCGAATGTGTTCGGCAATGGTCAAGAACGTTCTCCGCCATCCGGTCTTTGCAGGCAAGATCGTCAACTAAGGGGTCAGGCTCCTTAGTTTACGAAGAGCACGCTCGGGTCAGACCCCATTCTACGAGCTGGGTGCCTGAGGCACATCTAATCAGGAGTTTCACCAGATTGTGAACAGTATTTCTCCGCCAAAAGAGTTAGTTCCCACTTGCCTGCGGGCGTTGCCCGCCTGCGCTCCGCCCCTCTGGGGTTCTCGTCCCGAGACCCCCTCGGGGTCGAGGGATAAATGGGGTACGACCCAGCCTGCCCGTATGGGTCGCTAACCTGACTTAAGCGGATAGTACTTTAGTTTTGTGACAGAATGACCGCCGGTTCCAGTCCGGCCGCGCGCCTTGCGGGCAGGAGCGCGGAGACAAGTCCCACCACGGTGGCCCCGGCGACCGCGAGCAGCGCAGTTACCCACGGGAACCCGACCGCCACCAGCGGCTGAATATGCGGCCTGAGCCAGGCGCTGAGTTCGGCCAGCAGGAGTCCCAGCGGCACTCCCGCCACGCCGCCCAGCAGACACAGGATTCCTCCCTCCGCCAGAAACTGCAGCCTTATGTCCACGCGCTCCGCGCCCTCTATGCGACGTATGGCGATTTCGCGCGAACGCTCGACCACGCTGATTAGCATCACGACAACTATCGCCATGCCGCTCATCCCGACGCAGACGAAAAATATGGCAAGGTACAGCACTTCGTATGTATGCTTTTCGGCCTCGACCAGCGCCGGATAGAAAAGGTTGCCGTATATGGCGGCCTTTCGCCCACGGCGCGCGAAGAAGTTCATCAGTTCGCGCTGCAGTTGCTTGGTGTTCGCCGCATCAACGGCCTTCAAGACTATCCAGTCGATGACCTTATCGCCTCCTCCGGCCGTTAAAGGCAGATGGACGCACCTGTCGGAATATTTCCATTCCTGTTTCGGGTTGCGCAGTCCCAGCGGCTGCGCGACGAGTTTTATCGCCTCGATCTCTCTGGCACGGGTGAAGCCGAGGTCGTTCGTTGCGAAACTTTCGGGGTCACGCTGCTCCATAACGCCGATTACCTTGAGGCGACGCGGCGGCATTCCACCGGGTCTGTGTACATAGACATACCTGTTCAGGGGGTCTTTTCCGGGGAAGAGTTCCTTTGCCAGACCGGGTTCGAGCACGCAGACTTTCTCTCTTTTTTTGATGTCTTCCGCGGTAAAGTAACGTCCGCGCCCCACGCGGAAATCTCTCGCCTGCTGCATCGACGGCGCGGTTATGACCAGGCTTGTTTCGACGACGCCGTCCTGCGCCTCGAGGCGGTATCCTTCGCGCACCTGTACCGGCGCTGCGGCGACAACGCGGCCCGGCACGAATTCCTTCTCCAAAGCAACAAAGTCGGCGAGGCTCAGGCACTCGCCGACTTCCTTAATCTGCGATTCAATACTGAGATGGTCCAGGCGCAGTTCGCGCGCCTTCTGGTGGGCCAAAGCCTTGCTGCCGGTGCGAAGAGAGGCGGGGAACACAATCAGCGCCACGCCCCAGATGATGCCCTGAAGCACAAGGATGTTCCGCCAGGGCCTCTTAACAACGGCGCGCAGCCCGATGAGGATGTTTCTGATGATTTTGCCGGAAACCACAACAGCGCCTTTCCTGCGCGGTCATTCAAAGCCGATTTTGCCGACATGCTCGCCGGAGCCCAGTTCCTCAGACCTGTCGAACTCCTCCCTGTCGGTATAGACCAGTATCGAGCGAATCACATCCCAGCGGATAAGGAAACTTGCCCTGAAAGTGCGCTTCGCGCGCTCCTCCAGCGGCAGGGCCTTGCCGTAGGGGTCGGATGTGGGAATGGTTTTGAATTCCGGGTTCTCCACCCAGACTCCGACAATGTCCGCGCCCATCACGGTGCCGTGAAAGAGCCTGCCGGAAACACCGAAATGCTCCAGGCCTTCATTGTTCGCAAGGCTAAAAAGCACGGTCTTGCCGACGATAGCGTCGAGTTTCATCGGGCCTTCCATCATACCGGGATCTCCTGAGAAGAGAGTGGAAGGGAGTCAGAATTTTTTCACGTGAAATACCATTTTATACATTTTGATGCCGGCCAGGTGACATTTTTTTTCGGGATATTTCCTGTTTAGCGGGCACAGGCGCACCGTGTCCGCAGAGTTGTCGAAGAATGCCTGCTTGAAGGTTGCGCCGGTTTCCTCGCCGCGCGCGAAGACAAAGTCGCCCTCGTTAACCTGCGCGGAGGGGGAAAAGACAACGACATCCCCCTCGGCGAACGAGGGCGTGTTCTCCTGGTACATACTGTCGCCGGTTACCTTGCAGGCAAAGCAGTGCGGCGAGTCAACCGGGAGAAATATGTAATGGTCGGCGAAACCGACGGGATAGCCCCCGTCGTCGAAGTCCACCCAGTCCCCGGCGGCGACGTCGAAGACGGGTATTCGCCTCAATCCCGCCGCCTGCCCCTCAACAAGTTGCGGCTGCGAGCCGAGCGCGCCGGATGCCTTGACGGCTTCCATTTCGATGGCCTGCTTGATGTCCCTGGGGACGTCCCGAAGGCGGAACTCCAGCCAGAGTTTTTTTGCGCTGACTCCGAAGCACTTCGCCAGCAGACGAGCCGTCTCTTCCGTCGGCCGCCTCAGGTCGCGCTCCAGGAGGCTCACATGAGGCGTCGATATACCGGTACGCCTGCTGACCTCTTCAAGCGTCAGGCCTTTTTCCTTGCGCAGTTGTTTCAAATGCTTTCCGAAACCCATCACATTTCCCGCGGTTCAGACAACGGGGCAGTTCAGTTCCATTAGCCACAGCCGGCAAAGATCTTACCACACTTCCGCGTCCAACACAACAGTTATTTACATAATAGTAAAATTTATTGCGAGAAAGTGCACATTTTGTAAAACCCGCGCCGGGAAGTTGTCACTGTCCGGGAATACAATACCTGTGAAACGCCGGCGGATTGAGCGGCCCCACTGCGCGGCAAGGGGAATTCAAAGATATGTGGTTTGCTCCGTGTCTGCGGCCAGCCGGCCGCAGATGCCCCTTCGAAAAGGCAAATAAAAGAACCGCCAGTCTACTTGCGTAAACTGACGGCTCCGGTAAAAGGAAATAAAATGGTACTAGTCCGGTCCCTACAGTGCAAAAGTATACTCTACTTATCGGACTTGTCAAGATAATTTTTAGGGAAATTTTTAAAAAATTTGCATCCAACGCTCAATCCGCTCTCTTTCGAAAACCGGTAATCAGGTACAAGGAGAATAAAATGGCTCGCCAAACACGCCTTGAAAGAGAACTGTTCATCGAACTGGCCGACCACCGCGGTCTCGTACTCCATAAGCAGACAGAGTTTGTTGCCTCCCTCGCCGAGGAATTCACCTGCGCCCTGGCCCTTTTATGCGAGAGAGGCGACGGCTCTTTGCTGCGCGACCTTTACGAAATCACCAGGCAACTGGCGATTGACCGCTGCATCGATGCGGCGATTGACGAGATGAACATCGAAGTGGTATGAGAGGGGCAACCGGCCCGAAAATAGCCGCAAATGTGACCATCATCCCTGCAATTACAAATTTCGGGGAAGGGAAATTAAAATGAAAAGAACTACCAAGCAGGAATGCAAGACCTGCCCGAGAAGGAGGGAATGCCAGGGCCGCTGTGCGCGGCTGCCGCACCGGGACCGCTGGGGGAGGGAGATGCGCTCGCTGCGGCGCACCTGGGAAGGGCGGATGCTCACGCAAAAAATACTGGATATCGAAGACAGTCTGCCGCCGCAACTGGGGGAAATAGCGCAACTGTATTACCGGCAGGGCCTGACCCAGAAGCAGATGGCCGCACAACTCGGAATTACACAGGGCTCCGTCAGCCGCGCGCTGTCACGGTTACACGCGTTCGTCCACAGGCGATATCACGAACATCTCTCTCGCCTGCAGAAGGAAATTCGCCGGGCAATACAGCGTGACAGTAAACAGTGACGGTAAAGGGTCTGCCCCCCGAACCCGGCCATCCGCCGGCGGGAAATGCGGAACAGGCTGTCAACCCCTTTCAGGAGTAACAGATATGCCTGATGAGGAAAGCCAGGTGGCCGCGATTCTCCACGAAACAATGCTCCTGTATATCGAGCGGCTGCGCCACCCGGACGTCGTCGCCGCCACCGACGCGCGCGGCGCGGCCTCGGTCTTGAAAATGCTGCTCGAAAAACTCTCCGGCGAGGGACCGTCCGAGGATGATATCGACCGGGAAGAACACGCAGGGGAAAAATTGAGCAGAAGAGAAATTCTGGAACTGCTGCACCGAATCGCAAAGGACAGGGGGTCGGACGCTGAAAAGTGAGCGCACCGGCGGTGGTCGCCGGTTCTCAGCGCTAAGTCGGCGGCCCCTAAACCAGCAGGCCGCAGAACGTGCCCAGGGGAAGGCGGCTGAGTTTGAGGGTGTCGACGATTTCGGTCAGTTCGTCCGAATGGATCAATTTTTCCACATCGATTTCCGGTTTTTTCGTCAGGCGTTTCGGGCCGCCGGCGATGTATATTGCGTAGCGCAGAAGCGCGCTGAGAACAGGCACCTGGTCAACCTTGAACGCCATCCCGGCGCTGTAGCCCGGGCCAAGGTCTATCACGACAAGTTTGCCTTCTTTCGTGAAGGCAACGTCGATGACGAAGAAGTGCGAGGGTATGACCGCAGCCACCTTCCCGGCGATGTTCTTCAGCCGGCTTATTTCCCGGGCCTTCAGCGTGGCCTTCGCCTTGAGTTCTTCGAACGCCGCGCTTTTCGTGTCGATTTTTGAGAGGCCGTGATAGAAGGAATACCAGACGGGGCGGCCGCCGACAACGAATATACGGTACTCCTTGAACACGTCGTGCATCGGAAGGGAGTAAACCTTCTCCAGGTCCAAGAACTCGCGCACCGCCAGGCCGCCTACGTCCTCGTTGCCTTTTTTGTCGTAAACGACTTCATAGGAACTGTTGATAAGGTCCGTGACCGACTCCGCGCGATACCGCCAGATATTGCTGCCGACGGCGGAACTGAAAAAAGTGCGGTAGAACGCCGGGTGCGTCTTCGTCGGATGTATGCCGCCCTTTGCCAGCAGCATATCAATGCGCTTGCCCAGGGTTTTCTTGTAGAATTCCTTGGAGTCGGAACGTTCCAGGTCGTCTTCGGTAAAGGGGACAAGGACGCTGCCCGGGTGCGGTATGCGATGCTCCGAAAGAATGGGCAGATACTGCGACATATCACTGACCAGCCCGACATGCTCGTGCGTGTCAAAGCAGGGAACGCCGAGTCCTTCGATTTCCTCCTCGATTCTTTTGTACAGTGCCATCTGGTATGTGGGCCCGTCAACGATGGCGATATCGCCCTGCGCTATTGCCTCCTTCGCGCGCTCCACGCCCTCGTCACCGTCCCGACCGAGCAATTGCTCTACGCTTACGGCCGTTACCTGCGCGCCCAGCACCCCGGCAATGCGGGGGAGTATCTCTATGCGCGTGCGCAGGTGCGCGGTCTGTGAATGGCCTTTGAGAGCGAGCACCGACTGCGAATAGACAAAGACGAACTTCGTGACTTTCATAACATATCTCTGCAATACGGCCACGGGTGAGTGCGGGCATTCTTACGGTGACAGTCACCAATCTACGAGCTGGCCCCCGACTTCGTCGGGGTCTGCGCTCCGTAATTGGTGACAGTCACCGATGTTAGCGCAATTTCAGTCAACTTGCGTTGTTGCGGACGCCCCGTTGCTTCATCCGCGATACAGTTTCCGCTTGAACATCTTGTTCCAGACCGTCCAGTTGCTCTCGCTCTCGGCGTCGGTCTCGACGGCCGAGGCGAAAGCATGGAGTTTCGCATCCAGATTATCCAGGTGGTGGAGGGCTATCGACTCAATCATCATCGGCAGAACAGGCGACCCGAACTCGTGTTCTCCGTGATGGCTGAGTATCAGATGTCGCAGTCTCATCAACAAGTCCGGCGGGAACTCTTTCACGTTTTTCACTTTTTCGTCGAGCATTACCACGCCGAGCGTAATGTGGCCGACGAGTTGTCCCTGGTCGGTGTAACTGAATTTCGTCCCGCTATTCAGTTCGCGTATCTTGCCGACGTCGTGCAGTATGACGCCCGCGAGCAGGAGGTCCCCGTCGAGAAAAGGATAACACGGCAGTATCTTTTCCGCCGTCTCCAGCATCGAGACGGTGTGCTCCAGAAGCCCGCCGATGAATGCGTGATGATAGGTGACGGCGCCCGGACACCGCCTGAAGCCGGAGATGATTTCATCGTCCTGCAGGCATTCTTCGAGAAGCCGCTTCAGGTGCGGGTTTCTGAGCGAGGCGGCGGTCTCCGACAGGTGCTTCATCATCCCGTCGATGTCGCGCCCGGTATGCGGCAGGAACTCGGAGATGTCGATATCGGCGACTTCAACGCGGCGCAACTGGTTCACGACTATCTGGAACTGATTCTTGTATATCTCGACAACGCCCTGAACCATAACAAGGTCGGCATCGCGCACCTTCTCAAATATGTCTTCATTGGCGTCCCACTTCCTGGCGGGGATTGTCCCGGTCCGGTCGCCCAGTTCCATCGCGAGATACAGTTTGTCGCTGCGCGTATTGAGGAGGTCGCAGCGCCTCAGCACGAACACCTGCTCAAGGCGCTCTCCTCCCTTCAGGTCTTCGATGAAGATTCGGGGCATATGTACCTTTCATTCTTCTCAATGCAATTCGAAGGAAAACCCTCTTGCGGTGACTGCGTTATTACGGTGACAGTCACCGTCAATAGTCGTCGAA
>JBDRIB010000295.1:0-12931 GCA_043816375.1 Planctomycetota bacterium | reverse complement strand
GCGGTCATCTTCCGCAGGAGTTGCACATCTTCAACGTCCACGTCTCCCGACAGGGCTCCCAGTTTCTGCAGGGCATCCAGCAGAAGCGACACCTGTTCATCGGCGGGAGACGCCCGTCCCGCCTCCGGCAGGGATTGCGCGAAGAATTGCCTGATGTCGGCTTCGGCAAGTTCGCGGTCGTCGGCGGAAATGAACGACTCCGCAAACCGACTCTGGAAAAACCGCAGGCAGTCGGCCGCATACTTCTCTTCCAGGGGAGGGTTGCCGAAGGTGGCGCGGAATTTGTCGAACGTTTCGAGAAATTCGTAGAGAACCGGGATGTCGTCGAAGCGTCTCAGCGTCATCGGTCCCCTGCAGGTTATTTTCGTGATGCGCTGTTCCTTCCCGGTTTCGGTCCCGGTTTCGGACGCCCGGCGGGAGCCGACGGAGAACTGGTTGCCGGCGAAGTAGGCCATAATGTCCCTGTGAAACGTGAGCGTCTTGAAGTTGACCATACCCTTCATTCCGGTTCCGCTGAGAATCATCTGCCTTTCGTTCCTGTCGGAGATGCGGACGCCGACATCGCTCTCCGCGCTTTTCAGGGCGTCGTCGTACGCGAGGCCTTCGCCGGTGAGCAGCAGATTATTGTTTTGCTCTCCCTCTATATGGACGTTGTTTCTAAGGTCGGCCACGAAACTGTTGTATCGTTCTTCACGGATGGTGCGCTCTATCTGGCTGAGTATTGCGATATCGGCGGTAATTACGGACGTGTTGCGTCCTTCGGCGTCTTTGGGGAACATCCTGGGGTTGGTGAGTTGCCAGCACGCCCTGGTGCCGGTTTTGGCGTTGGCCGGGACGGGAACCTGGCGGGCGGAACTGGCCTTGCAGTGGTACAGGACCAGATTTTCCTGCTGTTCGTCATAGGCGCGGAAATCAATCAAGCCGGTGTGGGGCTTCCCGTTGCCGTCAACGGGTAAATCGTCCGTCTGGTCGGTGCTGACAATATCCTCCATCAGGCCGGTGACGCCCATCACCAGAACAAGCCCGCAGATGCCGAGCACGACGATTACCAGGGCCGGTTTCATATCTTTTTCCCCCCCGAATAATTGCGAATGATGTCGGCCCATTTGTCCTGGGCCTTCAGAATAAGTTCGGCCACTTCGCGGCCGGCGCCCATCCCGCCGGGCAGCGTCGTTACGTAGTCCGCCGCGTCCTTGACTTCCTGCACGGCGTTTGCGACTGCCACCGAGAAACCGGCCCGGCTCATCAGGGGCAACTCCAGTAAATCATCGGCGACGACGCAGACCTCTTCGTCTTTGAGGGCGACCTTTTCCAACAGCGAGTTGTAGGCGTCGATTTTTTTCAGCGCGCCCTGAACGACATGCTTCACGCCGAGTTCTTTTGCCCTGTGTTCGACCACGCGGCTGTCGCGGGCCGTGATGAAGGCGATTTCAACGCCGTTGCGCATAAGGAATTTGATTCCGGTGCCGTCCTGGACGTTGAAGAAGCGGGTCTCCGTGCCGTCGGAGTTTATGACAATGCGGCCGTCGGTGAGCGTGCCGTCGATGTCGAAGATAACCAGTTTGATTTTCCCGAGCGCTGGAAACACGCGTTTCCCCTTGATATAATAGAGATTCGAAAAGGTGCAGCCGGTGCGTGATTATACGCCTGCTTTTTTGCGCATTCAAGCAATTTCGATTGACGATATAATAACAGGGGCAAAGGGGCAAAGGGGCAAAGGGACAGAGGGACAAAGTAAGTTGTCAAGTTGTCGAGTTATCAAGACCTGAAACCTGAAACTTGTAACCTGAAACCGTATTGGGAATTGATATGGCCTGTCTTATCATTTTTGATTGCAGAAGCAGTGTCCGAATTATTGTGAAAAACTTTTGGCAGGGCCTTGACGTCTTTATATTTTGTGCTTTATAATGTATAAAAGCCTGAAAGCGTTGATGGCCTTGTCGTTAATTCCCGGGAAAACGAGAAATGTTTCAATTCAGCGACCCTCTTTTCTGGAAGTCTATGCTTGTGCGCGTGCCGGTCGTTCTGGTCGCGCTCTCCTTCCATGAGTTTTCCCACGCCTTTGCCGCGTTCAAGTGCGGCGACGACACGGCGAAATACAACGGCCGGCTGACTCTCAATCCGCTTGCGCACCTCGACCCGATAGGCACCCTGTGTCTTATGTTCGCTCCGATTGGCTGGGCGAAGCCGGTCCCTGTAAATCCGATGAACTTTCGCAATCCCCGGAAGGACGACATCAAGGTCTCCCTGGCGGGGCCGGGCTCGAATTTTCTGCTCGCGATAGCCAGTTTCATCCTGCTGAAACTTCTTCTGGTGACGTTCGCCGAGCCGGTGCCCGTGCTGGTTATGATGCTCTACATCAGCCTTATTATCAACTTCGCGTTGATGCTGTTCAATCTGCTGCCTCTGTTCCCGCTGGACGGCTCGCACGTCGTGCAGAATATGCTCAAGTATCCGCACTCCGAGGCCTTTGCCCGTTTCAGTCAGAAGGCCCCTCTCGTGCTTATGGGCATAATCTTTTTCGATTTTTTCATACTCTCAAATACGCTCGGCTTTTCAATACTTGGAACGATTTTCCGTTTTCCGTCGGAGTTTATGCTGAATAATTTCCTGTCTTCGAAAGAGACTCAAATCTTCAATATCGCTTATCTTAAATTTCTGGGTCGTATATGATGAACGCGGAAACGTACAAGGTATCCCTGGATATGTTCAGCGGGCCGCTCGATTTGCTCCTTTATCTCATCAAGGAGGCCGAGGTCGAGATAACCGAGGTGCCCGTGGCAACCATCGCCGACCAGTACCTGGAGTACATCGGCATGGCGGACTCTCTGAATATCAACCTCGCCGCCGAGTTCCTGGTTATGGCCGCGACGCTGATGGAGATTAAGTCGAGGACGCTGCTCCCCACCGAGGAAGTCAGTCTGGACGAGGTCGAAGACCCCGGCTTCGAACTGGTAAAGCAGTTGATGGAATACCGGCGCTTCAAGGAACTCGCCGGGCGGCTGCAGGAGAAAGGCGAGGAGCGCTCGCGAAAATTCGCGCGCCTTGCGCGCTTCAAACCGCAAGACGGCGATGAGGAAAAACCGCTCGAAGAGGTAAGCCTGTGGGACCTGGTTGACGCCTTTTCACGGTTGATGAAAGAGACGCTGGGCAGCGGGGAATATCGCGTGGAGTACACCGAGGTGTCGGTGAAGGAGATGATGGAAGAGATAATGACGCGGCTGCGTTCGGTGGCCGTGGTTGCGTTCGCCGGGCTTTTCGCGGGAATCAGGGACAGGATACGGATGGTCGCGCTGTTTCTTGCGCTCCTGGAACTGGTCAGGCTGAAGCGCGTCAGCGCCGAGCAGCCCTCCCGCTTCGGCGAAATCCAAATCTCCCTCACCGAATAGCAAGCCGCGCCGCGCCGCCGCCGGTCCGCAATTCAAACCGCAGAGACTCGGAGAAAAAAAAACGGATTCAACGCAGAATTCGCAGAATAAGCGCAGAATAACGCAGAAAGAACATCTGTAACTATTTCCACAGGGACTTGGAGCGCCTGCCCCTAGCGTATGCGGGGGGACTTGAATCGGACGGGAACCACGAAATTACACCAGTACTCTGACCGCTGCCTTCTGCCTTGCTTTGACCATTGATTTTCGGAGCGAAGCGGAGTCCCGACACTTCGGGGCACCTTTCACCTCGATTAACAGGGATATACAGGATAAGCAGGATTGTACTTCTCAACCACGGCTCTACGGTTCCACGGAACTTCTACACTTCTATACTTCCATACTTCTACACCCTATTGTCGTGCGTGGTAACTGGTTTTTATGCGGTTGGGTTCGTGGTAGGGATAACTGTCGTGCGTGTAGAGCAGGACTTGGGGACGCATTTCGTCGCCGAAGACCTTCTGGATTCCCTCGCGGTATTCGCCGGTCGTCTGGAGTTTTTTGTGGATGAGGTTCTCGCACCTGTCGCGGAAGGCGTCCTCGGGCTCGTACGGCTCGCGCATCTGCATTTCGATTGCGATTTGCTGGTTCACTCCGTCGGGCGACTTGATGTTGATGCGAAACTGCCCGGTCAGACGGTCGGCGATGCCCGTCTCGTGGAAGAGCGCGTCCTGGATGTATTCGGGATAGATGTTGACTCCGTTGAAACTGATGCTCGATTCGCGCCCGACCACGGTGACGAACGGCAGGCGGAAGAATCGCCTCTGCCCGTCGAGGCCGCAGGCCCTGAGCGCGTTCATCACTTTATCGAACGGTATCGTTCTGCCGAGGTCGTGGATGTTATAGCGGATAAGGGGCATTGTCGATTCGGTGCTTGAAGTCGTGAGTATCAGCCCGCCTTCTTTCCCTTCTTCACTGCTGTTATTTTCCACGTATATCTGCAGGGGGAAGTACTGGAAGAACATCGGCAGCGTGCGAACGTCGCCGAAGACCATCTTGCGGAATTTGTCGTTGGTCGCAGCCAGACGCCTGAGCCATATCGTGTCCGGCGTTTCGAAGAACATATTGAGGTCCACGTCGGCGGCGCCGAAGTTGGAAAGTATCGTGCCGGTCTCGCTGTTATCCAGATCGATTTTCAGAAGTTTCGCCATATAGGTGCGCCAGGCTTCGGAGAAGCCTTCCCCGCCCGTGGCGATATGGACAATCTTTTTGTCGAGCGGGATTCCGGAGGCGAGCGCTTTTTCGACGAGCGCCTTGAGAAACGGGGGGAAGCCGACGAGGAGAACCTGCTCGCAGTGTTTGTGCAGTTTCCCCAGCACGTTCAGGGCCATCTCGAAGTCAATGCCGGGGTTTGCCAGTATCGTGTCGCGGCGTCCGATATGGCTGACGGCCTGGGCGAAGCGGAAGCCCGCGATGTATATGCCGATGTACAGGCAGTTGAGCACGAGCGTGTGCCGCCGGTGATACCTGTAGTATTTCCGGAAGCCGTAGTTGTAGCCCAGCGCCACGGCGTCTATTTCGGCCTTCGAGCGGAACCAGTAGGTCGGGTTGCCGGAATAGCCGGAACTGGTCATCACGAGCGCGACGTCCTTCAAATCTCCGCCGATGCACAATCGCTCGATGGTGTCCTGGTGCGGCAGGACGTATGATTTTTTGTCAATGACCGGCACGAGGCGCTGGAAGTCTTCGAAGGTCCGTATCCTGCCCGGGTTGACCCCGTGTTCTTTGAGCATATCCCGGTATGCGGGCACCCGGTCGGCGGCGCGCCTGAAGGTCTTCAGCACCCTGTGACGGCTCAGCCGTTCAAGGCGCGAGGGATTCAGTCGCTTGAGTATGAAAGAGAGGAAATTCGGGCTTTTGTAGGCGAACTTCTTGAGGATGGTGATAACCGACATCGACAAACTCCGCACATAGTATTATCGGCAAAACCTCGGATTGCCCGGACGGACTGTCCCGGCGCACAGCCTCACACCATCCCCTGGAGCACTATCCGGTTCCCGCGCGAGGGCGACAGTCGCCTTCGCGTCTTTCATCTTACGGTGACAGTCACCAATCTACGAATCTCACTCGCCAGGCTCGTTCGATTCCGTAATTGGTGACAGTCACCGATGTCGGCACAAAGTCAGTCAACTTGAGTAGGTTTCGAAAGGCCCGTCGAACAGTTGCGCGGAAAAAGCGAAGATGCGCATTTCGGGGTCCTTCCGGTGTTTTTTCCAGGCCTCCGGATTGAGGCCGGCCTTGTAGCACGCATTTCGCAGGAATTCTTCCAACTCCCAGTTGTGTTCCGTTGCAACCTGGGGCAGGAGGAGGCCGGAGTGAAAGCCTTTCTTGATTAGTATGCCGTGCCTGCCGACTTCGATATGTTTCAGGCTTCCTACTTCCTCCAGGGGTGAGAGGACCGATATTTCTATATGGAGGTCGTTCAGTTCATCAGGTTTTACCGGCGTGAAGCGCGGGTCTTCGGCGACGGAGGCGACCGCCATATCCTGCACCGTCTGCCAGAGAGGTTTTACCGCTTCAATCAGTCCGATACAGCCGCGCAGATGGTCGCCCTTGTGCACGGTAACGAACGCGCCGCAGAGCGATTCGAGGTTCTCGCTGAAGCCGGGGAAATCCGGGTCCGCCGCGGCGTCATAACGCCCTTCATCTGTGACGCAGGAGGCGATTGACCTGCGCGCTATCTCCAACAATTGCCTGCCTTCAGCATCCAATAGCATAATATGAAATCTCCGTTTCTCCACGCTGCGGCGAAACACAGCAGCCTTCGGTTCCGGTGTCCGTCACCCTCTGACGTTACCCCCCGCTAAGGAGGTTCAGCAGGGGATTGCCCATCTCGAAGATAAGACCCAGACAGGCGAACAATCCCACAGCCATCACTAATATCGTAACCACGAGCAGTCCGACGTAAACGCGGTCGGCAAGGCCGGCCTCCATGCCCGGATAAGCCGCGCTCCGCACGAATTCCGCAGAGGCGGCCTCGCCCGGCGAAGGTGCGGCTTTCTCGGCCTCTTCCATCACCGTCGAAGTCTCGCCCAGCAATTCCAGTGATTCCGTTTCATCACCGATATCCGCCTCGCTGAGAACGAACGTTTCCTCTTCAACGGCCGTCTCGTCTTCCATCGTCACGGTATCCCTTGCGAACGGCTCGGGCGCAACCGTGTCTGAGGGCACGCCGCCCGGTTCGGGTTCTTCCACGACGATAAAGGTATCTTCATCCTCTTCGGCATCCCCGGGCGGGCTTTCCATTTCCGCCTCTGGCCGGGTGATGGCTTCTATCTCTTCACCCAGGTCTATCTCGCCGAGACCCTCGATGTTAAGCACGGTTTCGAGTTCGTCTTCGCTCACGGCTTCGCTTTCTTCGCCGGGAGGAACGATGATCGGCTCCGCCGCCATCGCCTCTTTCAGACGTTCGATATCTTCGCGCTTGAAGGCCGTCCGGCCTTCGGTGCGAAAGGCGCGTACTTCGCCTTCGGCCACCATATGCTTGAGGCTTTCCTCGTCAATGTCAAGCAGGCCTTCGGCCTCTTCAAAACTCACATATTCACTCATGCATCACCTCGCGAACTGTTGCATGACTCTTGTCCACAAAACAGCGGGGAAATCCTTCGACACTTCTGCCGTCTAACGGGCGCCGAATGCTGCTTAGCCCTTATTTGGATTGAGCCTCTTATCAATGGCCTCCGGCGTATAGTTGGTTTCGAGCGGGCGGACGTTGTAAAAATGCCCGTTATTCACCAGGTCTAACAACTTGTGGTCATTCACCATCTTTCTGCCGGAAACCGGATAGAATGTGTTGCCGTTCCAGCAGCGGTAAACGACGATTGAATTATTGCTCGTATCCATCACGGCAAGCGCTTCTTCTTTGTCGGATACTTGCATCGTCGTCACGATGTACTTTCCCAGCGCGGCTCCGCTCGCCTGCACGGGACGTTCGTTGCTGAGCATCACTATGATTGTCACCATCGCTCCCAGCACCAGCACCAGCAGTGAAACCAGCGCAATACCGATGTATCTGTTACTAATCATAATCTGTCCTCCCGACATATTGGGTGTGCCCGCATCTCCCCGTAGAAATTTAATTATACCACAGAGCGGCCGGCGGGCAAGTAATTTTGCGATACGGCGCTCACAATTGTGCGCGGATTGTCTCAAGTCGGCCGCAGTCCGGCGCGGCCCGCTAATATTACGCATAACTCCAGGTTTTGTTCGGCCAATTTCGCGGCTACCAGGCATCCAGTTCGCCCACAATCTCTTCCACGATGTCTTTGAGCGTCACTATGCCCAGTGTTACCGGGGGCGCGGCGCCGATCGAGTCCGCCACGATGACCATATGCCGCCTGCCGGACTGCATCGCGCCGAGGGCGGCGTGCAGGGGCGTGTCGGCTGCGAGGAAGAACGGCGGCCTGAGCAAATCCTTTACCGGCCTGTCGTCGCCGCCGCGCAGCGGCATATCGAGTATGTGCAGGAAGCCCGTCACACGGTCGCGCTCGCCCGAATATGCCGGCACCCTCGAGAAGCAGCGGCTCTTCAGCATTTTTCTTACATCTCCGACCGTTGCCGTGTCCGGCGCCGTTACGGCCTGGTCGATGGGAATCATAACGTCCCGCAGTTTTTTTTCGGACAGTTGCAGCACGTTTACCACGGCCTTGTCCTGAAAACGCGAAAGGTACCCGCGCTCCCGCGCCTCGGAAATGTGATAGAGCAGGTCCGACCTGCCGCCGCTGCCGGCCGGCGGGGACTTTCTTGCGCCGACGGAGCCGATGAAGGTGCCTGCAGCCGACAGGATTGCGGCGGGCACCGCAAGTATGACGTGCGCCAGCGCCGCCGGCCACCTGTATCTTACAACAAGCGTATCGGCCCGCACGCGGAAGAAATTCTTGGGGATTATTTCGGCAAACACGAAAAAGGCCGGCGCCAGAATCACGGTCGCAATCAGGTCCGCGCGTTCCCTGGTCGCGGTCTGTCGCGCAAGATACGAGGTAAGAGCGACGGTGGACAGATAGACGGAAATGTTGGTGCCCAGGAGTATCGAGGCAATGAGACGGCGCGGGCTGCCGACGAGGCGCTGAACCAGCATCGCCGCCCGGTCGCGGCGCGCCACGCGGAGGCGCAGCCTGTGTCTGTTGAGACAATATATCCCCGTCTCGTACCCGGCGAAGAACCCCGCGCCGAGCAGCCCCAGCAGTAAAAGCGCTACAAGCGGCAAAATCTCCGTCATTCCCCGCGCTCCTTCGTTCTCTCCACAAGTATCGTAACCGGCCGGTGCCTGCGAACCTCGCGCAGCGTCAACTTCAGCGGCCCGTACCTCACCGCAGCGCCCCTGCGCGGCACATCGCCCAGAAGGGCCGCGACAAAGCCCCCCACCGTGTCGGCGCGCTCCTCCTCCGCGGAAATCCGGAATCTCTCGCAGAAATCCCTCAGCGAATATGCCGCGTCCACCAGCCAACTGTCGGCCGACAGCGGAACGATTCGCGGGCGCGCGTGGTCAAACTCGTCTTCTATTTCGCCGACTATCTCCTCGACGACGTCCTCTATCGTCACGATTCCCTCCGTCCCTCCGTACTCGTTCACGACCACCGCGAAAGTCTGTTTGTCCTTCCGGAAATCGGCCAGAAGGCTTTCCACGCTCTTGTTCTCCGGCACGAATTTGACCGGCTTCATAAGCCCCCTGACGTCGTCCGCCCTTTCCGAAAACACGTCCTTGGCGCTGACCACGCCGAGGATTTCGTCGCGGTTCGCCCCGTAAACGGGGACGTTCTTTATCTTTCTCTTTTTGACGATGTCAATCAGTTCCTCCAGCGAGGCATCGGACCTGCACGCAACCATATCCACGCGGGGGACCATCACCTCGTGCACGGCAATCTCGCCGAAGTCGATAACCTCCCTCAGCAGCAGCCGCAGGCGGGCGTCAACGCCGGAGCCGCCGCCGGTCAGCCCGAGCATTTCCTTCAACTCGTCGCGCGAAAGCCCGCCGCGCGCGCCACCTTCCGGCGGGGTGTCTGCGGGCTGGCTCCGTTTCAACTTTTCCGCAAACCATTCGGCCGGCGCGAGGAGTTTCTGCATCACCAAGAGCGGAAACGCCGCGAATTTCGCCAGCGCAACAGGCATATTGACGGCGACGCTCTTCGGCGTTACTTCGCCGAACACGACAACCAGCACCAGCGCAACCACGCCTGCGGCCACGGCATATCCGGCACCGTGGGTGCGCGAGAGCGCACGCCCCACCGCGTAAGCGGTGGCAAAGAAGAGTATGTTGACGACCATATTGCCGAACAGCACCGCAAACAGGAGCCTGCGCGGTTTTGTGGCAACGACGTAGGCCGTGCGCTCGGCCAGAGACCGGCCCTCGCGCATCCTCTTAAGCACCGGCCCGCTCAGCGAAAAGAAGGCCGTCTCCGACGCGCTGAAAAAGGCGCTCAGCAGAAGCAAAACGAATAGTTCTATCAGTCGTATAAGCATATCAGTTCAAATATTATTGCAGGGAAGGGTCTTTATACCCTTCCGGACGGCACGGTCTATTGTTCTTTGTATTGTTAAAGAAACACCTGGCAAGGTGACAGTCACCAATCTACGAATCTCGGCGCAGGGGACTGTCCCCGAAGCATCCCAGGACCGGTTCTATTCTACGAATCGCGCTCGCATCCTCGCGCGATTCCGTAAATAGAACCGGTCCGTCGTAATGGTGACAGTCACCTTTCGTGTTTCATTGGCAAGACAATCAACAATAAAGACCGTGCCCTACCTTATATATTGTGTCAGGCAATCCCGCCCAGTTCTATCCTGTCTGCGAACCGAGTCCGCATCATCTCCAGCAGCGCCCGGAATTGCGTCTCGCTTATTCTCATTCTTCCGCGGCCGACCTCGAATTCACGCCTGTTCACGACGTCGAAGGCATCGGCCCGCGCGCGGTTCAGCAGCGCGTAATCCTCGATGAGGTCGGCGTGCCGCAACTCCGGAAGCCCGTGCTGGCGCGTGCCGAAGAGTTCACCCGGGCCGCGCAGCCTTAGGTCTTCCTCCGCTATACGAAATCCATCGGATGTTCGGCACATAATATCGAGCCTGCGCCGCGCGACCTCGCCCTTCGAGTCGCCGAAAAGCAGGCAGTACGACTGCTCGCCGCCGCGGCCTATTCTGCCGCGCAACTGGTGCAACTGGCTCAGGCCGAACCGCTCCGCGTTCTCTATTACCATTATAGTCGCTTCGGGCACGTCTATTCCAACTTCAATCACCACGGTCGCGACGAGAATGTGTGTTTCCCCGTCGCGAAAGTCGCGCATTATTTCTTCCTTCTGCCGCCCCTTCATCCCGCCGTGCAGCAGCGCCACGTTCAGGTCGGGGAATATCTCGCGCGAGAGATGCTCGTATGTCTGCGTGGCCGCCTTCAGGCGCTCCATTCCCTCGCTTTTCGATTCCTCGATGAGCGGATAGACGAAGTATGCCTGTCTGCCCGCGGTGATTTCTTTTCTGATGAATGCGTATGAGTCGTTCAGTTTTCGTCTCGGCACCCGGTATGTCTTCGGCGGTATCCTGCCGGGGGGCATACTGTCGATGATTGAGACGTCCAAATCGCCGAATACCGTCATCGCCATCGTGCGCGGTATCGGCGTGGCCGTCATAATCAGGACATCGGGATTAAGCCCCTTGCGCCTCAACTCCCCGCGCTGCAGGACGCCGAACTTGTGCTGCTCGTCCACGACGATGATGCCGAGTTTCGCGAACCCGACGTCTTTCTGAATCAGGGCATGCGTGCCGATTATGACATCGACATTCCCGGCGGCAATATCGCCGATTGTCTCTGCGCGCTGCGATTTCTTCTGCCTGCCGACAAGCAGCGCGGTGCGTACGCGGCTGCCCTTGAGGTACCGCATAACCGTGTTGTAATGCTGCCCGGCGAGTATCTCGGTGGGCGCCATTATCGCGGTCTGGAACCCGTTTGCGACGTAGCCGAGCATCGCGTAAAGCGCGACGACGGTCTTGCCGGAGCCGACGTCGCCCTGGAGGAGCCGGTTCATCGGCGCGGGGTTCTCGATATCGGCAGTTATCTCCCTGATGACTTTCTCCTGGGCGGGCGTCAGCACGAAGGGGAATCTCTTGCGGATGTGCTCGTCTATCGCCGGTGTTATCTTCGGGCGGAATGTCTTGCTCTCGACCTTGAGGGCGCGGCGTCGCAGCGCCATTATCATTTGCACAAGAAAGAGTTCGTCGTATGCCAGCCGCTTCCTGCCGGAGCGGGCCTCTTCGACGGTGGCGGGCCGATGTATCGCCCTGTATGCCCTTTCGAGCGTGAGGAGTTTGCGCGCTGCGAGGTATGCGCGGTCGAAACAGTCCTTCACGCGGCCCTTTGTCAGGGACAGCGCGTTGGAGAGAATCATCCGCATAATTCTCTGGGACAGGCCCGCCGTAAGTTTGTATGCCGGCAGGACGGGCAGGGACCATTCGCTATATTTGTCGGGGCGTCCTTCGCCGATGACCTCGAGCGCGGGCGAAACCATCTGCAATCCCTTGTAGAAATTCGTCTTTCCCGACAGCGTCACGGTGTCGCCGCGTCCGGCGGCGTTGCCCAGATAGGGAGCGTTGAACCAGACGGCGGAGATTTTTCCCGTGTCGTCCCGCACGTCGATCGTAACGATGTGCCTCACCGAACTCCCACTCCTGCGCATCCTGCGCGAGGAGACTCCGGCCACGGTTCCCAGGACTTTGAAAAATGCTCCCGGCTTTACCTGCGAAATCGGCGTCAGTTCGCCCGTGTCGAGGTATGTGCGGGGAAGGTAGTTGAGCAAATCTTCGACGGTGTGTATGCCGAGTCCGGCCAGGAGTTCCGCCTTTTTCGGCCCGACTCCCTTCACGTAGCGGACTGGCTGTTGCAGAACACTGCTGTCAGGGTCATCCTTCATCTTTGGACTACCGGTCCGGTCCCTCCTCTTCGTCGGGGGGTGAATCTTCGCGGGTTGTCTCTTTTATGAAAAGCGCGTTCAAAGCGGCAAGTATTCGCTCGACATTGAGACCCTTGGCCGCGGCGCCTTCGGCGACTGTCTCCACGTCGGCCACGGCGCACCTGTGGCACGGCAGGCCGAACTTCTCCAGCACGTCCGCCGCATCCTCGTGCAGTTCCAGCGCCTCGGCAACCAGCATATCGCCTGTAAACTCTTTCTTTCCCACAAAATTCAATCTATAGCATATTCTTCGCCCGTGTCAAGCCTGCGGGAAGAGAAGTGTCAAAGTATAGAAGTATAGAAGTATAGAAGTATAGAAGTTCCGTGGAGCCGTAGCATCGGAGTCGTTATCTGCGTTCATCTCGCGTTCATCTGCGGCTATTCCTTCTGCCTTCTGCCTTGCTTTGACCTGTGACCCGCCACACACACTGGCGGGCAAGCCTTTCACCTTTAGGGGTATTTACTTGACTCCACATAACACTATCTGTAGTATTGGCCGCCATGAGAGAAGATTATCCATGCACCATGCTGGAGATGGAACGGCGGTTCAACACATGGAACCAACCCCGT
>JBDRIB010000294.1:0-4487 GCA_043816375.1 Planctomycetota bacterium | reverse complement strand
ATGTGCTGCGGCCTCGTTTCTTTTTTGTCGCCCTGCCGGTAAAGGCGAATTTTACGGCGTCGCTGATTTTCTCTGCGAAGTGGAATTGCAGTTTTTTCGTGACGACTTCGGGCAGGTTGTGCAAGTCTTTTTTGTTGTGCTTGGGCAGGATGATGTGCTTGATTCCCGCGCGGGCTGCGGCCAGGACCTTTTCCTTGATTCCGCCGACGGGGAGCACCTTGCCGCGCAGGGTTATCTCGCCGGTCATCGCGACATCGGAGCGGACCGGCCTTCCCGTGAGCAGCGAGATGAGCGAGATTGTGAGCGTGATGCCGGCGGAGGGGCCGTCCTTCTGGATGGCGCCGGCGGGTATGTGTATGTGGATGTCGCTTGTCTGGAAGAAGTTCGACGGCACTTTCAGTTCTTTTGAGTGGGCGCGGATGTAGGACAACGCCGCCTTGGCGCTTTCCTGCAGCACGCTGCCTAACTGTCCCGTGAGGATAAGCCCCTTGCCGCCTTTCATCAGCGTGGTTTCGACGAAGATTATTTCTCCGCCGTTGGGCGTCCAGACGAGGCCGGTTGCGACGCCGGGCTCCGTAAGGCGCTCGGCGACTTCCGAGAAGAACTTTGCCGGGCCGAGGAATTCCTCCACTTTTTTCGCGTTGACCTTCACCTTGCCTTTTTTGCCTTCCGCGATGTCGCGTGCGACCTTGCGCAGGATGTTTGCGACTTCGCGGCGCAGGTTCCGCACGCCCGCCTCGCGCGTGTAATCGCTGATAATGACGCCGATGCCCTCTTCGGTGAACTCGACTCTCTTGCTGTTTATGCCGTGGGCCTTGTATTCCTGCGGTATGAGGTGGTTTTTTGCGATGTGGATTTTTTCTTCCTCGGTGTATCCGGGCAGTTCGATGACTTCCATACGGTCGCGGAGCGGCGGGGGTATCGGGTCGAGCAGGTTGGCGGTGGTTATGAACATTGTCTTGCTGAGGTCGAACGGCACCTCGAGATAGTGGTCCGTGAAGGAGAAATTCTGTTCCGGGTCGAGCACCTCGAGCAGCGCGGCCGAGGGGTCGCCGCGGTAGTCGATGCCGAGTTTATCGACTTCGTCGAGCATAAAGACCGGGTTGTTGCTCTCGACCTTGCGGACACCCTGAATGATGCGGCCTGGCAGAGAGCCGATATACGTGCGGCGGTGGCCGCGTATTTCGGCCTCGTCGCGCACGCCGCCCAGCGACATTCGCCAGAACTTGCGTCCGAGCGCGCGCGCGATGCTCATTCCGAGCGATGTCTTGCCGACCCCCGGCGGGCCGACGAAGCAGAGTATCGGGCCGTGCATATCGTCCTTCAGCCGGCGGACGGCGAGGTATTCGAGGATACGGTCCTTGACGTCGTCGAGGTCGTAGTGGTCTTCGTCGAGGATTTTTTTCGCGTGCCTGATATCGGTGTTGTCCTCGGTGCTTTTGGTCCAGGGTATCGTGACGAGCCAGTCGAGATATGTGCGCGCGACGACGTATTCGGGCGAGCCGGCCTGTATCCGGCTGAGGCGTTTTAACTGGTTTTGCGCTTCCTTTTCGACCTCCTTCGGCATTTTGGCCTTTTTGATTTTTTTGCTGAGTTCCTGTATTTCGCCGGTGCGTTCGTCGCTTTCGCCGAGTTCGTCCTGTATTGCCTTGAGTTGTTCGCGGAGGTAGATTTCGCGGCTTCTCTTGCCCATTTCGTCTTCGATATGGGACTGTATTTTGCTGCCGACTTCCAGCACTTCGACTTCCTTGTTCAGGAAGACGTTTAGCATTTCCAGTTTTGTCTTGAGCGGGACGTCTTCGAGCAGTTTCTGTTTTTGTTCCGTCGGGAGGTTCGTGTTGGCGGCGATGATGTACATCAGGCTGTACGGGTTGGTCACGTTTCCGACGGCGGTGCGCATTTCTTCCGGGAAGTTCGGTATAAGCGAGGCGACGCGCTGGAAGAGGTTTGAGATATTTCGCGTGAGCGCTTCGACTTCGATATCCTTTTCGATTTTGTCTTCAAGTTTCTCGATTTTCGCCGTGAAATACGGTTTGGTCTGCTCCATTCGCGTTATTTTGAAGCGCCTGACGCCCTGTATGAACAGGCGGTAGTTCCCGTCGGGGAATTTCATCATTCGGACGATTTTTGCGGCAGTGCCGAAGGAATAGAGGTCGCGTTCTTGCGGTTCCGCGTCTTTGTTGTTCTTGAGGCCGACGACGCCGATTAATTTGTCCTTGAGAAGGGCGTCATCGACGAGTTTCCTCGATTCGTCGCGGCCGACAAGGACCGGCGCGATCATTTCGGGATAGAGCGTCATCGCGTGGACCGGCAGGATAGGCAGAGAGACCGGTATTTCGATTTTGTCTATCCCCCCGCCTAAAATCGCCTTTGCAAATTCTTCGGCTTCGCGCTCTGTGATTTCTTTTTTTTCGTCTTCGTCGTTCATAAGAAACCCGGAAGTCAGCAGAAGGTGAAAGTAATTATTTTCTTCTTACGGTGACACTTGTCCGCCGAAGGCGGAGTTCTGTACAGTTTGCAATTTGCTCATTTGAGAAACGGTTCTAATCTACGCCCCGACTTTCGCATTGCAAAAGGATGACAGTCACCAATCTACGAATCTCGGCGCAGGGGGACTGTCCCCCTGGCCGTAAAGACCCCGTACGGGGGCGCCGTGGACTGTCCCCGGAGCATCCCAGGACCGGTTCTATTCTACGAGTGCAAAAGGTTGACAGTCACCAATCTACGAGTCTCGGTCACAGCGCTCCCTCGACTCCGTAATTGGTGACAGTCACCTTTTGCGTTGTAAATAGAACCGGTCCGTCGTAATGGTGACAGTCACCTTTTGCGTTGTCACCTTTCGTGTTTCATTGGCAATACAATCAACAATAAAACATCTGAATCATTCTTTTTCTATCGCTATATCTCCTCCCCCGGAGATTTTGGGCAGAGTCACAGTGAGGAATCCGTTGTCGTATGATGCAGTCATCTTTTCATCGTCCACGGGCGGGATGTTGCATATGGCTTTCTCGAACACCCCGTAGTGCAGTTCCATCTGGTGGACGCGCATCTTCTTTCCCACTTCGTGTTCGTGTCGGCAGCCGCAGATATGCAGCCTGTTTTCCAGGTACTTTATCTCGAAGTCATCGCGGTGTATGCCGGCGACTTCGAGGCGGATGATTACCGCGTCTTCCGTTTCGTAAATATCCACCGGCGGGTCCCAGGTCTCCCGCGTCGCGCCTGAAAAGGGCGTGCGGCAGACGAACGAGCCGGGGAAGTCCTTGCAGAGGTTTTTCATCATTCTGAGGAATGAGGAGTATTGATTGTCGTCAAAGTGAGGCATGATGAGTCCCCAAACGTGAGCAACTTTCAGGTAAACCGATTAATAATATCATATTTCGCACCGACAGTCAAAGGGAGCCGGCTGCACGGATGAGAGAAAATTCGCCGCGGATTATAATTTAGATTTGACCGCCGAGACGCAGAGGACGCAGAGGTTACAATTTGTTTCTGTCAATATCGAAACCGGCGGCTTCTAACTCATTTGCGAGGTTGGTGCGCCAAGCACCGTTTTCGTCGTAAATCACATAACCTACACCGTGAACGTCGGAAGGAACTTCTACTCCATCTTTGTAGAGAACGCAGAGGTTTTCTCTACCCAATTTCCCGATGAAATATCCGAGTTCCAGGATCACATTTTGGCGAGCACGAGGTTGGTGTTTTTCCTGTTCGTCTATTGGCGCCCCAATATCGTCCGGTGTTAAAAGTATCACAGCGAATGAGACATCAGAATGATGCTCTATCTTTTCGATAATTGTTCTGCTTCTGCTGGGTTGTTCAAACAGAATAATTGGCGTGAGATCGAGTTTTTCCAGCACTCGTGCTACTGATTCCCTGGGGCCCTCATCGTGGCCATGAACAACGAAGACCTTTTTGTTGCGGGGGGATCTTTGCGGTTCTTCAGATTTTGTTTCTTGAAAGATGCTTTTGAATTCGGGAGTCATCTCCAAATAATTAATGGCAGCGTCCACTTTTGACAAGAAAGGGAACCTGTCTGCAAGTGCTGTTCCATTAGAGTATTTTCGGATTTGCGAGTCAGCAATCATGAATCCTGTTAAATCTATTCCCATATTTTCTAATGCCTTTAATGCAGCGTTGAAATCCTCTATAATTGGCCCTTCAACATAATCAATCTTTTTTGGAATTTGTTGGCTAACGACATCCCGGGTTGATTTCAGTGTTACATAAGCGCGATTAAACGCACTTTTTTCTTCCTCATTCATTTCTTTGCTCCTGAGGTTAATGTCAGACCCAAAAACACCGGTCACTATTATATTGTAGTCGCTTTGCCTGGCAAGTGGACAATTCCATATATGGTTTTCTCTGCGTGCTCTGCGCCTCTGCGGTAATTTGAAATTCCGTTTCGTTGACTTTACCCCCCCCTGCCGGTAGAATCGCATATCGTCGTTCTAACCGAAACCTGAAATTTATCCGCCGATTTTTGTGAC
>JBDRIB010000293.1:0-8651 GCA_043816375.1 Planctomycetota bacterium | reverse complement strand
CGCCCCCGCTACCAAGATTACATAGAGATGCCGCCGAGGGCGGCGTCTCTTTTTTTTGCGCGTCCGGTGCGCTCCTTTTCCTTTGATTTTCCGGCCTCTCACAGATATACTTAACCCGCCGGCAAATCTGCTTCTTTCCTTTAAGGAGCGAAGTTTATGATCCAGATAAAGAAGGTTATCCACCCCACGGATTTCTCGGACAATTCCAAAGAGGCCCTGCAATACGCCATCGCAATCTGCGAATGGCACAAGGCCGAACTGCTGCTGCTGCACGTCAGCGAGGTTCTCGAGTTCGCCCCTCCGGAATACTATATGGACCAGAACGAGGCATCCCGTCAACTCAAAGAACGAATCAACGCCGCGAAAAATGAACTCGAAAGAATCGCCGGTGAACACCGGAAGGCCGGCCTGCACGTCACCGCCCTCGTGGCGACCGGCAAGCCTTTCGTCGAAATCATCCACACCGCAAAGGAACAGAACGCCGATATGATCGTGCTCGGCACCCACGGCAGGACCGGCCTGGCGCACATACTTATCGGCTCGACAGCCGAAAAGGTCGTCCGCAAGGCGCCCTGCCCGGTGCTGACAATCCGCCCATCAAAACAAAAGTATGTCGAGCCGTGACAAGACGTGAGCCGTCATCACGCTGCAATTCATAAGCACCACGCAACCGGCCGGTCCCGGAACCGCCCGGTACCCGGAACGCTGCATCCGATGCAGACTATCCCCTCCGCTTCGGTCGGGACAAGCGACAGCGCGTTGATTTGACTTCGCGGATGGACATATGGCATCCCAGGACAGTGAACTACCCGATGATTCGGCAAGGGAGACCGCGCTGGAAAGCGGCTTGAATCGATATGTGACAATGTGCCTTGCCCTGGTGGGCTCTATGTGTCTTGGGGCGCTTCTTGTCTTCTTCGTCGATTCGCTGTTTGGCTGGACCTACACGCCCGTGGACTACGCGGTGGGGGAAATAACGCTAATTGCCTATCCCAAGTACAAGGAATATCGCCTTTTCCTCTTTGCGGCCCCGGTTATCGCCGCGCTGATGGCTGCCGGAATCCGGGTTCAACGTCGGGCCGGAAGGGCCGCACAGAGATACCTGGGGATTGACCCGAGAATAGCCTGGTGGGCGACAGGAATCGCGCTGATGCTGCCGCCGCTTATTTACCTGCTGGGCAACCTTCAAATCCTGTTGATCCTGTCCCTGGCAGCAGTCGGAGTATTGCTGCTGTCGCCTGTTATCCTCCTGCTCATACGTTTTGTGGTGCGGATGAGCGCAAGCCGGCCCGTAATAATCGCGAGCGTTTTGCTGGCCGTAATGTTTGCGGCTATCCGATTCGCCACATCCTATTACATTACAAGGCAAAAGCCGCCGGACCAGTTCCACGAAGGCGCAGAAAGACTCGCGCCCGCCAGGACTTTTCTTGAAGGCGGCGTGCCCTATCGGGATTTCTTTATTGTTCACGGCCTCTGCCATAATACGCTGACAACGGCGGCGGCCTTCAAATTGTTCGGTATGTCGCTGCACTCCGACCGGCTTTTTCGCGCGATGCTGGACGGCGCGGCATTGCTTGCCGTTATATTCCTGCTGCGCCTGCTCTTCGGCCCGGGCCTTCTGGCGCCGGTGGTCGGCGGAACGCATTTCTTTATCGTTGACCACCGCCTGCTCACTTTCTATCTGCTTGCGTGTTTCCTGATAATGGTTTTCAAAACGTCCGGGAAAAAGACGTGGTGCTTTATGTCCGGCCTCACGGCTTCGCTGTGCTTCCTGTGGTCGTGGGACATTGGAGCCGTCGGCATTCCCGCGGCGGGCCTTATCCTGCTGCTTTACGGCTTATACGCGAAATCTCCCCGACGAAGGGTCCTGTCGATTCTGACTCCCTATATTCTGGGCGTCCTTGTCGTGGCACTGCCCGTCGGTTTCTATCTCTATGCCAACGAGGCTCTGGATGCGTTTCTGCAAACGCACCTTGAAATCCTCCGCGCCAAGGACCACTGGGACGGGTCCCCGTTCCCCGGAGCGGAGCAACTTCTGGAGGCTCGAAATATTCCCAAGGCAGCGTTCCCGTATTTCACCACCGCCCTGGTGCTGTTTGCGTTGTATGCCGGCGCCGATTTGCTAATAAGGGGCAAGTGGGGGCCGATGCATTGGCTCGTTCTCTTCCTGATAATATTCTGCGTGCCTTTCATGAAAAGGGGTTTCGGAAACGTACTGGGGCTGGCAATCACGGGACAGGCGCCTATGTTTCTGCTGATATTGTTGTTCCTCGGCAAAGCGGCGAATACGGGTAGCGCGCTGCCGCGATACAAGGTTTACACGGCGGCGGCCGTAATTTGTGCCCTGGTAGTGCCGGTCTTCTTTTCCCTGATACTCCTGCAATGGGACCGCCCCGCCGAATATTCAGGCCCCGACGTGCCGTTGCAAGGCGACCCGCAGATTGAGAGTATGGTTGCCAGGCGCCTCGGCAGAATCAATATAAACGCTCGTGAATTCAGAGAAATCTGCGAGGTTTGCGAATTCCTGACCAGCGAGGAATCCGCCGACGACTCCTTCTTCGACTTCACGTATGGAGGCCTGTTTTACTATCTTATGCCTTCGAGAAACCCCTCGCGCTATCTCACCTGCTACTACCCGGTAACGCGCAAGATGCAGCAGTCCCTGATAGCCGACCTGGAAAGAGCGAAGCCGCGCTATGTCATACATTCATCCAGCCCGCTGGCCAGGAATATGGGCGGCCCGCACATTGAAATCCGCCACGCGCTTATTGCCGAATACCTTTACAAACACTACATCCCCGTAAAGACAGCAGGGAAGTACATCATTGCCGAGAGAGACATCCCCGAGAACCTCCGGGAGTCACGCAGTCTAATCGGCGGCACCCTTTATCATGTTTACGACTTCGGGCGGGTGCCGGAAATCTGGGGGCGTTACTACCTTCAGGATATTATGGAAGGCGCGCAGATTCTTCATACGGCGGAAAATGTCGCGCCGGAACAGCCTGATTCCGAGGGATATGCCAAAACGTGGAGCGCATCCCTGCCCCCGATAACGCGGGAGGCCACCTACCCGCTGGTGTACGCCCGGTCCAAGGGGTCGGGACGGGTCGAGTTGTCCTGGCGGACCCCGGGGCGCCCGTCGAATCCCATAATACCTGTGAGTTTCCTCCCCAGGGCATCCGACGGCGCGCTGCCCTATATCATTCGTGTGGGTTCACTGTCCGCCTGGCTTTTCGAAGAGGGACAACGCGACATAAAAATCGTCTTTTTCGGCGACGGCGCTCTCAAAGTTGAAAAGATTGTCGCGATAAAAAAGAAAGAATACTGACGTCAAACCCGTCAAGACCACGCGGGCGGCTCCAACCGCCCTGACCAACAGCGAGTTTGTTCATTATGCGCGAGAAAGGCACAGTCATAGAAATAAGCGACGGCACGGCGCGCGTGAACCTGGTCCCCGAGGATGCCGGCAAATGCGGCTCCTGCCACGCCTGTGACCTGGGACGGGACGAAAAACAGGAGCACATAATCGAGGTCCCGGCCACGGCAGGCCTCACAACCGGAGATGAGGTCTTTATTGAGGTTCCGCTGCCGTCGCGCTATCTCAGCATCGTGCTATTCTTTGTCCTGCCGCTGATATTTCTGGGCGCGGGATGCGTCGCGGGATATTTCATCGGAAAGGCGCTGTTCGAGATGGAATTCGCCGCAGACCTCTTTACAATAATCCTGGGGGCAGTCGGCCTCGCACTGAGTTACATCATTGTCCGCGTCATAGACAAATACTTCCTCGGGAAAAGAACCCCACCCCGCATAGTTCAACAATAACTCAAGTTGACTGATTTCGCACTAACATCGGTGACTGTCACCAATTACCCATTCGGACCCTGACGGGTCCTCAGGGCGAGAACCCGGAACGGGCGGAATCGAGCGAGCCTGGCGAGCGAGATTCGTAGATTGGTGACTGTCACCGTAAGATGCTGTTTGCAAAGGAATTCGGGGGGAAGAACTGTTCTTATTTTTCGAGGAAGTGGCGGAGGATGACGCGGAGGCGGGGATGGAACGTCTGCGCGCCCGGGTCTGCAGGGCGGGAGCGGTCGGCAACACCGACCAGACGGGCAACGGCGACGGTCCCGCGGGAGGTCTTCAATTCCACCTCGACGAAAATCGTAAAGACGTTCGACCGCGCCGTGACCATATTTTCCAGCACGCCCAGGACGAATTCGCGCTCTTCGGGATGATTCGCGCGGTCACGCGCCATCGGGTTGTCCGCAAAATTCTTCGGGAAACGATTCTGCGGAATGAGGGGGCTGACGCGCGGGTTGAGCGACGGCAAACGAAGCAGGTCGGACCTGCTCCCGGCGGGTTCATCTTTCTGGAACTCGTAAATCAGCGCATCCACGTCGATATTATTTGCGTCGGCATTCGCCGCAACGAACGGCAGCGCGGCAAGCGTGCCGTGAAGCGCCGTGTTGATGTTGATTCTGCCCTCCCGGACATTTCTGTCTTCCCCGTTAACATAATCCACCGGCAGGGGGCTGAACGTCGTCAGCGCATCATAGAGAAGGGCCCTGTCTTCCGAGCCGAGCCGTTCATATAGTTTCGCATCCTCGCGGTGACTCCCGAGGTATCCGACAAACTGCGCCATACTCTCAAACGGCCTGCCGGTCTCCGGATTGTATGACGGGCCGATTGCGAGCAGTTTGAAAAACTCGCCGACACCGGCGAATCTGTTGCCGTCGCCGCCTATGTCGAGGTAGGGCGCGCAGGCCGCATCGCATTCCATCACCGAGACCGAATTGAAGGATTTTTTCCCGCCCGAGGAAAAACCGCGAAGGGAGTGGCCGCGCGAAACGGTTGACGGAGCCCAGTTCCCGCTGTCTGTGGAAGATGCGAGAAGGTCGATGCGTTCATTGCTCTTGCTCGTGCAGTTTTCGAAAACGAACGCGGGAATCCTGTCAATCGGCCCGTCCGGGAAGGGGCTTTCCGCGCCCGGCCTGTGCCAGAGTTCGATTGACTCGATGCCCGACGGCGCGTCGATTTGGACGGCCGGGACAAGAACCAGCGGGATTATCGACTTGCTCCCGGACCCGATGCGATAAACCACGACCTTCCTGCCGTCGTCCGGCTCTCCGCGTCCAATAACGCTGCCGTCGTGGTTGAGGTCCGCCGTAAAGGTCTCCTCCCTCCCTTTCAGTTTCACGCGAATTTCAAAATTTCGCATATCTATCGACACATCCTCTTCGCCGTCCGCGGCGGGCGGGGTCAGGAACGGATTTGCCGCCTCGATATAGAGAGTTTTACTCCCAGCCACGAAGAAGACCTCGCTGAACTGGGGGAAACGTGACAGCCCTTCAGCGCTCATAAACGAAAGGTCGTTTTCTTCCGCCGGACTCGAACCGCCTTCGGACAAATACGCCCTGAGATTCGCGACCACCTGGCGCGCTTCGGCGGGCGCGAGGCCCCGGCACCGCAAGAGAATTTCATATACGCGCTGAAGATTTTCCGGCGAGGGGTCATTCACGCAAACACGCGGCTCCAGGCTGCCCTGAACGTCGGGGTCGCCGGAATACGTGGACACCCGCTCGGCAATCGCGGCGAAAAGCGCGCGCGCCTTCAACTCATCTCCGCTAACCGCCCTCAGGCAGTGCAGGAACAGGCGGCTTTTCTCGACGAGTTTTCCCGCTCTGTCATCGCGCGCGAAGTCCTCAACGCGACCGGCGGACGTGCGCGGATTATCCGGGTAGAAACGCGCGTACTGTATGGCGAGTTCCGTCTGCAGGCCGAAACGTGTCTGATTCGGCCCCTTTGTGAAAAAACTGGGAAACGCCGCGTCGGCCGGCGTATTATCCGCAAAATCGTTAAGGCCGTGTGTGAAATCATTCGGTTCGGCAAATCCGGTGCGGTTTGCGTCGCCGGAAAGATAATCAAGGCGCGCGTGATTGTCGATACAATCGCGCTCGCCGCCGGGGAAATATCCCGGCAGATTGAAAAAATGCGCGGACGAGATTATCTGCCGCGCAAGTTTGCGCGCGGCCTCCCCGGCTTCCGCACGGTCGGGGAATATGCTCTCGGGCAAATCCGCCGAGGCAAGCGCGCACTCCAGGGCTATTTCCGCGGGTGACGCGCCGTGGCCGACATTGGTCGTTCCGCCCGGACCGTAGAAGTTGCCGTGAACGTTTATGTTCGCAAGGCTCTCGTGGTCGATGATGCGCAGTCTGACCTCAGCGGCGAGACCGTTATCCGTGCGACCGTTGAACACAACGACGCCGTCGCGCAGTTCGCACAAGGTGTACGGCCCGAACCGGTCGTCCAGCCAGTCGTATCCCTCGTCGCCCCTGTCATTATTATAAGGAACTCCGTCGTCGCCGAAGGTGTCGCCGTAGATAAGGGCGAGGCCGTACTCAAAATAGCCTTCGGCCATCTGCCGCGCGTGCTCGGCGTCGTCGCGCGCAGTTGACAGCCGCGCGCCGGTCAGCGCAAGCGGAACCATCAGCGCGACGATGGCGGCCAGAACCGAGATTGTGCAGATGGCCGTGATGAGCGCGCTGCCGGCAGACCGCCCGACGTTGAGGTGACTGCCACTAATTATCCCTCGACCCTGTAGGGTCTCGGGACGAGAACCCTGAAGGGCGGAGCGCAGGCTCCCCGATTTATCGGGGAGGCCAGCTCGTAGATTAGTGACTGTCACCGGCCCTATGTCTCCAGTCAATAGCATTCCAGTTCTTCCAGGGCAAAAGCGGCTCGCACCTCGTGTTCTTCGCGCGTATGCGGGTCGCGCAGGGTAATAATGAATTCGATAGCGACAGGCTTTTTGTCCTCCACATTCGGGAAGACGAACGTACACCGACTGAATTCCTCCGCATCCGCGGTCATCACGCGCACCTCGAACGCGACTACATCCTGCGCCAGAAGCGCCTCCTCCGGGGGCAGCATTTCGGGAACGCCGTCAGGCAACTCAAGCCGCGCAAACGCGCTGCGCGAATACCACACGCACCTGTGCAGGTTGATGCTCTTTGCGTTCGCAATCTCTTCCCGGGAAAGAAGTGTCACGGCAGGGTCATTCGAGCGGTCGCCGTCACCGTCGGCGACGCACAGGGCATAAAGGACGCGACAGACGGGGTTGACCTTTCGGCCGCCCTCCGCGTCCCCCGCACCGGTAGTTTGCAAAAAGAGAATATCCGCAGGGCGGCTGTTGCCTTCGGCGTCAATATATTCACGCTTCAGGACAATCAGCGACAGGTGTCGCGCGGCATCGTCAGACGGGTCGCCGGCCGGGAATCCCGCCTTCTCGAAGTCCTCTGACCGCGCGGGCAGGCAGGTGCGTTCGTGGGCAAGGCCCCGCACGTCGGACGCGATAACCCCGAGCGCGCTTTGTCCCGTCTCCCGCACATAGGCATCCACAAGGGCCTGATGCAATGAGTCGTTTGCCGAGGTGAGAACCAGGAGAAAAGTCGAAATGAGCGCCGAGGTTATGGCGAGGGCAAAAACCATCTCGAGCAGCGTGAACCCGTTTTCCCCCGGTTTCTGCATCTTTCACTCCCTCTCCGAAAGACGGGTGCGCAGGACAAACGCCGCGTTCTCTTCGGCGCCTGACGCGTCTGCGCGAATGCGGCTGTCGGACCGGTCGAAGACGAGCACCGCGATTTCGTGCAGACCGGGTATTTCATTATGGGGGCCGACAAGTATGCGCCAGCGGTATCTTTCGTTGCCCGGATATTCGCCGAAGCCCCCGTCGCACGGGAAAGCGCCTTCTTCGGCGACGTCCCGAAGGAATTGTGCGTCACGCGAACAGCGCGCCCTGAAAGTGGCGTACGCGTACCCCGCGACCCTTTTGCGTTCCGCATCCCTGGCCGTGGTGCTTTCAAGGTTGAGCGATGAATAACACAGCGACAGCAGGCCGAACGCGCCGACGGTCAGCACCGCAATGGCGATAATCGCCTCAATAAGCGAATAGCCTGCGCACAAAGGGGTCAGCCCCCTCCGGTTCCGGACCCCGGCGCCTTCGTTATTCGTCTTCCGGTTCATCGAAAAAGAAACCCGATACAAAAGTGTTCGCCTTCAGCGTGCCCGTACCCGCGTTCTTGAGGGTAACGCGGAACGAGCCGCTCACGCGGAAACGGAACCACACGCCGCCGAGATAGTCTTCCGCCGTACATTGGGCGGTTGTGCTTGCTCCGCAGGGGCTGCCCTCGCCGTCCAGCGGTTCGAGGCAAATGGTCATATAGCGGCCGCTGGGCGTGTTTTCCGTGGCGTATATTGAGAAAATGTGCTCCGCGTGGTCGCGCAGCGTAAAAGTCACCCGGATGCTTTTCGGGTCCGATGCCATAACGGACGAACTCATCCGCGCCCCGTCGGGTCTCATCAGGCCCGACTCGAGATCGTGACCGGGCGCATTATGCCTGATTTCGTCCCCCCACACGAACGCCCCCCAACTCGCCGCGGCCGTATGCGTCTCGTCGTACGAATAGGCGTAATCGGCGACATAGTCGGGCAGTTGTGAGAAGTCAAATGCTCTGGTCGCGTCGTAGATGCCGCCCGGTTCCCCCTCGACGACGGTGCCGGAGTAGTAATTGCAGACGACTTTACCCGACGCTCCGTACTTCCCCGACCAGTTGCCGCGGGTCGCGGAATCCAGCCCCACAAACCCGACCGAA
>JBDRIB010000292.1:0-19811 GCA_043816375.1 Planctomycetota bacterium | reverse complement strand
TGTACTCGCTTAAATCTATTCCTGTTTCCCCTAAAATCTCTAACACAGTGTTAAAGTCGCTTATGGCGGGTTCTTCAACATAAACAGTTGCTTCTGTAATTTGCTCAATGCTTTCCCTGATTGATTTCAATTTCACGTATTTGCGAATGAACACACTCTTCTGCTCCTCATTCATTTTGTTCTCCCATCGTTAATGTCAGACTTGGTAGTGTCGGTCACTATTATATTATGGTCACTTTGCTTGGCAAGTGAACAATACCATTATATGTTTTCTCTGCGTTCTCTGCGCCTCTGCGGTGATTTGCAAATTTCGTTTCGTTGACTTTACCCCCCCCTGCCGGTAGAATCGCATATCGTCGTTCTAACCGAAACCTGAATTTTTTCCGCCGATTTTTGTGACAGATTTAAAACCTTTGATATGAAGTGGAAACGGGTTCTCTTTATATATCCTTACGGCAGAGAGAAGAAGTCGGAGTTTCTCTATAACCGTGTGATGATGATTCCGCCTCTGGGGCTGGAGGTGGTCGCGACGGCGGTGCGCGACCTGGTCGAGGACTGGATGGTCGTCGATTTGCGCGTCGAGGAAGAGCCGCTTGAGAAAATCATCGCGGACTTCCGCCCCGACCTAATCGGCATAAGCATCAACTGGGGGCTGGATAAACACGTCACCGGTATGATTCACTCCCTTCCGGGTATGCTCGAGGCCGCGGGACTGCCTCGCGATACCGACATTATGGCCGGCGGGCTGTTCATCACGCGCAGCCCGGACGAAATCCTGAACGAATTCCCGGAAATCAACACCGAGGTGCTCGGCTACGGCGAGAACATAATGCGGAATATACTTGAGCGCGGTTCGCCGGAAGGTCTGGACAGCGTAATTTACAGGCGGAACGGCGAGGTCGTCCGCTCGCCGGTAAAGACACATCTTTCCGTCGAGCACTTTCACATCGACCGCTCGAAGCGCCGCTACACATACCCCAGCCTGAACAGCCCGGGCGACACGGTTCTCACCAGTATCGGCTGCCCGATGAAGTGCAGGTTCTGCAAGTGGCGCGAGAATATCTACGGGGACATTCAGCCGTGGATTCCGCGCTCGCCCGAGTCGGTCGTCGCGGAGATTGAGGAAATACCCGAGGAAAGGATTTATATCGGCGACGCGAATTTCGCGGCGAACCTGAACCGCGTCGACAAAATCTGCGACCTCCTCATAGAACGCCGGATAAAGAAATTGCTCATCCTGGAGATTCGCATAAACTCCATCGCCGCGCGGCCGGAACTCGTGAAGAAGATGGAGAAGGCGGGCTTCTTTATGTTTCTTATCGGCGTCGAATCGCCGCAGGACCGAATCCTCAAGAGGCTGAACAAGGGCTTCAACCGGCGCGTTGTGCGCAAGGCGTTCGACGCGCTGAGGCAGACCAGGATAATCACGCTGGGCAATTTTATGATAGGCAATATCTCCGAGACGCGCGCGGAGATGCTGTCCATCTCGCAGTTTGCGAGGGAACTCGGCATCGACCTTATTTCGCCGAACAAGATTTACGCCTACCCGGACAGCGAATTCGCCGAGGAGGTCGAGCGCGCCCCCGGCTATCACATTCACTCCGGCCGCAGGCACTACGTTTATTCGGACAGGATTGGTTTGAACGAACTGCGCAGCATCCAGCACCGGATTTATATTCGGTTCTACACGCCGGGACACGTCTGGAATATGCTGAGGAAGATGATGCTGCACCCGATGGTGCGAGAACTCGGCTCGTCGAAGATGGCGCGGGATTTCCTGGTCGGCTTCCTGCTCGGGAACCTGACCGACCGGCGGTTCCGCAAGCGCTTCTTCCGCAAACTGACGAAACGCTTCAAGAAATCCGACAGATAGAACGCCGTGGACAGTCTCCGAAGCGGCGAAACCATTTTCATTTGAAGGAGGACGACGTGATGGAAGATAGAGAACAAAGCCAGGAGCAGTATCAGCCGCCGACCGGTCAGAGAGGACCGGTTGAAGAGAAGAAGAAGAAGTTTCTCATGAAGCACATTTCGCTTGTCGTGAATGGCGTCCTGATTGTGGCGACAATTGTGATAGTACTGTTGTACAACAACAAGGTTGACCGTATGGCCGCCGAGGAGGATAACCGATTTGTCATCCTGATGAAAATTGACGATCTTCACAAAAAACTGGGCGATGATTCCCGCATCTACGGAATTAATGAGAATAATTATCCCTATGCGTTCTTTCTGAAGAATGTCAAGGAGGGCGATGAAATAGTGGATGTTAACAAGAAACTGGGCGAGGCAAAGGCGTCGGCCACTATCCAGGACAAGAACAATGAAATCCGATACGCTTTCGAATTTCACAAAGAGCACACCATCGTCATTATCGTCCCGGTGAAAGACGGAAAGGTCGCCGGCGAACCCCGCTGGGAAAAGAAGTAGCAGCCTGCGACCGGTGCGGGATGTGTATTGCCGACGGTGTATATGGCGATTTTTTACTTTCGGAGGACTGATTATGGCAGTTGCAAGAATCAGCGAGATTACGGCCAGTTCGCCCAAGGGCTTCCAGGAAGCGGTTGTCGAAGGGTTCGAACGTGCCAAGTCCACCCTGCGCGGCATCACGGGCCTCGAAGTCCTGAATTTCCGCGTCTCGGTTGAGAACAACGAGATTAAGGAATACCGCGCGCGAATAAAGGTAACCTTCATCCTCGAATCCTGATTGTGTTCGAGAACCTGTTGTAGAATTACGGAGCGCAACCCCCCGATTTATCGGGGGCCAGCTCGTAGATTGGTGACTGTCACCTTTCCAGGTGTTCTTTATCCAATCAAAGAGCAATAGACCCGTTTCTCAGATGAGCAAATTGCTTGGTGGCGGGTAAGATTTATTGAGAAAGTTCTTGACATCGGCGATTCCCTTTGGTAGTTTGCGCTTTACTACAGTTGATGTCTACGGGTAAGATGTCGCCTTCGTGGGACGCCTTACCCTTTTTTTTGCGCCTTGCTTGTTCCAGGAAGTGAGGCCGATGGTGTATGTGGCCGATTGATAGGTGGAGTCCGTGCGTATAATCCCACATAGTAATTTCAGGCTGCGGCGCAGCGTCTTTTCCGGCGGGCGCGGCCTCCATGCGGTGATTCGAGATTTGTCAGGCTGAGTGTTTGGGACACCGGCCTGTTTTTTTTTAAGTGAATAAGACACCAGGCTGATAGGTGGAGACGGTTCGTGATGTTGACTTGAATTAGGCAAGATGAAATTGTCCCGATATGGTCGCTCATATAGTGGGCTTGCGGGGAGAAAAAGGCGAATGTAAGGCCCCTGCCTATCCGGGCAGGGGCCAGTTTTTTTCGGTTTTTTCGGAACTTTCCCCTTCGTGCTGTGTTAAATGGATGTAAGCAGTGGAATAGCACAAAGCGATATCAAGTTTTAACCATTTAACAGGAGGTCTGTTATGAAACTCACCAAAATCACCACGGTGCTCCTTGTCTCAGCGGTTGCACTTATCCTGCTGGGAACAACTGCCTATGCGAAGGATAAACCCGACAAACCGGAGCCCGGCAAGGCTTTTCGCGGCGGCGATGGCGGCTGGGGCGACAAGAAAGGGCCCGGCGCGGGACCCCACGGGTTCCAGATGGGCGCGGGCCAGAACCAGTTTCCTATGCTTAATGACAAAGCGTTCAAAGAGGAAATGGAGCGGCACTGCAAAGCCGTCGAAAAGATAATGAAAAAGACGGAGGACCTGCGCAAGGAACTCCGCGAAGAAATCAAAGAACTCCGCGAAGAATACTTTGAAAAAGCCCAAAAAGGCAAGAAAAACCAAAGGCCCGACGGAAAAAAAATCGGGAAATTCATGAAAGAGATGAAAGAACTCATTGACGAGTTCACCGAGGATAACGAAAAGGAACTCAAGAATATCGCCGGCAAACTGTTCGACGAAAGAATCAATCATATGGAAAACGTGATTAAGATAATGAAGAAGAACAAGAAAGAAGTGGTTGAAGCGCACTACAAGAAGGTGCTTCTCCAGCCCCTTCAGGCAAGAATGCGCGCGATACAACAGAGGCGCATGGGGCCCTCGCCGCGGGAAAATAGCCGTCCCCAGCCCCAGTGGCGCGGCCAGAGAGGTCAGAGAAAACAGGGAGAAAAGGCCGCTCCAATGAAGAGAAGGGACGAAGAAGATAGCCGTCCCCGGTGGCATGGCGAGAGAGGCCAGAGAAAGCAGGGAGACAAGCCCGCTCCAATGAGGAAAGAGAAAGAAAAAGAAAAGGAAAAAGATTAACCACAACATCCAGGACTCCCTGTAAAGAGTCTGACAACCCGGCGGGGCGCGCTCACAGCGTCCCGCCTTTTCTTTGCCGTCAGGAATCGAAATCCGCATATAAAGAAGTATAGAGGTGTCGAAGTTCCGTGGAGCCGTGGTGCCGTAGTTGAGAAGTGCATATCTGTTAATCCTGTATATCCTGTATATCCTTGTTCATTCCTTTCTGTCGGATTCAAATCCGATTCAAGTCCCTGTTACATTGGGTTTCAAGTTGCAGGTGTTCTTGGAAATCAGCAATGTGGCTTTATTTCTTGGCGTTCTTGGCGGCCTTGGCGGTTAGAATCAAGGTCAAAGGTGAATAGGGGTATTTACTTGACTCCACATCCCCCAAGGGATTGTGGTTTTATCAAACAGGAAAACGGGGTTGGTTCCAATTGAACGGCCTGTTGAATCAGGCGATAGAACAGTTTGCCCCGCGACGCCGACTTGCGGCGGTTGAATCTGAACGTAAACTCGTCGAGGTAATAACACAGATGCTTCAAGCCAATGGCGCCTTGATGCGTCCCCAAAAGCCAGCGCTTCAGCAGCGAGATCACGCGGTGCGCCATCGGAAGAAGATGATCGGCGTCTTCCGGGCGCTTTTGCACGCGACGGTCATGAACGTAGCCATTCAGTCCGAGGTACGCGTTCAGTCCGTCGGTTCGCACGACGCTGCCAGGCTCGACGTTCGCGGAAATAAAACCGTGCAACGTCCTCTTGGTCAGATTGGGAACACGGCCCAGGCGGATGCGGCCGATGCCCTTGCCGTCCTGCTCGGCAGCCACGACGATTATGGCCTTGTCATACGTCAGACGGCCAATGACGCCTTCTTCCTCGCCTCCCCAATAGGTGTCGTCCACCTCGACCAAGCCACGCAATCGCTCGCGGCCCGGGCGGATCATTGCTCGCCTGATCTTGTGCAGCATGGCCCAGGCCGTCTTGTAACTGCCCAAACCCAAAGTTCGCTTAAGTCCCAAGGCGCTGATGCCGTTCTTGTTGCAGGTGACCTGCCAAATGGCGCGAAACCACGTCGTCAAGGGCAGATGGCTGCCATGGAATATCGTGCCTGTAATGACCGACGCCTCGAAACGGCATTCGTGGCACTGCCACAGGCCGCGCCGTATCGCGCCCGCGTGCCTCGCGCCACACCTCGGACACGACCAGCCCTGCGGCCAGCGCAGGGCAAACAAATACTTGCGACAATCGTCTTCTGTGTTGAACCGCCGTTCCATCTCCGGCATGGTGCGTGGATAATCTTCTCTCATGGCGGCCAATACTACAGATAGTGTTATGTGGAGTCAAGTAAATACCCCTAAAGGTGAATGGTCAAAGGTCAAAGTAAGGCAGAAGGTAGAAAAAGGCAACGGGCAACAGAGATTTTTTTGCTTTGTTCCTTTCCTGCTCGCCTGCTTTCCTACTTGCCTACTGTAGTTCCCGCCCCTGTTTTTCCCCTCTCGTATTTTTCTGCGTCCTTCTGCGCTTTTCTGCGTATTCTGCGTTGAATCTGTTTTTTTTCTCTGCGCTCTCTGCGGTTATATCGGATGCCGGATAATGCTTTTTGTTTTGACACGTGTTGCGCCGGGTGATAATCTCCCGATGAATAATCAGAAAGAGTTTCCGTATATTTAAGCGAGGACGAGCACGTCCAGTGCGAGCGGACGACGAACAAGACCGACAGTGCGTCGAAAGGATTCTCAGCGGCGAGCCGAAGGCGCTGGAGCCGCTGTTTATTAAATACCGGGAGCGGATTTATCACATCTGCTATCGGATGGTGTTTCATCGTGAAGAGGCGCTGGATTTGACTTCGGAGACTTTTCTGAAGGCATTCCGCGCGATAAAGACATTCAGGAAGGGCTCGCGTTTTTACACCTGGCTGTGCCAGATAGCGATTAACTCGTCGATAGATTACCTGCGCAAAAAAGGCCGCGTCCGGAAGGTCCGGTTCGACGAGGTCATTATCGACGAGAGCAGACTCGACGCGCTTCGCGCGCTGGCGGCGGACAATCCGGTGCGCAACCTCGAACTGGGCGAACTGCGCGTCGCACTTGTCGAGGCCGTAAATGAGTTGAGCGAGGACCATCGCGCGGTCTTTGCGCTCTTTGCGTTGCAGGATTTCTCGTACAAGGAAATCGCGGGGGTGGTCGGCTGCCCCGTCGGCACCGTGATGTCGCGGCTGCATTACGCGCGCAAACGGTTGCAGGAGGCATTGCGAAAGTACGTTCGGTGACTTCCGGTGACTGTCACTAATTACGGAATCGCGTGAGCAGCGCGAGCGCAATTCGTAGATTAGTGACTGTCACCGGGAGACAACTGTCACCGTGAGACGAAAACAAATGAGCACCTGCGATAAATATCTCTATTTGATTCAGAAACATATCAGCGGGGAACTCTCCGCCGATGAGTCTCGCGCTCTGTCCGGGCATCTGGAGAAGTGCGGGACGTGCCGCCTCGAGGCGCAACTTCTGCGCGGGGCGAACGCCCTGCTGTGCGCCGCAGGCGCGCCCCGGGTGGACGGGGCCGAGTGGGCCGAACGCGCGCGGGCTCTGGAGGAACGTACATCCGGGGTGGACGCGCTGCCGGCGGATCTCGTGCGGCCGCCCGACGTCTCACGCGAAGAATGGGAGAGCGTGTGGCAGGACATCGAGCGCCAGGCGGTGCTCGGAGGCGCAGGAGACGGGGAAGAGATTAAAGCGATACCTCTGGCCGGGAAGAGGCGACAGGTTATTCGCCGCGTCGTGTCGTACTTTGCAGCGACGGCAGCGGCGGTAATCCTTGTTGTTCTGGCGGCGCACATATTGTTATCGCCGCCCGAACGCACCGCCCCCCCGATGTCTATGCCCGACAGTGTGTCGGTTGCCAGGGGTTATCTGCACAGAACGATAAACATAGAGGGCGTCCCGCCGATGCACGTTATTGTATCCGCCGATGACGCGACCGGCGCAACCAGCGTCTCCGCCGGCAAAGGCTATATGTATGCAATTGAAGAGACGCAGGACGGCGCGGAGATTGTCCGGATAGTCTCGGAAGAGGCGCCGGGTGACGAAGTGCCCGCGGTCGTCCCCTCTTTGAGTGAAGAAATCGAAGAAACGCCCTGACATAATAGTAATACTTCGGAGAAAAAGAGAGGAGCGGCTCATGCGTGAGGCTGGAAAACTGCTGACGGTGTTTCTGGGCGTGGCCCTGATGTTCGGGACGGGCCACAGTTCGGGCAATCTCCGCGCTGAGGACGAGGAGAAGAAAAAAATTGCGGTGCCCGTCTCCTTCAAAAGCATCAGGGCTGAAATAATTGTCTATGGCGACGATGAGGAAGAGAGGGACAGAATCGAATACGACGGCGATTTCGACGACGAGTTGAAAAAGAGCCTCGCCGCCTTGAACAAGACATACGGCTACAACTCCTACCGAATTGTCAACAGCGCCCTGCTGACGGTTACCAACAGGGAATATTCCGAATATCGCATTGTCATCGACAACGACTGTTACGCGAAGAGTATGGTGAAAAAGGTGACGGCGTGGAAGGACCACGAGGAAAAGGAGCACAGAAAAATACTGATGTCGGGCCTGATGATAAGGCGCGTGAAGGAAAAAGACGAGGAGGGGAAGGAAAAGACGGTAGATAAAAAGGTCGGCGAATACCGCTTCGAGCGCGAGACCGGCAGATATTTTCTTCTGGTCTGGCTGAAGTTCTTCAAAGAGAAACAGGGAGACGAATTTAAGACAGCGGACCTGATATTCGCGGTTTCGCCGCAAAAGTGAACCGGACAGCCTTCGGCAACAGTCTCTTACACACATTGCATCATAACATCGGTGACAGTCACCGATTCTCCGCCCAAACTTTTGCTTGTAAACACCCTTCTATCTGCTATACTGCGGCTCCATATTTCTTGCCACCGGGTCTTATCCCGCGGTCTTTTCCGGCGATTGTGACTTATGATAGTGATGAAATTCGGCGGGAGTTCGCTTTCAACCCCCGCGTCCATCAACTCGGTTACCGAAATTATAAAGGCGCGCCTGGACCGCGGGCCGGTGCTTGTGGTGTCGGCTCACGGCGGCGCAACCGACATACTTTTCAACCTCGCACGCGGCGCCGTCACGGGCCGCTACGACATCGCCGAATTCAAATCTCTGCACGAAAACATCATCGCCGGACTTGGTCTTGATTCCCGAATAATCGACGGCGAAATCGATGAACTCGAAGAACTGCTCAAGGGAATCTCCTACGTAAAGGAACTTACCCCGCGCAGCCTCGACTATGTCGTCTCGTTCGGCGAGAAGATATCCAGCAGGATAATCGCCGCGCATCTCTCGGGCTCGGGCGTGCCCGCGGTCGCCTGCAATGCTTACGACCTGGGGCTCGTTACCGATTCGCACTTCGGTGGCGCGACTCCCCTGCCGGAAAGCGAGGCCGCGATAGCGGCAAACCTGCGCAACATCAAGGACAAAACACCCGTCATCACCGGATATATCGCAAAAAACAACGACGGCGACATAACCACTCTCGGCCGGCATGGCAGCGATTATTCCGCATCAATAGTCGGCGCGGCCGTCGACGCGGAAGAGGTTCAGTTGTGGACCGATGTGGACGGTGTGATGACCGCCGACCCGAGGGTTGTTCCCGGGGCCCGGCCGCTGGGCGAACTTTCGTTTCAGGAGGCAAGCGAACTGGCTTACTACGGCGCGGAGGTTATCCACCCGAGCACGATGATTCCCGCAGTCAGGAAGAAGATTCCCATCCGCGTGCTCAACACCTACAGGCCCGGCAGCCCGGGCACAATAGTGCTGAGCGAATGCGAAGAAAAACCGGGCACGGTCAAGGCCATCGCACACAAAAAAGGGCTTACCCTTGTAAACGTGGTCTCCACCCGGATGCTGTTGCAGCACGGCTTCGTGGCGAAACTGTTTGAAATCTTCAACCAGTACCGCATCGTCATCGATATGATTGCGACAAGCGAGGTAAGCGTCTCACTGACGACCGACACGCGCAGCAATATCTCCGCAGCCGTGCGTGAACTATCGCACTTCGCGGATGTCTCCGTAACGGAAAAGATGGCCATTATCTGCGTGGTCGGCGAAGGCATACCAAAATCTCTCGACACCCCCGCCAGGGTCTTTACATCTCTGGCAGAAAAAGGCATAAACGTCCGTATGATTTCCCAGGGCGCGACCAGAATTAACCTGGCGTTCCTGGTTGACGACCGGGACGCCGAAGCCGCCGTTAAAATCCTGCATCATAACTTTTTTGAACAACACGAAACGGGAAAGACATGCCAACACTCATACTTGACGGAAACTCACTGACCATTGATGGGGTCGAACGGTACCTCGCCGACCCGACCGTGCGGCTCGCCATCTCGAAGGACGCCCTTGAGCGGGTCCGCGCCTCGAACGAATACCTCAAAGAACTCGTCCGCACTCACAAACCTATCTACGGTCTGACTACCGGCTTCGGCAGGCTGAGCGACATTGCGATTGACCCACACGAGGTCCGGCGCCTTCAGGTGAACCTGGTCCGAAGCCACGCCTGTGCCGTAGGCGACCCGCTCGACCCGGACGAGGTACGCGCCGCAATGCTCATACTGGCCAACGCCCTCTGCCGAGGCTACTCCGGCGTCTCGCCGTCAGTCCTGAAGACAATCCTGAAAATGCTGGAGAAGCAGGTTATTCCGCGCGTTCCCCAGCAGGGCTCCGTCGGTGCCAGCGGAGACCTGGCGCCGCTGGCCCACATTGCGCTGGCGTTGATAGGCGAAGGCGAAGTGCTTTACGATCACAACGTAATGCCCGCCGCCGAAGCGCTGAAAAAAGCAGGCATCAAACCGGCGCGCCTTTCCGAGAAGGACGGCCTTGCGCTGGTCAACGGCACTCACGTGATGACGGCGATCGGCGCAATCAACTGCATACACGCGCGCAACCTCGTCGAGCATTCCGACATCGCCGCGGCTATGACCCTCGAAGGCCTGCGCGGCTCGCCCGCTCCGTACCACGAAATCATACACCGCCAGAGGCCGCACCCCGGACAACGCTCAACCGCGCGAAATCTCAGAAAACTGCTCGCCGGCAGCCAGATTGTCGTCTCGCACCGGGACTGCAAAAAGGTGCAGGACGCGTACAGCCTCCGTTGCGTGCCGCAGGTCCACGGCGCTGTCAAGGACACGTACAATCACGCCGCGCGAATTATCAAAACCGAAATTAACTCATCCACCGACAACCCACTCGTCTTCCCGAAGGACAAAATGATTATCTCCGGCGGCAACTTCCACGGCCAGCCGGTCTCTTTTGCGATGGATTTCCTCGGAATCGCTTCGGCCACTCTCGGCACAATCTCGGAGCGCCGCACGGAGCATATGGTCAACCCGGACCTGAGCGGCCTGCCGCCCTTCCTGGTTGAACAAAGCGGTCTGAACTCCGGCCTGATGATGGCCCAGGTCGTCGCGGCGAGCCTGGCCTCGGAAAACAAAATCCTGTCGCACCCTGCCAGTGTCGACACGATTCCGACGAGCGCCAACCGCGAGGATCACGTTAGTATGGGAATGACCGCGGCCCGCAAGTGCCGCGCCATCCTGCACAACCTTGAAAGCATCCTCGCTATCGAGTTCATCGCCGCCGCCCAGGCAGTCGAGTTTGTCAGGCCGCTTCTCTCCTCGCGCGCTATAGAGGCGGCGCACGCAATCGTCCGCGCCCATGTCGGAAGAATCACGGCCGACCGTGTGTTCGGCAAAGACATAGAACTTTTGTCCCGCGTTATCCGCTCCGGTGCGATACTGCATGCCGTCGAGGCCGTTGCCGGAAAACTTGTCGTCTGACAGAACGAGGTAACCTGTGCCCACCACAAAACACCCGATGGTCAAGGCCCCGACCGGCACGAAGATGACGTGCAAGACCTGGGGCGCAGAGGCTGCAATGCGTATGCTTATGAACAACCTCGACCCGGATGTGGCCGAAGACCCGAAGAATCTCATAATCTACGGGGGTTCCGGCAAGGCGGCCCGGAACTGGCGCTGCTACGACGCTATTGTCGCCTCTCTTAAAAAACTCAAACCGGACGAAACGCTCCTCGTCCAGTCCGGCAAGCCCGTCGGCATTTTCCGCACTTTCCCTTATGCCCCGCGCGTGCTCATAGCAAACAGCAACCTGGTTCCGAACTGGGCCAATTGGGACGAGTTCAGACGACTTGAAGCGCTGGGACTCATAATGTATGGCCAGATGACCGCCGGCTCCTGGATTTACATCGGCACACAGGGCATCCTGCAGGGAACCTACGAAACGTTCGCCGCGGCCGCGAAGAAGCATTTCAAGGGCGACCTGAGCGGCAAACTCGTGCTTTCCGCCGGTCTCGGCGGGATGGGCGGCGCGCAGCCTCTCGCGGCAACGATGAACGGCGGGGTGTTCATCGGCGTCGAGATTGACCCCGATCGCATCGAGCGGAGGCTCAAAACTGGCTACCTCGATTTCAAGGCGGAATCCTTCGGCCAGGCGATAAAGATGGCCCGTGAGGCGATGAAGGAAAAGCGCCCGCTGAGCATCGCCATCGAAGGCAATGCCGCCGAGGTTATCCCCGAATTCGCGCAGCGCTACATCGTGCCGGATATGCTGACCGACCAGACCTCCGCCCACGATACGCTTAACGGCTATGTGCCCGCCGGGATGAAACTGAAAAAGGCGCTGGCGCTCCGAAAGAAGAATCCGAAGGAATACATCAAGCGCGCGACCGAATCCATCGTAAAGCATGTTCGCGGTATGCTTGCGCTTCAGATTCAGGGCGCGGTTACATTCGACTACGGCAACAACATCCGCGGCCAGGCCGCCGCCGCAGGCCTGAAAGACGCCTTCGATATACCCGGCTTTGTCCCCGAATACATACGCCCGCTTTTCTGCAAGGGCAAAGGGCCGTTCCGCTGGGTCGCGCTTTCGGGCGACCCGGAAGATATTTACAAGACCGATGCTCTCGTCAAAAAACTTTTCCCGAAAGACAAGGCGCTTATTCGCTGGATAGACCTCGCGCAGAAGAATGTGAAGTTCCAGGGGCTTCCCTCGCGCATCTGCTGGCTCGGCTACGGTGAACGCGCTCTGTTCGGCGACAGAATAAATCAAATGGTTGCAAAAGGCCAACTCAAGGCGCCGGTCGTCATAGGGCGCGACCACCTGGACTGCGGCTCGGTCGCCTCGCCCAACCGTGAGACGGAAGGGATGCGGGACGGCAGCGACGCCATTGCGGACTGGCCGGTGCTCAACGCGCTGCTCAACACCGCCTCCGGCGCGACCTGGGTGTCGTATCACCACGGCGGCGGCGTCGGCATAGGCAATTCTCTGCACGCCGGAATGGTAATCGTTGCCGACGGCACAAAGGACGCCTCCGAGCGGCTCAACCGCGTGCTCACGAACGACCCCGGCCTCGGCGTCGCCAGGCACGTCGACGCCGGTTATCCCGACGCCGTCAGAACGGCAAAGAGCAAAAAGATAAATGTCCCGATGCGGAAGTCCTGATTGAGGTGACTGAGTGAGGTAGGTGACTGTCACTAATTACGTTGGACCGGCTCTATTTACAACGCAAAAGGTGACTGTCACCAATTACCCATTCGGACCCTGACGGGTCCTCAGGGCGAGGACCCGGAACGGGCGGAGTCGAGGGAGCGTTGCGACCAAGACTCGTAGATTGGTGACTGTCATCCTTTTGCATTCGTAGAATAGAACCGGTCCTGAGATGCATCTGGGTCAATCCCCCAACAAACGGAGGACGATGCGCTTGACGGCATCTCTCGCAGACATAATCGATTTCCTGCACGGCCTGCCCACCGGCCTTATAGCGGCGGTTGCCTTTATCTTCGTCCTGTTCTTTGTGGTATTGATAAAACTGCAACTCGACGCCCTGGTGAAATATATAGAAGCCTTGAAAGACCGGGCGGCTGCGGCGCCCGAAGATACGCTGCGGAATTTTTACGAATCGCTTGCCCGTGTGGAGCGTACGCTCGACGAACTGACCAGGGCTGTCGAAAGGCTGAACAAAAGTAATGGCTCAAAAGAACAAAACTCCGGCTGACCTCATTATCACGAATGCCTCGCAACTGCTCACGCTGGAGCCGCGATACGCTGTATCCGAAGACCCCGACGCCGCCTCGCTTGGCCTGATTGAAGACGGCGCGGTTGCGGTCTCGGACGGTGCGATACTTGAGTGCGCCCCGGCGGCGGACATAGAGGCGAGATATTCGGCGAAGGCGCTAATCCGTGTTCCCGGGTGCGTCGTGAGCCCCGGTCTTGTCGATTGTCACACCCATCTCGTCTTTCCCGCCACGCGTGAGGCCGAATTCGAAATGCGCAACAAGGGCCTCTCGTACAAGGAAATCACGCTTCGCGGCGGCGGTATTCACGCGTCCGTCCGCAGGATGCGCGACGCACAGAAGCCGGAACTCTACGCCCGCTCCCTGCCCCTGCTCAACTCGGCAATGGTCCACGGAACGACCACCGTCGAGATAAAGAGCGGCTACGGACTGACCACGGACGACGAGATAAAATCGCTCGAAGTCGTCGCCGAACTTGGCAAAGACCATCCGCTCGACATCGTCTCCACCTTCCTCGGTGCGCACGAGATTCCCGAAGAATACCGGGACGACCCGGAAGGCTATATCAGAATTCTCATAGATGAAATGATGCCCGAAGTCAGGCGCAGGGGTCTCGCCGAGTTCTGCGACATCTTTTGCGAGGAACACGTTTACAATGTGGAGCAGTCGCGGCGGATACTCTCCGCCGCCGCCGGGATGGGCTTCAGGATAAAAATGCACGCCGACGAACTCGAGCCCGTCGGAGGCGCGGAACTGGCCGCGGAACTCAAGGCGGTCTCCGCGGACCATCTTGTCGCGGCATCGGACGAAGGAATCAGGGCGATGGCGGAGGCGGGCGTTGTGCCGGTCCTGCTGCCCGGCACGACCTTCAGCCTCGGCTCGCACAAATACGCCCGCGCGCGCGATATGATAGACGCAGGGCTGCCGGTGGCCCTGGCGACGGATTTCAATCCGGGCACGTGCTTCACCGAATCGCTGCAAATCATCATCGCCGTCGCCTGCGTTTATCTGAAGATGACCGCCGCGGAATGCATCGTCGCCTGCACGCGCAACGCGGCTAAAGCAGTTGACCGCGAAGGCACTGTGGGCTCGCTGGCTCCGGGCAAAAAAGCGGACATCGTCGTCTGGAACATCCCCGACTACAGGCATATCGGCTATCATTTCGGCGTGAACCTCGTCGCAACGACCTTGAAAGATGGAAAGGTTGTATTCAGCAGGAGGCAGTGATGGACAAAGTTGTTGAATGCGTGCCGAATTTCAGTGAAGGAAGAGACAAGGACGTAATCGAAAAAATCGCTCAGTCTGTCCGCGATGTTTCCGGCGTGAAATTGCTCGACGTCGAAGGCGACGCGGCGCATAACCGCTGTGTCCTCACGTTCGTCGGCGCTCCCGGACCCGTCGGTGACGCGGCGTTCGCAGGCGTCGCGCGCGCGGCTGAACTGATAGATTTGACGAAGCATATGGGCGAACATCCGAGGATGGGCGCGACGGACGTCGTTCCGTTCGTTCCCGTGCACGGCGTGACTATGGAAGACTGCGTCGCGCTCGCCCGCGCGACTGGCGGCCGAATCGGAGAGGAGTTGAATATCCCCGTCTTTCTCTATGAAGAGGCGGCCACGCGCCCCGAACGGCGCAACCTTGCGAACGTGCGCAAGGGCCAGTTCGAAGCGCTTCGGGATGCAATTGGCCGGGACCCGGCGCGCAAGCCGGATTTCGGGCCGGAAAAGATTCACCCCACCGCCGGCGCAACCGCCGTCGGCGCGCGCGAATTCCTTATCGCGTTCAACGTGAATCTGGATTCAAACGACCTTCCTCTGGCGAAAGCCATTGCAAATAAAATACGCGAGGCGAAGGGCGGCCTGCCGAAGGTCAAGGCAATGGGCTTCGAAATCGCCGAGAAGGGCTTTGTGCAGATTTCAATGAACCTGACCAATTACACGGTCACGCCGATACGCGCCGCCTTCGATGCGATAAAGACCGAGGCCGAAAAAGCGGGCGTGGAGATACTGAACTCCGAATTAATCGGGCTCGCGCCTCGGGCCGCGCTCGGCCCCGGCGACGTCGAATATATGAAAATAAAACCCTTCAATTCCAAAATGATCGTCGAGAACAACCTGTAATGTACATCGGTGCAAAAGGTGACTGTCACTAATTACGGAGCAAAAGGTGACTGTCATCCTTTTGCATTCGTAGAATAGAACAGGTCCTGGAATGCTTCAGGAACAGTCCCCTGCGCCGAGACTTGTAGATTGGTGACTGTCATCCTTTTGCAATGATTGTCACCATACGTATTATTTTGGACAAACGTTTTTTGTATGACATATGCGAAGAATTGAAAGACATCCGATTCTGAAATTCGAGAAGGGCCGCAAGGTCAGGTTCACCCTGGACGGCAGGGAGATGACCGGCTTCGAGGGCGACACAATCGCGGCGGCCCTTATCGCCGGCGGCGTGCGCGATTTTCGAGAGAGCATCAGACTGAACCGCCCGCGCGGGTTCTTCTGCGCAATCGGGCGGTGCGCAAGTTGTTCAATGGTCGTTGACGGCGTCCCCAACACGAAGGTATGCGTAACGCCTTTGCGGGAAGGAATGACTGTGGAGAGACAACACGGCAGAGGAGCGCTGCGTGACAAACGTTGAAATACTCGTTATAGGCGGAGGCCCCGCCGGTTTGTGCGCCGCCGCTGAAGCGGGCGGCCGCGGCGCGAATGTTCTCGTCGTCGATGACAAGGACAAACTCGGCGGACAACTCGTCAAACAGACCCATTCCTTTTTCGGCTCGCGGGAACATTATGCCGGAGTGCGCGGCATCGACATAGCCGGTATCCTGATAAAAGAACTGGGTGACATCGGCGTTGATATTGTCACCGGCGCGACGGTCACCGCAATCTACGACGACGGCGTCGTGACCGCCGCAACGGATGAGCGCTGGAAAAAAATCAGGCCGGAAAAGATAGTCGTCGCGACCGGCGCGTTCGAGAACGCCCTGCCCTTCCCGAACTGCGACCTGCCCGGAGTTTACGGCGCGGGCGCGGTGCAGACGCTGATGAACGTTGACGGCGTCGCACCGGGGAAGCGCGTGCTGATGGTCGGTGCGGGCAACATCGGCCTTATCGTCACCTACCAGTTGATTCAGGCCGGAATCGACGTGGTCGCAATCGTCGAGGCCGCGGGCGACGTCGGCGGCTACAATGTTCACGCCAACAAGGTCAGGCGTCTCGGCGTGCCCATCCTTCTCAGGCATACCGTTAAACACGTCTGGGGCGAGAAAGGCGTCGAGGGCGCCAACGTCGTGCAACTTGACGAAAAGTTCCGCCCCGTCGCAGGCACCGAGAAACACCTCGCCGTCGATACGATTTGTCTCGCCGTGGGCCTGACGCCGCTGGCGGAGTTGTTGTGGAACGCGGGCTGCGAGATGCGCTATGTCGCCGAACTCGGCGGGCATATCGCCGTTCACGACGAGAATATGCGCACGTCGCGTGATGACATCTACGTCGCGGGCGACGCTTCCGGCATCGAGGAGGCCAGTACCGCGATGATAGAAGGACGCATCGCCGGGCTGAACGCGGCTTATGCCCTTTCGCGGGGAATCCGCCTGAACGAAGAGGATTACAGGAAGCGGCTCGCTTTCCTCCAAGAGCAATTGCGACAGTTGCGGCGCGGACCGTTCGGCCTGAAGGCGCGAATCGGCAAGGCCGCCCTCAGGGGCGAGTCTGTGCCGGAAGAGCCGCCCGTGGAAGTTCCCGAGCGGACGCCCGAACGGATTTTTGCAAAGGGGGCGCGCGTCGTCATCGAGTGCGAACAGAACATCCCCTGCAACCCGTGCGAAGAAATCTGCCCGCAGGGGGCAATCACCGTCGGCGGCGAAATAGTCAACTACCCGCAACTGGACGCCGCCAAATGCAACGCCTGTGGGCTCTGCCTGACGCACTGTCCGGGCCTGGCGCTTTTTGTAATCAATGCGGATTACTCCGAAAATGAAGTTGAAATATCGCTGCCGTACGAGTTCCTGCCCCTCCCGGAGAAGGGAGCGCTTGTCGATGCGGTTGACCGCGGGGGGGACTTCGTCTGCAAGGCGACGGTCAGCAGGGCGCTCACCGCGAAGAGATTCGACCGGAAGTCAATCATTTCGCTCGTCGTCGACAGGGAATACGGCGACCGCGTCCGGCACTTCCGGATGAACGGCCATCCCGGAAAAGAGCCCGCCGCAGGCAGTCCCGCCGGGGAGGAATTCGACGAAGGCGATACGATAATCTGCGTGTGCGAGGACGTGACGCGCAGGCAAATCGAGGAGGTCATCGACGCGGGGGCGGAAAGTTTCGACGAGATAAAAAGACAATTGCGCACCGGAATGGGTCCGTGCCAGGGCAAGACCTGCCAGAAACTCATACTTCGTATGCTTTCGGAAAAACTGGGGCGGCCCGTGGAAGCCTTTGCGCCGCAGACCGCGCGCGGCCCGATGAAGCCCGTGAAACTTGAAATTCTGGCCAAAGATAACGATGAAGAAAAACGCTGAAGTTGTCATCATAGGCGGCGGAGTCGTCGGGACCGCCATCGCATACAACCTCGCCGGGATTGGCGTCAAAGACGTCGTGCTCGTTGAGCGCGATACCCTTGCGAGCGGCTCTACGGGCCGCGCTGCGGGCGGGATACGCCAGCAGTGGTCGGAGCCTGCCAATGTGCGCCTTGCGCGCGCAAGCATCGACATTTTCAAAAACTTCAAGAAGACAATGGGCCGCGACATCGGGCTTGTCGAGGGCGGCTATCTGCTTGTCGCCTACACCGATGAAGAGGTAGAGCGCTTCAAGGTAAACATCGCGATGCAGCGCGATGTCGGCGCAGACGTGAGACTGGTTACACCCGAAGAAGTGCGCGACATCGTCCCCTTCTATAACACTGAAGGCATCCTGGCCGCCGCCTACTGCCCTGATGATTGCCACGGCGACCCGTTTCTCGTTACGGTCGGTTACGCCGAAAACGCCGCGCGGCTTGGCGCCGAAATCAATCTGCGCACCGAGGTCAGGGCCATCAAAAAGAAAGGCGACCGGGCGACAACCGTCGTGACCAGTCGCGGCGATATCAATTGCAACTGGGTCGTCAACGCAGCGGGCGGCTATTCCGCCGAGGTCGGAAAGATGGCCGGCCTCGACCTGCCGACCGTTTCGTACCGCCACCAGATTCTCGTCACCGAGCCGGTTCAGCGGATACTGGAGCCGCTGGTTGTGGATTTCCATCACGGGATTTATTTCTGTCAGTCGGTGCATGGCGCGTTTATCTCGGGCCAGGGCGACGATGACGAGCCGCCGGGTCACGACGTGCGCGGTTCGTGGCGCTTTATGGTCGAACAGGCGAAGAAGTTGACCTTTCTTGTTCCCGCGCTGAAAGACATTTCCGTCGTGCGGCAGTGGGCCGGGCTTTACAATATGAGTCCCGACGCCCAGCCGATACTCGGTCGTGTCCCGGGCGTGGAGAACTTCATCGTTGCAATCGGTTTCAGCGGACACGGCTTTATGCTCGCGCCGATTGTCGGCGTGCTGATGGCGGAACTGATAGTCCACGGCGAGGCGCGCACACTCCCCATCGACAACCTCAGCATCACCCGCTTTGAGAAAGGCATCCCCTCCACCCGCGAAGCAAACGTCGTTTAATTTCAATTCAACCGCAGAGACGCAGAGGACGCGGAGAAAACACAAAATAAATTGATACCTTTCTCTGCGCTCTCTGCGCCTCAGCGGTTATTTGGATTTGTAAAGGCGCTTAGCGGCTATGTATTTTGCGACGGATGGAGGGACGAGGTGGGAGATGTCGAGGCCGCGGCGGAGACGGCGGCGGATTTCGGTGGAGGAGATGTCAATCTGGCGGATGTCGGTGACGTTTGCCCTGAGTGCCCGGAATGTCGCGGGCCTGAGTTTCTTTCTCAACACTTCTATTTGTTTCACGTCGAAGCCCGGGCGCTTCATCAGGACGAATCTGCATTCCTTCGCAAGCGCGTCAATCTCGCGCCATTTCGGCAGGTCGGGGATTGCATCGGTCCCGGCGAAGAAGACGATTTTCACCCCGCCGCTCGCGATTTTGCGGACGGTGTCTATCGTGTACGAAGTGCCGCGGCGTTTTATTTCAATGTCCGAGACGGCAAGACCCTCGCGGCCGCGAACCGCGGCGCGCAGCATTGCAAGCCGATGGCGCGCGGGCGCGGTCTTCCTGTCCCGCTTGTGCGGAGCGCGCCAGGCGGGCATAAACAGCACCCTGTCAAGCCTGAACGTCTCGCGCAGGTCCTGGGCGATGATGATATGTCCCCAGTGTACCGGGTCAAAAGTTCCGCCGAGTATGCCGAGTTTTTTCATTTACTTTCCTCGGTGACACTTGTCCGCCTCCCTGGCCGTAAAGACCGAGCCCTTACGGCTCGGGCGGGCAGGCGGAGTCACCAATCTACGAAGAAACGCTTACTACGAAAGGATGACAGTCACCATCTACGAGC
>JBDRIB010000291.1:0-4335 GCA_043816375.1 Planctomycetota bacterium | reverse complement strand
GAGGTGGACGCGCTCGGCGGCGAAATGGGCAAGGCAATCGACGCCGCGCACATCCAGTTCCGAATGCTCAACACCGGCAAGGGCCCGGCGGTTCGCGCACCGCGCGCGCAGGCCGACCGCGAATCGTACCACCTCTATATGAGAAACGTCGTCGAAAACCAGGCCGGACTCCGCGTCATCACCGGTATGGTCGAGGCGATTGAGACCGACGGCGAGCGCGTGAAAGGCGTCGCCCTCGCCGACGGCACGACCATCGCGGGCAAATGCGTCGTCGTGACCACCGGTACCTTCCTGCGCGGCGTAATACACACGGGAACCGAAACAACCGGGGCAGGCAGGGACGGCGAGCCGCCTTCCATCGGTCTGTCGGAGTCGCTCGAATCGCTCGGACTCGAACTCGGTCGTCTGAAGACCGGCACGCCGCCGCGCCTGGCGGGCCGCACAATAGACTTCTCCTCCCTGCAAATACAAAAAGGCGACAAACGGCCGGGGAAGTTTTCATATTTCGGCCCCTCGCACGACAGGCCGGATATCCCCTGCTACATCACATACACCTCCGAACGCACGCACGAGATAATACGCTCCAACCTCGACCGCGCGCCGCTCTACACCGGACAGATAACGGCGGTCGGCCCGCGCTACTGCCCGTCTCTGGAGACGAAAGTCGTGCGATTCCCAGATGCGGAGCACCACCGGATATTCCTCGAACCCGAGGGCGAAAACACAGACGAGTTCTATTGCAACGGCATCGCCACCAGCATCCCGCGCGACGTGCAGGTCGAGATGGTGCACAGCATCCCCGGCCTGGAGCGCGCGACAATCACGAAATACGGCTACGCCATCGAATACGACTACGTCCCGCCCGTGCAACTGGGGCCCTGGCTCGAGACGCGCGCCGTCGCGAACCTCTTTCTCGCCGGCCAGATTAACGGCACCTCCGGCTACGAGGAGGCCGCCGGCCAGGGAATCGTCGCCGGAATAAACGCCGCCCTGCGCGTGCGCGGCGAAGACCCGTTCATCCTAGACCGCTCGCAGGCATATATCGGCGTGCTCATCGACGACCTCGTTACCTGCGGCACGGAAGAGCCGTATCGAATGTTCACCTCGCTTGCCGAGTACAGACTGCTCCTGAGACAGGACAACGCCGACCGGCGCCTGTCGGAGTTCGGATATAAATTCGGCCTCGTTTCGGAAAAGGACTGGAAGCGCGTTGCCGGGAAGAATGAAAAAATCGCGCGCGCCGCAAAGATTTTGCAGAAAGAAACGCACCAGGGCAAAACGCTCGCCGAGATTCTCAGGCGGCCGGGGACAACATTTGCGGAAGTCGCGCCCCTCTCCGGGGAACTCAACGCGCTTGCCGCAGACGAGGAAACGGTTGAACAAATAGAAATCGAAACGAAATACGAGGGCTACATCCGCCGTCAGGCCGCAGCAATCGAGGCGTTCAAGAAGAACGAGTCGCTGCGGCTGCCCGATGACATCAGATACGAGGGAGTTTACGGAATCTCCACCGAGGCCCGGGAGAAACTCGGGAAAATCCGTCCGCTATCCATCGGACAGGCAAGCCGCATCTCCGGCATCTCCCCCGCCGACATCACCGCGCTTCTTGTTCACCTCCGCAGGGCGAGGCATCTCCCCGCCACGTAAACGCCAATCTCCCGCGAACCACTCAAAAAGGCAACCCAAGGCCCCAATAGGGACAGTGCCTTAATAGGGACTCCAATAGGGACTTCCAATAGGGACTTCCAACAGGGACTCTTCCAACAGGGACTGTCCCTATATGATACATCATTGTGGCTATATATAGAGTTACGTTTTGCTAACAGGAAAAGTCCATATTTAATAGGATAGACTTGTTGATATATATAAAGTTAGCACCATAATAGGGACAGTCCCTATATATCATTGTTGATATATATAGAGTTACATTTCGTCAATAGGGACAGTCCCTATTGTGATAACAGTCCCTATTGTGATAATTTTGGTGATTTGTTCTGGGGGGTGTTTTTTGCTTGATGAGTGCTGGGTTATTTGACGCGGTTTACTTCTTTGGTGTCGGCGAGAATCGTGTACTGGATGTCCTGACCGTCCCTGACCTCGAAATCCCTGATACGGCCCGACACAAAGAGTGTCTCGCCAGAGTGAAAGGCCTCTTCGCCGGGTTCCGGCCGGTAGGATACCTCGAGCCTGACCCTGAAACGTACCGGCTCGGAATCTCCCGGTCCGGGCGGCCGCTCATAAAGGAAATTGTCAATCAACAGAATGCGGTTGTTCTCGTCAACGACGGCGTCCACCCGCATCTCCGCGTGAAAGGCGATGTCCCGGTGAGCATCGAGGAAGCGCTGTCGCGCCTCGTCGCTCTCTTGCGCGGCATATTCCGCCCAGAAGGTTTCGTGAAAGTACAGGAAGGCCTCCCCGGGGGCTTCCTTTCTCAACTTCTCAGCGTTGTCGAAGAAGTCCGAGGGCAACTGCGAACTGATGCGCTTCAGCAGAGAGGCCAGTTTCTCCGACGCCAGAGAGTCGTAGAACACGCGATGGCGAACAAACACTTTTCTTATCGCTTTGTTTTCGTTCGGCATCTGCACGAGTATGAAAAACAGTCCCGCGCACAGCACGACCCCCTTGGCCGCGCCGAAGACCAGACCCAGGATACGGTCTGCCGGGCCGAAGCGTGTTCTCTTAAGCGCCCTCCGCAGCAGGTATGCGGGAATCGACACAACGATGAAGGCGCCGAACAGGATGGCCGGAATTGTGAGATACGACGCGGTGTACGAGGGGATGCCGAGGTTGTCGGAGAGGAAGCCGGCCACGTCGCCCCCCCAGCGGTAGATGATGTAAATCGCCCCCGCCAGGCCGATGGCTTTGATGAGTTGATGAACGAAGCCCTTGATGAGGCCGAAGAGCGCGGACAGAGCCAGAACGACGATAGCCAGAATGTCGAAAATAGCCATAAACAAGTTCTCCTCCCAAAAAAAATTCCCGCCCTGCGACAGCGGAGTATAAACAGCGGGCGGAGGCTTGTCAAATAAATACAGCAGGCAGGCAGAACAGGAAAATCCCTGGTTCGGCCGTCTTTCCATACTTCAAGAAAATAAGACTGTTCGCACTGAAAAGCCCGCTCGGGTCAGACCCTGCGAAGCGGTGACAGTCACCGTTCGCTTGCTCCTCAGTCCGCCTGAGGCGGACCCTCGGCGGGGACGGATTTTTCTGCAGGGCAAAGAAAAGGCCGTCTTTCCTGCGAAAGACGGCCCTTTTGACATCTGGTTACCCGGCGAGGACTCGAACCTCGAATAGCAGGACCAAAACCTGCTGTGTTACCAATTACACCACCGGGTAACGCGCCGGATTATATGCACGCTCACCGCGATTGTCAAACATCCTGATTTTGCGAACAGTTCCCGGACGGCTTTTGGAAACGGTTCCACAACAATTTGGGCAGAAAACGGGTCACAATTTTTGTCACCGGGCATCGCGCCCCAAAGGCATGTGGCGAAAATTCCCTTCGAAAAAACGACAAAATTTGTCGGCTTCGCATCCGCTTGCATTGTAACCGGTTGAGGCAATTCCACGGGGCACTCCGTTTTGGCACGGTCTGTGCTCATACAAGGTAGATTTTTGAAGCGAATGCAGCCAGGAAGAGAAAACCGAAAATCAAGCGTCTAAGCAGGCACGCACCCTGAATCTGCTAATCGCAATCACTGCAAATGACCGCTGCCCCGTTAAATGTTTTCGGCTCCGGGCATAAAAAGAAACCAGGGGAATAACAGAGCGGGCGGACACGATGACTTAGAAGGTAGATGGGGCTGTGTAACCACCGAGGTAGAAGGTCGTAGCGGAAGTTAAATGGCACATTCGGGGAGGAAGGCCTCCCCAACAACCCTGACCCGCGGCAGCTGGTCGGGGCTTTTTTTTTAAGCATTATCCGCTTAGAGGTTAGCGAAGGGTCGTACCCCATTTATCCCTCGACCCCGAGGGGGTCTCGGGACGAGAACCCCCGAGGGGCGGAGCGCAGACCCCGATTTATCGGGGGCTAGCTCGTAGAATGGGGTCTGACCCGAGCGTGCTCTGCGTAAGTGGCTTGCGTCTCTCCTGTGCTCCGCTATCGGGGTGTTTTTTCCCGGTTGATGTCGGGATTCGGCGAGAAAAATCCCGTCTTTTTCCCCCTCTCTTTTGCGTCCTACGTAACCCCTGTAGCGATTATGCGTTAAATTGCCGCGCCTTTTGCTCCGGCGGCGGCATTTCTTCTGCTCCAATTACTGGATGAGAGGGCGTTAGCGCTGAAACTGTCAAAACTTCCGTTAAAACAAGGGTCACAAAAAATGGACCTCGGATTCG
>JBDRIB010000290.1:0-2778 GCA_043816375.1 Planctomycetota bacterium | reverse complement strand
GTGCCACGTCGAAGGAATTTTCACGCTGCACGGGCGAGGAACTTGTGCGCCCCATAAGCAGGACTTCCCCGCCGTCGCGGAGCACAAGAAGGCTCGCGCTTCCGCCGGGGGATATCGCGCGCGTGATTCGATATACCTGCGCGGAGTTGCAAACTTCTTCTCCGTTGGCTTCGAGTATTACATCCCCGGGCCTGAGGTCCATATCGACGGCGGCCTTGCCGTGCGCGCTCCACACGCCTACGCCGTGGTCAAGGCCCTCGCGGCGGCTGTCCAGTTGCTGCGGCGTGAGGTCGTAGCATTCGTAGCCCAGATAACCCCAGCGACCGTCGCCGGCCCCGTCGTCGATGCGGACGTTGCTCGAGTTGTATTTGTAAAGGTTTGTGCAACCGGTCGCCAGAAGCGCAAGCACGACGGCGAACAAAAGAACGGTTGTCTTCATAGGTGGTTCCTTTTCCGGGATAATTTCCCCACGGCAAGATTCCCGAAATCGGCCGCACAATACCATCGCCCGAACGCCCTGTCAAGGATGAGATATTGCGCAAACCGCATCTCGCACAAACGGGTGGACACACTTCCCGCGAAATGTTCCCCCACACCCTTGACTTCGGCTGAAATGCGGGTAGAACTTTATGATTATCCTGCTTCCAGGAACGGTCCCCAAAGACCGGAAACCGACATAAAATTATTTGAGAGGAGCCAGTTATGGGTAAGACCGAGAGTAATCTGCAGGAGGCATTCGCCGGTGAAAGCCAGGCGAACCGCAAGTACCTCGCGTATGCCGGACAGGCCGAGACGGACGGTTTCCCGAACCTCGCGCGCCTGTTCCGAGGGGTTGCGGAGGCCGAAACCGTGCACGCGCGCGCGCACCTGCGCGCGCTGGGCGGCGTGAAACGGACGCAAGAAAATCTGGAGGCCGCGATTGAAGGCGAAGGATTCGAGATTAAGGAGATGTATCCGGGTTTCGTTGAAGAGGCGCGCGAAGAGAAGAACGGAGCCGCGGTAAAGAGTTTCGCCTACGCACTGGCGGTGGAGAAACTCCACCACAAGTTGTACAGCGACGCGATGAAGACCATCAAGACCGGGGAGGACATCGACGCCTCCCGAATCTACGTCTGCCCGGTGTGCGGCAACACCGTCATCGGCGGGCCGCCGGAGAAATGCCCCATCTGCGGCGAGCCGAAATCCGCATTTATGAAGATAGAATAACCGGCGGCGCACCGGCGGTTTTCTCCCCCTTCCGACCCTTTTAAGAACCGTTCTTAAAATCGAATTTCTGTAATATCCATAAAAACAAGGTGTTATAAAAAATGGCCCCGAAATTTTTAAGAACGGTTCTTAAAATTTGGGCGGCGAAAATGCGTATCTCTCTATAAAATAAATTGTTACGAAAATATGATTTTAAGAACGGTTCTTAAACGGGGATTGACGGGGGTCAGAGGCGGTAGGTCTTCCAGCGGCCGGAGGCGAATTTCCGCACGGTCAGGATAAACTGCAACGCCGGCCCGACCGTCCACATTATCCACGCCCCGTGCAGGCCCAGGGACGTGTGGTGCGAAAGATACCACGCCGCCGGCAGCGTTATCACCCACTGGCATATTATCGTGTACCACATCGCGGGACGCGTCATACCCGCGCCGGTCAGCCCGCCGGAAATTACAATCGCCAGTCCGCTGAAAACCTGCGAGGCGCAGAAGTAATACATCATCACCGTTCCGATTTCGACGACTTCGCTGTTGCCGGAAAACGACCGCATCACCAGCCGCGCGAAGATAGCCAGCAGAACTCCCGCCGCAGTCAGGCCAATGCCGACGGCCTTTGTGCCCTCCCAGGCGATGCGCTCGGCCTGCTTCAATCGACCGGCGCCCAGGTTTTGGCCTACGAGCGCGACCACGGCGACCTGGAACGCCAGAGCGGGCATTATGAAAAGAAGCCGCGTCTGCAGGCCGATGGATAACGAGGCCGCAGCGCTCGTCGCTAAAGCGGTCGTGGCGACCACGCCGAGAAACGCAACCCGCGCGCTCGTGCGCGATACGCCCTGCAGCGCCGCCGGTATGCCGATTCGCAATATGCGCCACATCATTGAGAAGTCGAAGCGGAGAATTTCCCTCCCGCGCAGGCGCACGCGCTTGCCGCCGCCGAACAGAATGCCAAGCCCGATTATCATTCCGACCATCCGCCCCGTGGCCGTGCCGACCGCCGCGCCCGGCACGCCGAGTTTCGGGAAGACCCACACCCCGTAGATGAACAGCCAGTTCACCAGCACGTTCACGGCGTTGACGACCAGCGCGATTTTGAGCGGCGTCTTCACGTCGCCCGCGCCGCGGAGGATTGCCGCAACGCAGAAGTTCAGGTTAACGAATATAATGGTGGCGAAGTAGATGCGGATGTACGATACGCCTTCGGAAAGAACCCGTGGCTCCGCGCCGATTGCGAGAAGCATCGGCCGCGCCAGGAAGAAACCGAGCGGGCCGATGATGAAACTGAGCATCGCCATCATCTTGACCGCCTGGGAGCCCGCGTTGTCCACGTCCTTCCGCCTGCCCGCGCCGAAAAATTGCGCAATCATCGTCGTCGCGCCCGTGCTCACCGTCAGCACAAGGATGAGAACGACGATGATTATCTGGCGGCTCATACCGACGGCGGCTATCGCAGTACTTCCTAGATGCCCGACCATCAGCAGGTCAACAATTCCGACGACGACCTGCAGCAGAGAATAGAGCGCGGTCGGCCACGCCAGCGACCAGATTTGTCCGACAAGTTTTTTGTCGAGGATTTGCA
>JBDRIB010000289.1:0-7981 GCA_043816375.1 Planctomycetota bacterium | reverse complement strand
CATCGCCACCACCGGCAGCGAGGGATTCCGCTTGAGAAGCACGGTCAGCCCGTTGTCGAGTTTGAATTTAACGATGCCGCTTTTCTTCTGTTTTGCCTCAAGCAACGGCAGATTCTGCTTGCCCTCGGGCGAAGTGCGCGGCTTGAGAACGGCGACGGTCAGGTTGTCCTCACTGAAATATTCCCCGACCACGCGGACTATATCCGCCGGCTTGACCTTCCTTATCCGCTCTATGTAGCGTTCAATGTCGAGCGGATCCCCGCTGTGCATAACGATTTGAGCCAGCAACTCCCCCTGGGAAGCCATGTCCTGATTTTCCAGAACATAGTCGGCGACCATCTTTTTCGCGGCCAGTTCAAGAGTCTCTTTCGGAAGAGGTTTTTTGAACCTCTCCATCACGGCAATTATTTCCTTCTGAACATCCTCGATTTTGCCGGGTTCAAGATCGCAGCCAATGACGAAGTGACCGTGAACGTAATCAGGAGTGTTGCTGTATGCAAAAACATCCTGAACAAGTCCTTTCTCTTCGCACAACACGCGATAAAGCGCGGAACTCCGGCCGCGGCCCGCGATGTAGGCCAGCAGGTCAAGGGGATACATATCGCGCTCTTTCGCCTTTACGGTGCGGAACCCCATACGCATCATTGCCTTTCCGATGCTGGTTTCCCGCTCGACATAACGCTTGCCGCGCTTGACAGGCTCCTCGGGAAATTCGACCTTCGCAAGCGGTTTCTCCTCCATCGGCTCGAAGGCCTTCGCGACAACCCTGAATGCCTCCTCGTGGTCAACATCTCCGGCAATCGCTAACACCATATTTTCCGGAACATATCTCTCCCGATAATACCTTATGATATCTTCTCGATTCAACCTCAAAAATCTTTCGAGATAACCAATCACGGGAAGTCGCCCGGGGTGCCTGTCGTAGGCTGCTTCGTCGAACAGCATCCACATCAGTCTGCCCGGCTCTTCCCGTCCTTTCAGCACTTCCTGGGTAACTACACCAAACTCGCGTTCAAACTCCTTTCTGTCGAACGTGCAGCGTATAATCTGGTCGCTCAGTATATCCACGGCCGTCTCGAAGTAGCGGCTCGCAACGGTCATATAATACTCTGTGTAATCCTTGCTGGTCGCGGCATTTGCGTAAGCGCCGATCCGTTCCTCAAGTTTGCCGATTTCATCTTCACTACGCGTGGTGGTGGTGCCGCCTGCCACCACATGCTCCAGGATATGCGACATACCGTAGCCCAGATATTCTCCCTCGTGAATCGAACCCGTATGCACAGCCACGTTGCAGTACACAACCGGCGCTGTGTGATTCTCGCGAATTACCACACGCAGGCCGTTGGGCAGAGTGCGCATATAGATGCCTTTTTCCTCGTCGGCGAAGACCTTTATTCGCTGGGGCCGTTGCCCTTTTCCGGCCGGGATTACAAGCACGGATTTTTCTTGCGTCCCAGCTCTGTCTCCGGCAGCACAGGACAACGCGAGCAGGGCAACAGCAAAAAGAAGGGATACGAGAATAGCAGTCTTTTTCATAGTGAGTTTCCTTAAGATATTTTCGCGACCGCATCAATCTCCACATCCACGCCTTTAGGCAGGGCGGCAACCTGCACACAGGCGCGGGCGGGAGGGTCATCGGCGAAGTACGTGGCGTAGATTGCGTTTACCCGGGCGAAATCGCCCATATCTTCAAGAAATACCGTGGTCCTTACCACGTCCTTAAATCCGCCGCCCGCGGCCTGAAGAACGGCGCCCAGGTTGTCGAGGACACGTCGTGTCCGGGTTTCGATGTCGCCGTCCACGACTTCGCCCGAGGACGGGTCGAGGGGTATCTGGCCGGACACGTAAAGCCAGCCGTCAACAAGCACGGCCTGTGAATACGGGCCGACCGCTGCGGGCGACTTATCTGTCTTGATGATTTTTCTGCTCATAAAAGGGTATCCCGAATGGATGAATCGTGCATACAAAGGTGACAGCAAAGGTGACTGTCACCAATTACAGAATCGAGCAAGCCTGGCGAGCGAGATTTGTAGATTGGTGACTGTCACCTTTGCATTCCTGCTCATATATATTACGGTCGAAAGAGGAAAACATTTGCCCATAACGACCTGCGACGCCCGAAGACGAGGGCCTGGGCGTCGCGTATATCCGACGGATGTTACTTTCGGGGCTGGAGTTTTAGTTTCAGTTTCCTGTTCACCTCTTCGGTTACAAACTCGCTTGCGTCGCCGCGGGCCGCGACGATGTTCTTGATGATGCTCGATGAGATAAATGAAAATCGCTCGCCGGGCATAACGAACACGGTTTCCACATCCGGAGCAAGCAGGCGGTTCGTCAGCGCGATTTGATATTCGTATTCAAAGTCGCTCACCGTGCGTATCCCGCGCAGGAGTATGTTAGCCTCCTTCTGGCGGACCAGGTCCACCGAAAGGCCATTGTATCCTTTAACCTCGACATTCTTATGGTGTTTCACGGCGTCCCTGATCATTGCAACCCGCTCCTTGAGCGTGAAAAGGGTCTTTTTGAGCGGGCTTTCAGCAACACCAACAACAAGGTGGTCGAAGAGTTTGGCCCCCCGGCATATCAGGTCAAGATGCCCGCGCGTAACCGGGTCGAACGTGCCCGGATATATCGCGATGTTGAGGGACCCGCTTTTGTTTCTTGCTTTGTTGTTCTTCTTCGCCACGGTCTCACCGGAATGAAACTAAATTCACCACGGAATTCACAGATGCAGAGGTGACAGTCACTAATCTACGAATCTCACCCCGACAAATCGGGGCTCGATTCCGTAATTAGTGACAGTCACCCTTCCCTGGGTCCCTTGTCATCGTCCAATGCTTCTGTAGTTGAAGCCGAGTTCAATCATCTTCGCCGGGTCGAAGATGTTCCGCCCGTCGATGATATTCGGCTGGTTCATCTCTTTCTTGATTCGCTTCAAATCGAGAAGTTTGAACTCTTCCCATTCGGTTGCGATAACCAGACAGTCGACGCCTTTTGCAACCGAGTAGGGGTCCTGGCAATATTCGACCTTGTCGAGTATCTGCTTGGCGTTGTCCATCGCTTCGGGGTCGTACGCCTTGATGTTCGCGCCGCGTTTTTGCAGTTCGTTGATGATGTAGATGGCCGGGGCCTCGCGCATATCGTCGGTGTTGGGCTTGAAGGCAAGCCCGAGTACGCCGATGGTCTTGCGCTTTACTATCCACAACTCCTGTTCAATCTTCTTCACAAACATCTTCCGCTGGTCATAATTTATCTGTTGAACTTCCTTGAGGATTGGGAAGTCATAACCCAGTTCTTCGGAGATTCTGGCAAAGGCGTCGATGTCCTTCGGGAAGCACGACCCGCCGTAGCCAAGCCCCGCGTTCAGAAAATTCCTGCCTATGCGTTTGTCCAGGCCCATTCCCTCGGCGACCTCCATCACGTTTGCGCCGGCCAGTTCGCAGACATTGGCCACGGCGTTTATGTAGGAAATCTTGAGGGCGAGGAATGAGTTGGCGGCGTGCTTGATTATTTCCGCGCTCTTGACGTCGGTGGTTATGATAGGGGCGTTGAAGTCCTTGTACAAATCTTCCATTACCTTGCGTGCGCGTTCCGAAGAAACGCCGATGACTATGCGGTCGGGGTGGAGCGCGTCTTCAATTGCGCTGCCTTCCTTGAGAAACTCGGGATTGCTTACGACGTCGAATTCAATCTTCGACCTCACGTTCATTTCGATGGTCGTTTTGACCTTTTCACCCGTCTGGACCGGCACGGTGCTTTTTTCCACGATGATTTTATACTCGTTCATATGCCGGGCGACCTGGCGGGCGACCTGCTCGATGTACGAGAGGTCCGCGCGACCGTCTTCGCTGGGCGGGGTGCCGACGGCGATGAAGATTATCTGAGAGGAGGTGACGCCGGCCTCGATATCGGTCGAAAAGTTCAGGCGTCCGGCCCTGACGTTCTCTTCGACCAGTTTGTCCAGGCCGGGTTCGTATATAGGCATCCGGCCTTCCTTGAGCATATTAACCTTGTCTTCCTCCTTGTCGATGCAGATAACATTATGGCCCTTGTGCGCAAAGATGGTCCCCGTAACAAGCCCGACGTAACCGGTCCCGACAATGCAGATATTCATATCATCCTCGAATCCATAAAGAAGAAAAGAGGGGAACCTTCCCCTCAGAAGATTAACTTTCCGGTGACCTGCACCTGTCTTCGCGTCCGGCTTGCCCGGCGACAAATTCCGCAAATACTCTATTCTTCCGCTTCACTCACCGGCAGGGAACTGGCGGTGGCCTTGCCGCGCGTGTCCATCGTCGAGCGCTTCTTGACGAAGCCCCGCGCGAAAGAGCGCGGCGTGAATGATACCGTCACGCGCGTATCCTGGTCGCCATTGTCCCTCTCAAAAACGATGTCCATCACCCAGACGTGGAAGTAACGCCGGATGATGAAACTGGCGTCCAGCAAACCGCTTTTGTCCGCATCGTACTGGACGAAGATGCCGAATGCCCACTTCTCGCTGGCCTCGTAGCCGATATCAACTTCGAAAATATTGTACTTGTCGCGCACGTCTATCGCGCCGTAAGGAAAGACCACGTTCTCCAGCGAGTTGTTATACTGGAACATATTTGTGAACGAGGAGAAGGTCGAGCGCCCGTCGTTCCGCATGAAGTAGTTGCGGAACATCACGGAGGTCACGTTGTTCGGGTACCACCTGAAACCGTATTCGTAGAGGTCTAAACTTTTGCTGTCTATGTTGTATGTGACCTCGCCGTATGTCTCGAAACGCTCGCACACATTCCACTGAAATTCGGTTTTGAAATTGTCGCTGATTCGCCGTCCGAAACTGCTGCCCGCGTAAATCCGGCCGTTCGTGCGCGGGTCGAAGTAGTATCCGAGCGGGTCGTCATCCGAATAGAAATTCAACTCCATATCTATTATGACCGAGTCGAAAGAGCGCCGTCCGCCCGCGGGGCCGCGCTTGGTCTGGAATATCTGTCTCAGGCCGATGCTGGTCACGGTAAGCCTGTCCACCATATCAACCGAATCGTACTGAACTATGTCCTGCGGCGGGGTGGTGTTCACGAACGCGCTGTAAACCTTCAGCCGCGGCTTGATGATATGCCTCATACGCGGCCTGCCGTTCTCGTCGTAGTAAACCTTCGAGAAATACGTCGAGGCGTTAATACCCGCGTATCCGGTAAGCCTCTGCTCGGACCCCTGCGTCGCCGTGTCATCGTAAAACGTCCCGCGAATCCCGATATACGGCCGCACGCGGAATATCCACAGCCCGAACGCCGAAGCCAGTTCGCTGTTGATGTCGCCCCGGACCGTCCTCTCGTCGTGGAACATGAGGCGGTGGTCGTAGTCCTTGCGGACGCTGGCAACCTGGGTGTCCAGCGAGAAGTATAGCCTGTCGCCCCATATCGGCAGCGATACGATGCTTGCGCCGACCTGCGGCAGGTATTCCGTCGATGTCAGGAAATCGTTTACCTCGGTTTTCGCAAGAGCCTTCACCATAAAGTGGCCGCTTGTGCGATGCAGGTAAAGCAGCGTTTCCTGGTCCTTATCCTCTTCAAGTTCCCGCTCCATAAACTCGTCCATAAAGCCGCGGTCGCTTATCTTCGTTATCTCCAAATCGGCCACCCAGGAGTCGCCCAGGAAATGCCTGTGCAAAAGGCGTATGCGTCCGCGGTTGCTCGTCGAGGGTTCGATCTTGTCGGAGCCGGAGCGGTCCTTGCCGGTGTCCTTGACGAAGTATCCCTGCAACAGGCCGTAATAATCCGGACGACTGTACTCGTAGTCGAAGCCGACGGCGGGCCCGCGCTTGGAGTAGTAATCGGCGCGCAGCCTCAGTTTGTCCCAGTCGTTGTCGAGAAGGCCCATCCGCTGTAGGTCCCACTTGGTCAGCACGAACGTGCCGTACCGGGACGAACTGCCCGCCGTTATCGAGCGCAGGAAGTAGCGGTTTATCGTGCTCCCCGCGGCGAAGGGCAGGTACAGGAACGGGATGCCGCGTATCTTCGCGACGATGTTGTAGGCCTTGATGCTCGTAACCTCGCTCGGCCTGTGGCGCGTGGGGGGGCGGTGTGTCTCGCTGTTTATCTCGACCGACGGCGCATCCAGGTACATCACCGGCCTGCCGTACTCGTCGTTGGTCACCCGCGCGTTGTAAACTTTCAATTTGGTCTTATTGATGTCGCCGGTGCCGAACTGGCGCACCTTTTGCGCGGTCAGGTAGATGTAGAAGTCCTCGCCGGGTTCCCATATCTTCAGCCAGGCGTCCAGCATCACGCCTTTGCGGTTATGCATATCGAAGTACAACTGCTTGCAGTAGCACTTGCTCGCCTTGCCGCTGGCGATGTCTTCCTGAATAATGATTACGTCGCCTTCGGCGTAAATCTCGACCCGCTGTTTCGTCTCGGCGCCGGTAGGGCCCTCCACCTGGACCTTGTTTATCCAGATGACGCCGTGCTTGCCGGTAATCGTGGTAATGTACCCGGCCTCGACATCCGTATCCTTTATATATATGCCTTTGGGCGCGACGCGAATAATTTCGCCCTCTTTGGTGCTGCGGAGCATATACTCGTCTTCCTGCGTGGGAATTTCGAGTTTGGACGTGAGAGGTTTCTCGTCCGGCTTCTCACCGTCCTCGGCAAACGCAGGCGGGCACAAGAACGCGCAGACGCACAGCGCCGCAACCAGCGCGCAGGGCGCAAATGACACGGATAATTTCGACAATTCTCTCTCCCCGCGTCCTTTCAATGGCAACACTCCAAAGAAACGTAACTCAATCGCGCCGATTATATTGCCGCTCCGAGACCTGTCAAGCAAATTCACCGCCGGATACGACCAAATCCCAACCGCCGCCAATTTGAATACAAACAGGGATACACCCATACGGGCAGGCAGGATAGACAGGATTTCCAACCGCCAATTCTTTGACCACTCTTCGAACCGCATAAAGAGTTTATCCCGAAGCACAATCAAGGAACCAGGAAAACCTGAAACCTGATACCTGCGGAGCGTAGCGGAGTCCCGGGTGCTTCGGGAAAACTTGAAACCAATTCTTACAGGACTTGAATCGGACCCTCATCGGGATTATACTTATATCCGGAAAGAGCCGGGCACGTTTAGTCCGGACAATTCCCATCCGAATCAGGCGGGAAAAAATGAAGGACGACAAGTCATCCTCCTTGCCCTTTGTGATTTCTATGCACCTTACCGCCTTTCTCGGGCTACTGGTTTGTTTGGCCGTGGGGCTTGTTTTAATACACGAATACATTCAAGCTTTCGTTAATGAGTTCGATTCATTGTCACCCCTGGCCCGCTTCCTGTACTATTATCTGGACGACTTGTTCGGCATCGCCCTGGTGTTCTTTGTCCCGCTGATAGTCATCTCGGAATCACTGGTGCACGGCAAGAATCGGTTTCTCAACACATTTCCGCTTCTATTCGGCATCTGTTTGCTGATACTGCTCGCCCTGACAATCATCCTGGTTATCACCGACCTGCACAGGATTCAGTCGGTTTCCCCGACAATTTTCGGCGCGTCTCCATTTGTGTCGGCGATTATCATCTCTATGAGCATAAATATGCTCGGCGTCTGCTCAACCCTGTCATACCACTCCTCAAGGAAAACCGCATTTGCCGTCGTCTTTTTTCTGGCGCCGCTGCCGGCATTTGTCCCGCTGATGGCAATGTTCCCGGCGGAAAAACTCATATCAGAATACGGCATTGACCCGCCTATCTCTTACCCGAGATTGTTGTGGGTTTCAATCGCCACGGCGATAATCCTCGCCACCTTTGTCTGTACCCTGTTGCTGACAACAGGCAGGGCAAAACAGACCGCAAGGCAGATTGCACTATTCTCGTTTGGAACTTTCTCATATTTCTTGTCCTTTGTCATCTGCGGAACAATCATACTGCCGTACCAAATTGGGTCGGCAATCCTGAACGGGGAAAAATACTTCCGTGATTTGAAAAACACTCTGTTTATTGC
>JBDRIB010000288.1:0-8919 GCA_043816375.1 Planctomycetota bacterium | reverse complement strand
CAACCGAAAATCGAGCGTCTCATAATCCATCTCCAATGAACGAAAAAAAAGCCGGGGCGTCCCGATGAATCGGGACACTCCGGCTGTTGTTGCCGTGGTCTCCTTATCTATGACCCGTAGCCCAATTCGTGATAGACCATATTGTGCGGCCACTTGACCAACTCCCAACAACTCAACCTTATTGTGACCTGTATGCCCGCCCGACCAAGGCAGACGATACACTTACCTCTCTATGGAGTATACACCGGATTTGGGCGTTGTCAAGTGGATCTTCCGGGGAAACGGCGGAGGATGTGGCGAAAAGAGAGGGCGGCCTGTATGGGTACGGGCCGCAAATTGCGCTCCGCCCGGCACGAGCCTGGCCTGCATCAAGCGGATGATGCTTTAAGATTACACCTCCAGCTTTGCGAAAATTCGCTTGACCGGCGGGTTATTCTCTGGTAGTATGGCGTTCCTATTTCTCTGCACAATGGAAAACTATGAAGGTTGCGATATCTGGAAAAGGAGGAGTCGGTAAAACTACCCTCTGCGCAACCCTGGCCCGCCTTTTTGCAGATGAGGGGCGTGAAGTCTATGCTATAGACGCCGACCCTGATTCAAACCTGGCCTCCGCTCTCGGCTATAACGCTGCTTCAGCGCCGCGTATCGAACCTCTCGTGAAAATGAAGCAGCTAATCGTGGAACGCACGGGAGCGTCTCCCGACGAATACGGCAAGGTATTCAAACTGAATCCCGAGGTCGCCGACCTGCCCGAGAAGTATTCGGTGAACATAAACGGCGTAAAACTGATGGTGCTCGGGACAATTTACAAGGGCGGCTCTGGATGCGCCTGCCCGGAGAATACGCTGCTGAGATCGCTGATGCTGCACTTCTTCCTCGAGCGCGACGCGAACGTCCTGCTCGATATGGAGGCCGGCATCGAGCACCTGGGCCGCGCAACCGCGCAGGGAGTCGAGCATATGATAGTGGTCGTCGAGCCCGGTCAGAGAAGCGTCGAAACGGCGATGCACGTGAGAAGCCTGGCCGCGGACATCGGCATCAAGAAAGTCTCGGTCGTCGGAAACAAGTTTGCGAACGAATCGCAGCGCGCGATTATCCGCGAACGTATCGGAGATATGCCCATTCTGGGTTTCATCTCGTACAACGACAGACTGGTTGAAGCGGATTTGGCGAACCGCGCAGTCTTCGACGACAACCCGCAACTCGTCGCCGAAGTCCGCACAATCAAACAGCGCCTGGAAGAAAGGTGACCGTCGCCGCAAGGAACAGCGGAAGGGTCTGAAGACCCTTCCCTACATCACCGATTTTGCGGTCTGAAATTTCTATCGAGGAGGGGGGCGGCAGTTCTGCGTATGCGTCCGCCGCCGGAAAAACCGACTGCGAGGAATAGTAAAAATGAAATATGGACGAATCAACGTCAACCCTCACCGCTGCGTTGCCTGCCATACCTGCGAACTCTCCTGTTCAATTGCGCATTCGAAATCGCAGGACCTGGTGGGAATGCTCGACGAAGAGGTCAAACCGCCGCCCCGCGTGCACGTCGGGGCGTTCGCCGGACGCGCCACGCCCGTGCAGTGCAGGCACTGCGAAGACTCGCCCTGCGCGAAGGTCTGTCCGGCGGACGCAATAACGCGCGAGGCGCCGGGCGAACCCGTAATACTTGACTGGGAAAAGTGCAAGGGCTGCGGCGCGTGCCCGCTGGCGTGCCCTTACGGCGTGCTGGAGATGGTTCCATTCGAAGGCAAAAAGAAGAAGGTCTCGCACAAGTGCGACCTTTGCATTGACAGATTGCGCAAAGACCAGGCGCCCGCCTGTGCGTCGTCCTGCCCGACCGAGGCAATTACCTTCGTTGAATCAAAGGAACCGCTAAAGGCAAAGTACCTCGTCGAGTACGCGTCAAACGGGCAAGCGACCGAACCGGAAAACTGGCTGTGAGGTTTACGGTGACTGTCACTAATTACGGCCCAAAAGGTGACTGTCACCAATTACGGAATCGAGCGAGTCTGGCGAGTGAGATTCGTAGATTGGTGACTGTCATCCTTTTGCAATGCGAAAGTCGGGGCGTAGATTAGCGACTGTCACCGCAAGAAGAATAAAACCATCCGCGGGAACCCGCGGTGAATTTACCTTGTTTTGCGAAACAATATGACTGAAGAAAAAAAACAGACGAAAGCCGTCTGCAAGAAATGCGGCGCTGAATACGCAACGGCCGGACAGTTGAAGCGCGTCGCCGAGAAACTGGGCTCCTCGCCCGAGTATCTCAACTATTGCCCTGCCTGCAAACGCGCCAGACTGGCGGAGCATATGGCAAAGGCAAGCGACGAAAGCTGATTCGCTCCGGGGACAGGGTGACTGTCACTAATTACGGCGCAAAAGGTGACTGTCACCAATTACGGAATCGAGCGAGTCTGGCGAGTGAGATTCGTAGATTGGTGACTGTCACCGTAAGACAAAGCCTGAACCCTCTGCTGAAGGAGACGTGATTATGTCGAAATTAATTGCCGGAGCGGCCATTCGCGGTGCACACAAGATCTTCAAGCAGGCCGAAGAAAAACTCAATCAGGCCATTGAAGAAAAGGGTAAAGACGCGAAAGTCGAATTCCCGAACACCGGTTACTACATCCCCATCATCTACTCAATGCTCGGCATTCCCGTCAAGACGCTCGCCGATTTCGAGCCGGTGATGGAAGAATGCAGGAAATTGCTGCCCCCGGTGCCCGACGATAAATTCTGGGTTCCGTATCTCGGTCCGGCACTGGACGCAGGAATGGCGACTCTTTTCGCCGAAGAAATAATCGAAGCCTGCAAATATCTTATCGGCCCGAACCCGGTTGACGGCATCTGGCTGGGCGCGGCCGACGACATTATCCTGCGCGAGCGCGGCATCGAGTTCGTTGACGGCTCGGCGCCCGGCTTCGCCGCGATTGTCGGCGCGGCGCCCGATACCGAGACGGCCGTCAAGATAGCGCGCCAGTTGCAGGAAAAAAGCCTTTACGTCTTTATGTCAGGCCACACCAACGGCCTTGCCTTCGCCGAACAACTGGCCGAGGGCGGCGTGCAGATGGGCTGGGAAACGCGCCTGGTGCCGTTCGGCAAGGGAATCACCTCGACCATCTACTCGCTCGGTTTCGCGGCGCGCGCGGCGCTCTCATTCGGCGGCGTGAAGGAAGGCGACTTCACGCGCAACCTCCGTTACAACAAGAACCGAATCTTCGCATTCGTTATGGCCCTTGGCGAGATTGACGACGAGAAATACGCCAACGCCGCAGGCGCAATCAACTACGGCTTCCCGGCAATCACCGACACCGACATCCCCGAAATACTGCCCACCGGCGTATGCACATACGAGCACGTTGTGGCAAACATCACGTATGACAAGATAGTGGCGAAGTGCATCGAAGTCCGCGGACTGAAAATCACAATTACCGAGATTCCGGTTCCCGTGGCCTACAGCCCGGCCTTTGAAGGCGAGAGAATCCGCCGCGAAGATATGCAAATCGAATTCGGCAGCACAAAGGCCGAAGGATTCGAGTTGGCCGTGATGAAGGAATCCGCCAACGAGATTGAGGACGGAAAGGTCGAAGTCATCGGCCCGGAAATCAGCGAACTTGACGAGGGAAGCACAAGGGCGCTGGGCATCGTAGCGGAAATCTACGGCCGCAAGATGCAGAAGGACTTCGAGCCAATCCTCGAGAGGCAAATCCACCGCTTCATCAACGAAGCGCAGGGGCTGTTCCATATGGGCCAGCGCGACATCATCTGGATCCGCATCAGCAAGGAGGCCTTCAAGGCGGGCCTGAAACTGGAACACTTCGGCACGATTCTGCACGCAAAGCTCCACGATGAATACGGAAGCATCCTGGACAAGGTGCAGGTCAAAATCTACACCGACCCCGCGAAAGTGAAGGAACTTATGCCCGGCGCGCGCGAAATCTACAGGATGCGCGACCGGCGACTGGCCGATATGACCGACGAGTCGGTCGATACGTTTTATTCCTGCACGCTGTGCCAGTCGTTTGCGCCGACCCACGTTTGCGTCATCACGCCGGAAAGGCCCGGCCTGTGCGGCGCATACAACTGGCTCGACGGCCGCGCGGCTTATGAGATAACGCCCTCCGGCCCGAACCAGCCGATTTCCAAAGGGAAAACGATGGACGAAAAACTCGGCCAGTGGGAAGACATTAACAGATTCGTCTACGAAAACACCGGCAGGAGCATCGAGCGCTTCAGCGCGTATTCAATGATTACCGACCCGATGACATCGTGCGGCTGCTTCGAATGCATCTCCGCGATGTTGCCAGCCACGAACGGGATTATGGCCGTTGACCGCGACTACCCGGAGATGACGCCGTGCGGGATGAAGTTCTCCACCCTGGCGGGAAGCGTCGGCGGCGGCAACGTTACTCCGGGATTCATCGGCCACAGCAAGATGTATATCGGCTCGAAGAAATTCATCAGCGCCGACGGCGGCCTGGCGCGGCTGGTGTGGCTGCCGAAGAAACTCAAGGAAGAACTGAAGGGAATGCTGGACAAACGCGCCGCAGAGATGGGACTGGGCGACAACTTCACCGACAAAATCGCCGACGAGACAATCGCCCAGAGCGAAGAAGAGGTTGCGGAGTTCCTCCAGAAGGTGGAACATCCGGCCCTGGCGCTCGACCCAATGTTCTGAGCAAGTCGACAACTCGACAACTTTTTTTTCTGGAGGGCAAACCGATGGCTTTAACCGGCCTCGCAATCTTCAAACTGCTTCCGAAGACCAACTGCAAGGACTGCGGCAAGCCGACCTGTCTGGCGTTCGCTATGTCCCTGGCTGCGAAAAAGGCCGAACTGAAAGAGTGCCCGCACGTCAGCGAAGAAGCCAAGACCGCGCTCGAAGGCGCCGCCGCACCCCCAATTAAACTGGTCAAAATCGGCGCCGGCGATGGCGCTTTCCAGACCGGCGAGGAAACGGTTCTGTTCCGACACGACGAGAAATTCTACAACCCGACCGGCCTCGCCATACGCCTGACCGACAGTATGGACGACGGCGCCTTCAAGGAGAAACTGGACAAAATAAACGCCCTCCGCTTCGAGCGCGTCGGGCAGAAAATCGCCGTGAACCTTGTGGCGCTCGAAGATAAAAGCGGCTCGGCGGAAACCTTTGCCGCCGCCGCGAAGAAACTCGCCGACGGAACGGACTTCCACATCATACTGATGTCCTCCAACCCCGGGAATATGAAGGCCGCCGTCGCACAGGTCAAAGACAGGCGGCCGCTCCTTTACGGCGCGAATACGGACAATGTTGACGCGATGACCGGCATCGCAAAGGAGGCCGGCTGTCCAATCGGCGTGAAGGCCGACACGCTGGAGACCCTCGCCGAACTCACGCAAAAAATCAAGGCCGGCGGCGTTGAGGAAATTGTTATTGACCCGATGCCCGGGAATTTCCACGAGGCGATTAAATCCTTCACGACAATCAGAAGGCTCGCGTTGAAGAAAACTTTCCGCCCGCTCGGTTTTCCCATCATCGCTTTCGCATCCAACAAAGACCCGCACCAGGAGACAATGGACGCGGGCGCTTTCATATGCAAATACGCCGGCATCGTGGTGATGAACGGCACCGAGCCGTGGCAGATCCTGCCGCTGCTCACGCTGCGAATGAACATCTTCACCGACCCGCAGAAGCCCATACAGGTCGAGCCGAAAATTTACAAGGTCGGCGACGCAAACGAAAACTCCCCGCTTATGTGCACGACAAACTTCTCGCTCACCTACTTCACCGTTGAAGGAGAAGTCGAAAGCAGTCGCGTCCCGTCCTACATCCTCTCAGTCGACACCGAGGGCACCTCCGTGCTGACCGCCTACTCCGCGGACAAGTTCAACGAAAAGACAATCCACCAGGCAATGGAAAAGGCCGACGCAGAACACGTTGTGAAGCACAAGAAACTCATCATCCCCGGCTTTGTCGCGGTCCTCTCCGGAAAACTGGAGGAAGAGACCGGCTGGGAGATAATGGTGGGGCCCAAAGAAGCGAGTTTTATTCCCAAATATCTCAAAGAAATCTGGAAGTAACAAACTCTCAGGCATCCCGAAATTATGGCCAAAAAGCGGAAGAAAAAAACCGGCGGCGTATGCACCGTGACCTTCCTGCCGGGGGAAGTATCGGCCAGGGTCCAGCCCGGCACGAGCATATACGACGCCGCGACGGAAGCCGGCGTCGAAATCAACAGCGTGTGCGGCGGCCAGAAACAGTGCGGCAAATGCAAGGTCATCGTCCGCAGCGGCCACGTGGTCAAGGGCAGCGCGCCGCTTCTCGACGCGCGTGACATCGCCGAGGGCTACGTGCTGGCCTGCGACACTTTCGTCGAGGGCGACGTAACCGTCGCACTTCCCATCGAGACGCTGCAGGGCGAGGGTCAGATACTCGAAGGCCGAAAGGCGGGAGCAGAACTCGCCGACGAGTTGCTCGACCGGTTCACATTCGACCCGCCCGTGAAAAAAGCCTATTTCGAGGCCGAGCCCCCCTCGCTGGAAAGCAGCATAGACGACACACAGCGCGTAACCACCGCCGTCGGCAGGCGACTCGACGCCGAACGCGTCGAAGCCGACCTGAAAGTAATCCGAAACATAACGGGCATCGCCCGGACAAATGACTGGAAACTGACCGCCACCTGCGCGGCGCTCTGCGACCGCGAACAGGTCATAGCGGTTGAGGGCGGCAACCGTGAAGCGGAGAATTTCGGCCTCGCCATCGACGTCGGCACGACGACGATAGTCGTGCACCTCGTCGACATCAACGAAAAGAGGACAATTGACATCGCCTCGAAATACAACTCGCAGATGAAATACGGCGAGGACTACATCAAGCGCATAATGCACATTGAAGAGCACGCCGACAGGCTCGAGATGCAGAGCCTCGTCATCGGCGACATCAATGAACTTGCAAAAGAGATGTGCACGCGCAACGGCGTTCGTCGCAGTGAAATTACTTCGGCGACCGTCGCCGGCAACACGGCGATGCTGCACTTTCTGCTCAACCTGGACCCGGGCAACATTCGCCGCGAGCCTTTTGTGCCGGTGACGAACTTCCCGCCCCCAATCAGGGCCGGGGAAATAGGACTCAACTTCAACCCCTCGGCGGTCGTTTATCCGCTGCCGGGCGTCGCGGTTTACGTGGGGGCGGACATCGTGGCGGGCCTGCTGGCAACGGGACTCTACAGGAACGATGAACTCTCGCTGCACATAGACATAGGAACAAACGGCGAGATTGTCCTGGGCAACAAAGAGTGGATGGTCTGCTGCTCCGCCTCGGCGGGCCCCTCGTTTGAAGGAAGCGGCGTAAAACACGGAATGCGCGCCACCGAGGGCGCGATTGAAGACATCGCCATCGACAAGGGCTACAGGGTGAAGTACTCGACGGTCGGCAGGACGCGCGCGAAGGGCATCTGCGGCTCGGGGCTGATAGACTGTCTCGCGGAACTCTTCAAGGCGGGCCTGCTGGACAGGACGGGGAAGTTCAATAAAGTCCCCGGCTCTCCGGTGCGAGAAGACGAGGACGGCACGCTCGAGTTCCCGCTTGTGCCTTCGGGAGAGACGCTGACAGGCCGCGACATCGTCATCAATCAGATAGACATCCAGGACCTGCTCCGCTCGAAGGCCGCGGTTTTTGCGGCGGCGGCGATTCTGGTCGAGTCGATGGAAGTGAATTTCAGCGACATAAAGAACATTTACATCGCGGGCGGGTTCGGGAATTACCTCAACATCGAAAACGCGGTCGTGCTCGGAATGCTTCCCGACGTACCGCCCGACAGGTATCACTTCGCGGGCAACGCCTGCGTGGTCGGCGCGAAAGTTTGCCTGCTCTCGCGGCAGGCTATGGAGACGGCGAACGAAATCGCGGGCAGGATGACATACTTCGACCTGATGTCGAATTACAAATATATGGATTATTACCAGCAGGCGCTGTTTCTGCCTCATACAAACATAGAATTGTTCCCGACCGCGAAACGCCTTGTTAATTCCGCTTCCTGACTAAGGTGACTGTCACCAATTACGGAATCGAACGAGCCTCGCGAGTGAGATTCGTAGATTGGTGACTGTCACCGTAAGAAAGAGCAATAATTCTGATACCTGATATGGCATACACAATAGCAATATCCGGCAAGGGCGGCACGGGCAAGACGACCTTTGCTGCGATGGTAATCAAGCACATCACGCAGCGACTGGACAAGGCCGTGCTCGCCGTTGACGCCGACCCGAACGCGAACCTCAACACCGCGCTGGGCGTGAAGGCCGGACGGACCATCGCCGACATCCGCGACGAAGTAATCGAAAACAAGATGAAACTCGCGCAGACCGGCGTCTCGAAAGAGCGCCTTATCGAATACGAGATTCAGGCAAGCGTGCAGGAATGCGGGAAATTCGACCTGATAACGATGGGCAGGCCCGAAGGGCCGGGCTGCTACTGCTATGTCAACAATCTGCTCAGAAATCACCTGAGCGTCCTGACGGCCGATTTCCCGTACGTCGTGATAGACAACGAGGCCGGAATGGAGCACCTCTCGCGCCGCACGACTAACGACGTGGACGTGCTCTTCGTCGTGTCGGAGCCGACGGTGGTCGGAATCAGGTCCGCAAAGAATGTTTACGACCTGACCGGTTCGCTGCCAATAAAAATAAAGGAACACTCTCTGGTGCTGAACCGCGTCCCCACGGCCGGTGTTCATCCGGAAATCGAGAAGCAACTCAAGGAAGACGGACTCGCCGTGGCGGGCCGGATAGCGCACGACGGGGAAGTTGAGGAGTTCTCGATAACGGGCAGACCGATTCTCGAATTGCCGGATACAAACGCGGCGTACGTTGCCGCAACAGAAATTTTTTCCAAATACCTGAACTGACAACGATGCTGACTCGGTGACTGTCACCAATTACGGAGGA
>JBDRIB010000287.1:0-16312 GCA_043816375.1 Planctomycetota bacterium | reverse complement strand
CGATGGGATATGTATGCCCTCTTTGCGGCAATGTCTGCAAAAGGCTCGCGGAGTTCCGGGTAAACTATCTGGGTCAGGATGATTTTGACGGAAAGATAAAGATGAATGAATGGCAGACGACTTATCTGTGCGGCTCGTGCTGCGAAAGACTGTACAACGGCGCCGACGAATACGGCTGGCTTGATATTCAGGCCACCGGCCGCATCCTGCCGGAGCCGGACCCGTCGGAAATAATCATAAGGTAAAACGGTCGGACTCCTTCAGCCTGCAATTTTGCAACCTGTGTTCATCTGGATTTAGGTTGAATTCGCTCCGCATATTTGCTAGATTTATCATATTAATTGCCGGGAACGGCTGTTCAGGGCAAGTATTCCCTTGCCCGTTACGGTGTGCAATGCGACGAAGGGAAAAACCGATTAATCTGCTGCTGACGATGCTGGGCCTGGGGCTTATGGCCGCGGGCTTGCTGTCGACACTCCTGCCTGTTACCGACCTTAATGCCCAGGACCCGCCGGAATCCGAACCGCCCGCGAAGCCGCTCAGGTCGGGCGTGAGGGTTTACATAGTGCCCATCCATGGCGGGATAGGCACCCAGACTGTTCTGTATGTGAAGCGCAGCATAGAGGCGGCAAGGGCGGACAAGGCTGAATTCTTCATCCTCGACATAGATACCCCCGGCGGCCTGAGCAGCGCAATGGAGGAGATAGGCGAGGACATTGCAGACCTTGAGGAGATGACCACCGTCGCTTTCGTGAACACGGACGCCGCATCCGCAGGCTCCTACATCAGCCTTTCCTGCGACAGGATAGTAATGGCAGAGGGGTCACAGGTCGGTTCGGCGGCGCTTATCTTCATAGGTCCCGACGGTAGCATAATTGAAATGAGCGAAGAGATAAGGGAAAAAATGGTTTCGCACGCGCGCGCCGCTTTCCGAAAAATGGCCAAACGCAAGGGGCGCAGCCCCGATTTAGCCGAGGCGATGGTTGACTGGCGAATATGGATAAAATACTTCAAAATCCGCAGCAAGGATGGAACCGAGAGAATTGAAATAGTCAGGACAGAAGACGAAGTAGAGTTTAAGAGTAAGCTCCCCGAAGGCGACGAGATTATAGAAGAAGATACTATCGTAGATGACAAACATCTGGTGAACCTGGACTACGAGGAGGCGGTAAAATACGGTTTCGCCGACAAATGGATAAAGGGCAACGACAGGGAGACTTTGTTCGAATACCTCGGCCTGGTTGACCCTGACGTTACTGAGGCGGAACCGACCTTCACCGAGGGGTTTTTCGCATTTCTTAACAGCCCGCTGTTGCGAACGCTGCTTATTATGATAGGGCTGGCGGGGATTTATCTGGAACTCAAGACGCCCGGTTTCGGAGTGCCCGGCATAGTGGGCCTGTCGGCGATAGCAATGATAATGCTCATATCGTTCGTGATAGGAACTGCGAATATATGGGAGGTACTCCTTGTCTTTATCGGCGTTATCCTGCTCGCCGTCGAGGTATTCGTTATCCCCGGTTTCGGGATAACGGGAATTTTGGGAATTGCCTGTATCTTCTTCGGAATAATCCTGACGCTGGTGCCTTTCACGATACCAAGAACCGATTGGGCCTGGGGGTATCTGCTCGAGAGGGTGCGCGACCTTGTGGCGGGATTTGTTGCTTCGCTGGTCGCGTTCTTTTTGCTTATCAGGCTCCTGCCCAAAACTTCCATCTTCCGCCGCCTCGAACTGCTCACAACGGCCAGCGCGGAAGAAGGTTTCATCGTGCCGTCCGAAGAGATGAAAGCGCTGCTCGGCAGGACCGGCGTGGCGGTCACGAAACTCAGGCCCGTCGGAAAGGCCGAATTCGGCAACAGGCAGTTCCAGGTCGTCGCCGAGGGGGACCTCCTTGACGCAGGCGACGAAGTGGAAGTAATCGACGTCAGCGGAAACAAGGTCACTGTCAGAAAGGTCGAACAGCCGTGATTACGCTCGCCATCATAGTATATCTTGCGGGACTCGCGCTCATAGCGCTGGAGATGCTGGTGCCCGGCGGTGTCGTCGGGACAATCGGGTTCTTGTGCTGCATCGGTGCAATAGTAATTGCCTGGCACGAACACTGGGCATATGGTCTGGTTGGACTGGTATTTGTATTGCTTGCCACGCCGTTGATGATATACTTCGGCATCCGGCGGTTGAGCCTGCGCAAATCGCTTGTAAAGGGCGACGCCGCCGAAGGCTCAAGGGCGGACCTTGACGAACTAATCGAACAGGAAGGCGTCGCCAAATCGGTCCTCCGTCCTGCGGGGATCGCTACGTTCGGCACAAGGCGCGTCAATGTCGTAACGCGCGGCGATATGATTGAAGCCGACGCGAAGGTAAAGGTAATCGCGGTGGAAGGCAATCGCGTGGTCGTGAAAAAAATCGAGTAACACGGCAATCACAGGTGACACCGCAGGTGACTGTCACCAATTACGGAGCGAAGGGCACGAAGTGACCAGGCTCGTAGATTGGTGATTGTCACCGTCGAAACTACGGAGAAAGAGCGATGGCTAACATTCTAATGAATCTATCGAACTCAATGTTGCATTTGCTGGCCCAGGGGGCGGGGCTGGAAACCGGCTGGATAATATTCATCATAGTCGCCTCCGTAATAGGCCTGGTGTTGCTGATACTTGTCTTCAACTTCGGCGCGCTGTGGCTGAGGGCGTTCCTTTCAGGAGCGCGGGTGAGTTTAATCAACCTCGTCGGAATGCGCCTCCGGCAGGTAAGCCCCAGCGTCATCGTCAACACGCTGATTATGGCCACAAAGGCCGGGCTTTCGCTTGACGTGAATAAACTGGAAGCGCACTACCTCGCGCGAGGAAACGTGACCAACGTCGTCCGTGCGCTCATCGTAGCGAGCAAGGCCGACATACCGCTTAACTTCGAGCGCGCATCCGCAATCGACCTGGCCGGGCGCGACGTGCTGGAAGCCGTGAGGACCAGCGTCAATCCCAAAGTTATCGATTGCCCCGACCCGGCCAAGGGCAAAGCCGAGGTAGCCGCGGTCGCCAAAGACGGCATACAGGTTATGGCCAAGGCGCGCGTGACCGTCCGCGCAAATATCGACAGACTGGTCGGCGGCGCAACAGAAGAGACAATCATCGCGCGCGTCGGCGAAGGCATCGTCACCACCATCGGCTCGGCGACCTCGCACAAACAGGTTCTGGAAAACCCTGACGGGATATCCAAGGTGGTTCTCAGCAAGGGTCTCGACGCGGGCACCGCCTTCGAAATACTCTCGATAGACATCGCCGACGTGGATATCGGCGCAAACATCGGCGCGCGCCTGCAGGCCGACCAAGCCGAGGCCGACAAGCGCGTCGCGCAGGCCAAGGCCGAAGAACGCCGCGCAATGGCCGTAGCGCGTGAGCAGGAAATGAAAGCCTCCGTCGTGGAAAACCGCGCCAAGGTCGTCCTTGCCGAGGCCGAGGTGCCCAAGGCAATGGCCGAGGCATTCCGCAAAGGCAACCTGGGCATTATGGACTACTACCGGATGAAGAATATCCAGGCCGATACCTCTATGCGCCAGTCCATCGCCGGGGAAGAAGAAGGCGAAGAGACGGGCGGCAAAGTGAAATAATTTCTTCCGGTGATTCCGCCAGAGACGGATAAATGTCACTAATTACGATGGACCTGTTCTATTTACGGAATCGCGCGAGTAGGCGAGTGCGATTCGTAGAATAGAACAGGTCCTGGGATGCTCCGGGGACAGTCCACGGCGCCGAGATTCGCAGAACTTGTCCCAACGTGTCGGGATTGGTGACTGTCACCGCTCCTTTGAAACTCCGGGATTATCATAATGGACGGTCTCTACGAGTTACTTTTCATAGTCGCGGTTGTCGCCATCAGTATGATAGGCGGCCTGGCAAAAAAGGCCAGCGAGAACCGCGCGCGAAAGCGAGCGGAGGAAGAGCGGCAGGACGGCAGACAGCCCCAAAAAGAGCCCCCTCCTCCGCAACAGCACGAGCGATTCATTTACCGCCAGACAAAACCGCCCCCGCACGAGGCATACCCGGCACAGGCTGCCCCGCCAAAGCAGGCGCAATATAACGAAGAGGCGATGGCCCAGGAAATCCTCCGGCGGTATAGAGAAATCGCCGTGCCGGAAGTATCGCGTGAACACGCCACGCCCTCTTACGACAGGCAATTCAAGGGCGACGTCGCCGTGGGCAAGGTCGGCGATACCAAACTTGTAAGCAATGCAATCCAAGAAGCCGGCAAACGCGCCCTGTCGATAGACGGTTCCGACCTGGTCAGCAAGGAAATGATGCGCGGGCTGGGCGAGAAAACTTCTCTCCGCATGAGCGAACTGGATACGGGCGCAGTGCCCGGTATGCTGTATCGCAGGCGAATTTTCGGCCCGCTCAAGGGCACATCTCTCAAGCGCGCCGTCATCCTGTCCGAAATCCTCGGCTCACCAAAGGCACTTCAGTAAACTCAGCACAGAATGCGCAGAAAAACCACCCGCCGAAATTATTCCTTCCCTGTTTGCCTGCCTCCTTGCTCTTCCGGGTATGTACTTGAGAGGCAAAATGCCATCGGGAAGAGATACAAGATATGGCGCAAAATTCTTCTTGCCTATCGCTATATATTGATGGATTAAAGTTTTTGCCTGAAATCTTTAATAGGATGTTTCTATTATAAAGTTTTTGGCAAAAATCTTTCATATAGATATTTTCATTAAAGATTTTGTGCAAAGACTTTAATATAGTGAATGACACCAAAGGCCGCTGAGGCAGCCGAGCAATTACACTTATTCCTTGCAGCACAATGTTTTATGGAATTCAGGCATTGCGTCCTCGACAGGGGCGCTCCCCTTCGAAAGCCCGGCGGCCTTATACAGTATTGACTGGACTTAACACCCGCATATAATTGGATATCAAATCAGGAATGGGAGGCACAATCTTATGAAACTTGAGGACTTCAACGCCGGCACATATATCCCACAGTCGGGATACAAGTCCTTCACACCGAGTACGGTGAATCACCTCTGGACGTGGGAAGACCCCACAGTCAACACGCTTTTGGAGCAGGCGGGAAAGGCGCTCGCTGAATTAAATGCTTTCTCAGTAATCGTCCCGGATGTTGACCTGTATATCCGAATGCACATATTCAAAGAGGCAAACACCTCCAGCCGGATTGAGGGCACCCGGACAGAACTGGCCGAGGACCTGAGTGACAAGGAATATGTAAGCCCGGAAAAACGCAGCGATTGGCAGGAGGTCCAGAATTATATCGAGGCGATGAACAAGGCGATTGAAGAATTGGAGAAGTTGCCGCTTTCGACACGCCTGTTGCAACAAACACACTCAATTCTGATGCGGGCAGCACGAGGACATCATAAATCTCCGGGCGAATATCGCCGCAGCCAGAACTGGATAGGCGGCAGCAGTATTCAGGACGCGGTTTTCATTCCGCCCCACTTCACCGAGATTGGCCCCCTGATGGGGGACCTGGAGAAGTTCTGGCACAACAACAACATAGAGGTTCCGCACCTCATCCGAATCGCAATCAGCCATTACCAGTTTGAAACCATTCATCCGTTTCTGGACGGCAATGGACGTATCGGACGCCTGCTAATCACGCTGTACCTGGTGGCAAGGGATTTGCTGCTCAAGCCATCGCTGTATCTGTCCGCGTATTTAGAGAAAAACAAAGGGGCGTATTTTGACGCCCTGACGACTGTGCGCGCTTCAAACGATATGCTCCACTGGGTCAAATTCTTTCTGGTGGCGGTTAAAGAAACGGCGCTCAAGGGGAAGGAGACTTTTCAGAAGATTTTGGCCCTGCGCGAAGAAATTGATACCAAACTGGACAGTCTTGGTATTCGATCCGCAAACGCCCGCAAACTGTTATCACACCTTTACGAAAATCCGATAATTACGGCAAACCGGGCTGCCGGATACCTGGATGTTTCCTACCCAACTGCGAGCAAACTGATTCGAGATTTGGAACGTCTGGGCATTTTGAGGAGAATTGCTACCACGAGGAAAGAACGGCTGTTTATGTTCTCGCGCTACTACAGTCTCTTCATTGATTGACTCTGCGCCAGCGTCGGCAACTGTCACCGCAAGACGCTGTTTACCCAAAAACACGAACAAGCATCAGCCGCCACACTCAAACAAGTCAATCAACCTTGATATCTGTTTTCTGGTGCCAGAGGAGGGACTCGAACCCTCACCTCCGTAAAGGAGACGGGATTTTGAATCCCGCGCGTCTGCCGGTTCCGCCACTCTGGCACAGTTTGCATTCGCGGCTGATTATAGTCAACGCGCCGAATGAGGACAAGCGAAAGATTTATGTGCGTTTCGCGTTCTTCAGCGAGCGCAGCCGCAACTGCCCGCAAGCGGCGTTTATCGCGCCGCCGCGGCTTTTGCGCAGCGTCGCATTGATGCCGCAGTTGCGCAGCGTGCCGACAAAACTGCGGACCGTCGCGGGGTCGGGCCGCTGAAGTTCCGGCGCGACCTCGGGCACAGGGTTGTATGCAATAACGTTCACGCTGCACCGCACGTCCCGCAACTTCCTCGCGAGCGCCCTTGCGTGTTTCTCGCCGGAGTTGACGCCGCCTATCAGAACATACTCGAATGTTACCTCCCGCTTTGTGCGTTCGAAATATTTCCGGGCGGCGGCTATGATTTCGTCAACGCCCTCGTTGCGCGAAACAAGCCGTGAGCGCAGCCTGTCGTCGGGAGCATGCAGGGATATCGCCAGGTTTATTTTCAAATCCTCGCCGGCCAGACGCTCAATGCCTTTGACGATTCCCACGGTCGAAAGTGTTATGCGGCGCGCGGACAGGGCGAGGCCCCACGGCGCGGTCGCGCAGCGGACGAACTTCACGGTCTGGTCATAGTTCAGCAGCGGCTCGCCCATTCCCATTATGACGACATTCGTGACGGTGCGCGCCGTTCCTTCTTCGAACAGCAGAACCTGTTGAATCATCTCGCCGGAGGTAAGGCTGCGCACGAGGCCCGCCGCGCCGGAAGCGCAGAACACGCATCCGACCGGGCAACCCGACTGCGCGGAGAGACATACGGTCCTGCGGGCGCCTTCGAGTATGCATACCGTCTCGGCGCGGGCGCCGCCGGCGAACTCGATGAGGTGTTTCGACGTGCCGCGTTTGCCCGTGATGTCGCGCGCGGTGTCCAGAACGCGGGCGGCCGCGATGTCGAAGCCGCGCGCCAGTTCCGTAGCAAGCGCGCGCGGCAGGTTTTTCATCTCGTCGAAACTGCGGCTGCCCTGCCTGTAAATCCAGTCGAAAACCTGCTTCGCCCTGTACGCGGGATGTCCGAGGCGCTGTATCTCCGCCTCAAATTCGGGAAGTGTAAAATCGAGGATTGTGCGCTTCACTTCGGACTCCGCCCCTCTTCCGCGAGAAGTTTTTCCAGGCCGCCTTTCTCGAGAAATGTTTCGAGGCCGGCGATGTCTCTGAATACGCGGTCCGAGAGGAACTTCACCGTCCAGTTTTCGGTCATCGGGGAGATTGTGATAATCCTGACTCCCCTGTTGTGCGCTTCCCACATCTCGACGGCCGTGCCCATACTCGCCTCCGGGAGGTAGGCAAGCATCACGTCCGAGGATGCGGCCATCTCTATGTGCTCCCTGAAAACGCGCTCCCCTTCCTCGTGCGAATAATCGAGCGAGGCCGAGTGGTTTTCAAAAGGGCAGTATAGTTCGTGCCCCGGCGCGCAGCGGCTGAATATGCGCTTGAGCCGTTCACGATAATCCTGCTCGTGAATGTTGTGCCCTTCAATCGAGCCCTGGATTATCCCGGCGAGAAATATTTTTGCCAATGTATCCGCCACAAAATGGTTAAATCGTTTACAGCGCCCGGTCTGTCAGGCAGTCCTTGCTTGACTTCGGCGCCGGCGCTCTTATTATATGCCCTTTCGCAGCCTTTGGCCATATCGAGACTGAAATTTGATAGCACTTTCAACATGCTGGGCGCCGCCCCGGGTAAACAGTTTGCGCGAACTGTTCGAGCACGCTATGGAACTGGGGTTTCGCTGTTTCGAGACAGGCGTCTCCCGGCTCGGCTTCAACCTCGGCGAGGTGCTCGAAGCGAAAAAAGAACTCGGCATTGAAATCACCAGCGTCCACAACGTCATCTCGGAAAAGCCGATTGACCCGAAGAATCTCCGAGGCGATTTCGTGAGTTCGCCGGACGAAACCACGCGCGCCGCCGGGGTCGCCTGCCTGCTTGACACGATAAGCAACTGCAACAAGATGGGCGGCCGCGCCGTCGTCATTCACTCCGGCTACATCAAGGACATCAAGTTCCAGGAAATGCTCGAGAACAGTGAAGCCCTGGGAAACAGGATACTGTCGAACGGCATCGACGCGGAAGCACGGAGAAAAATAGATGAAATACGCCGATGGCGCGCACAAAGGGCCGCGCCTTACCTGGAATCATCAATAAAGAGCCTTGACGAAGTCGCCGCGTCGGAGCGCGAGTTGCTTCTCGGCATCGAGTCGCGATACTTCTATAACGAAATCCCGGATATTGGCGAACTCGCGACGATGTTCGAGCGCCTGACGGGCGGAAACTTCGGCTACTGGCACGACGTCGGACACGCACAGATGGGTGAACTGTTCGGCCTGGCGCGGCACGAAGAATGGCTGGAGCGTTACGGCGACAGGCTCATCGGCGTGCACCTGCACGACATGAAAGGGATGCGAGACCACCAGGCAATCGGCGCGGGCGACATCGACTTCAGGATGGTCGCGAAATATCTGAAACCTGATACAATCAAAGTGCTGGAGTTCAATTCCTCAGTCGCATCGGACCAGGCTGCGGATTCCCTGAAACGCCTCGAGGATTTCAACATCTCATAATACCCAATGCTGGGCAGACTAATATACCGCCGGCTCATCAGGCCGATAGTTACGGCATACGGAAGCCCGCATGCAATCGCGATGGGCATAGCCATCGGTGTGTTCCTCGCTCTTGTGCCCTGCGTCGGTTTGCAGATGCTTCTGGCATATGCCCTGGCGCTTCTCCTTCGCGCAAACCGCGTAATTCCGGTCGCCCTCGTCTGGTCAAACACCCTTGTCGTTGTGCCGCTTTTCTGGTTCGACCACTTCCTCGGCTCCAGGATTCTCGGCGGCGGCCCGATTACCATCGATTCCATTAGAACAAGTTTCGCACCGATATACTGGTACAACTGGTGGGAAGTCTTCGACATCATCGGATTCAAGATATACGGCCCGATGCTGCTGGGGGGAGCCGTGTTCGGCCTGGCAGTGGCGATACCGCTATACTTCGCCCTTTTGTGGGCATTCAAAAGCGCCGCAGGAAAACGCAAGATTAAACTCGCGGAGGCCGCAAAAGACCTGAAAATCCTCCTCGCCTCCGCCTCGGAACGACGACAGAAGTTGCTCAAAGAAGCGGGTTACAATTTCGAAATCCTCGTGCCCGATGTTGATGAAACAGTCAACCCGCGTATGTCGCCCCGAAAAAACACCATGCGCATCGCCCGCCTGAAGGCGCGCGCGGCCGCGGAGCGCTCCGACGCGGATATCGTGATAGCCGCCGACACGCTGACCGCGCTCGACAGGGAAATAATCGGCAAACCCGCCGACGTCGAAGAAGCAAAGAGCATACTTCGCAAATCAAGCGGCAGGCGCAGTTTCGTCGTCACGGCCGTCTGCATCATCGACAGGCGCAGAAACAAAACGATATGCAAAGCGAACGCGGCGATCGTGAAAATGCGAAAACTGACTGACGCCGAGATAGACGCCTACGTCGCTTCCGGCGAAGCAATGGACAAAGCGGGCGCCTATGCTATCCGCGAGAAGAACGACCTGTTTGTAAAGAGTGTCGCCGGCGATATCGATACCGTTGTCGGCTTTCCGCGAAGTCTGTTCGAACATATGCTCTACCGTCTGCTCTTCGGCGTGATTCCGCGCAAACGGCGGCCTGCAAGGCAAAAAAGGTGACTGTCACCTTTGCCTATGCAAAAGCCTCAACTGCGGAAACCCGGAGGTTCCCGCCGCATCCTCGTTCAACAAAGAGAAATCCAATGATAATCGTCTATACCACATGCAAAGACAAAACCGAGGCGCGCAAAATCGCAAAAGCGCTGCTCGACGAACGACTCGTCGCCTGCGCCAATATCTTCCCGTGCACATCACTGTACAGGTGGGAAGGCAGGTTCTGCGACGAAAACGAATGCGCGATGCTTATGAAAACCCGCCCGGCTCACTGGCAAAAGTTGCAACGCAGGATAAAAGAACTGCACAGTTACGACCTGCCCTGCATTGAACGCATCGAGGCAAAAGCAAGCCGCGAATTTGAGGCCTGGATACAAGCGGAAACCAGGCACTCAAGTTGACTGATTTCGCGCCAACATCGGCAAACTTCGGTGACTGTCACCGTAATCTGCCGTTAATCCGCCATCGTGGAAATGTCTTTGGTAAAGGGTGCCTGCGCTGATATAATCCGCCGGTGTCATTCAACGCTCAAACGGGGGACATTCTTTGAAGGAAAAAATTCAGACAATCCTCAAAGAAGCCAGGGACGCAATCAATTCGGCGGCCGATGCAGAAGCGATCGAGCAGGCCCGCGTGAAGTATCTCGGACGCAAGGGCGTCTTCAGGGAGATTATGTCCGGCCTGGGAAAACTCTCTGCGGAAGAGAGGAAAGAGGCCGGCTCCATCGCAAACCGCACGAAAGGCGAAATTGAGCAACTGCTCGAAGAAAAAAAATCGTCTCTCGTTCCTGTCACAGCAGGACGGGAGCCCGTATTCGACGTAACGCTGCCCGGCAGGTCCTCGCCGGTCGGTTCCCTGCACCCGACAACCCACGTCACGCGTGAACTGCGCCGCATCTTTCATCAACTCGGCTTCACCTGGATTGAAGGCCCGGAGGTCGAAGACCGGTGGCACAACTTCGACGCGCTGAACATCCCGCAAGGCCACGTTGCACGCGACGAATCCGACAACTTCTACTTCAGCGAGAACCGGATACTCCGTTCGCAGACCTCGTCCCTTCAGATACGTTATATGGAAAAACACCGTCCGCCGATACGGATTATCGCGCCCGGCAGGGTGTACCGGCCCGACACCGTCGATGCGACACACCATTATTTCTTCCACCAGGTGGAACTGCTGATGGTGGACGAGGGGCTGACCTTTGTCGATTTGAAAAATATTATCACGCTGTTCGTGCACGGCGTTTACGGACCGGACATCAGCGTGCGCTTTCGCCCGTCTTACTTTCCTTTCACGGAACCCAGCGCCGAGACCGATTTCAACTGCGTATTCTGCCGAGGCGCGGGCTGCAAGGTATGCAAGGAGACCGGCTGGCTCGAGATGGGCGGCTGCGGAATGGTGGACCCCAACGTCCTCGAAGCGGTCAACATCGACCCGGAAGTTTACACCGGTTTCGCGTTCGGCTTCGGGATAGACAGAATGGCGATGCTCAAATACGGCATCAACGACATTCGCATCCTCACGGAAAACGACGTGAGGTTCCTCAAACAGTTCTGAAAGGCGGCTGTCACCTTTCAGAGGATACAATTTCGATATGAAAGTCTCGCTCGACTGGCTGCGACAATACTGCCCGGCGGACCTGCCGCGCAAAAGCCTGCTGGAGAAGTTCTCGATGATTGGACTCAACGTCGAGGACGCGGCGGAGGCCGGCGGCGATTTGATTATTGAACTGGAAGTAACATCCAACCGGGGCGACTGCCTGAGCCACATCGGCGTCGCGCGCGAACTCTCCGCCGCAACGGGCATACCGCTCCAGCTGCCCCCGCTTGAATACAAGGCAGACAGGCAAAACGCCGCCGATGTCACTTCTGTGGAAATCCTGGACGGAGAACTTTGCCCCCGGTACACGGCACGCATAATCCGCGACGTGACAATCACCGAATCTCCGGACTGGCTGAAAAAGCGCATCGAATCAATCGGCCTGAGGCCGGTCAACAACGTCGTCGACATAACCAACTTCGTCCTGATGGAGTGCGGCCAGCCGCTGCACGCCTTTGACCTGGACAAACTGAAAGAGAAGCGCATAGTCGTGCGCCGCGCAAGAAAAGGCGAAATCATCGTCGCCATCGACGGAACGAAGTGTGAACTGAATGAAGAAATGCTCATCATCGCGGACGCATTCCGCCCGGTGGCAATCGCAGGCGTTATGGGAGGCCTCGACACCGAGGTCTCCGCATCGACAAGGAACATCCTGCTGGAAAGCGCCGATTTCGATGCTGTCAACGTGAGGCGCACCGCGCGCGCTCTCGGCCTGGAAAGCGATTCATCGCTCCGTTTCGGGCGCGGTGTCGCCTGGGACGGGGTGGACTGGGCATCGAGACGCGCCGCTGCGTTGATGGCGGAAATCGCCGGAGGGAAAATACTCGACGGCGTCGTGGATGTGCAGGCGAAAAAGTATGTGCCCGCGAAAGTCCGGATGCGTTTCGCGCGCATTCCGGTCATCCTGGGTGTCGATGTGCCTTCGGACGAGGCAGTCGGGATACTGGAATCCCTCGGATTCGAAGTCGTCGAACGGGCAAACGAATGGGTCGAGGTAACCGTGCCTTCGCACAGGAGCCGAGACGTCTCCCGCGAAATCGACCTGATTGAAGAGGTCGCGCGCCATTTCGGCTACGACAAATTAGACATCGAGAAACCCATCGCCGTCACGGTCACCCAACCGCGAAAGCGCGACACAGTCGAGGACATCATCAAGTCCGCGCTCGTAACAAAGGGTTGTTGCGAAACCCTCACCATTCCGTTCACAGGCAACTCCCCCATCGCCGCCGCGTCGATGTGGGACGCAAAGGAGCCGCTGACGCTTCGCAATCCCGTAAACAGGGAACAGGCCTTGATGCGGCGCAGCATGCTGCCGAGCCTGCTCTCGACGGCGGCGTATAATGAAAATCGCGGCGCAAGCGACCTGAGACTGTTTGAGATAAGCAAGATATTCCTGCCTTCCGGCGGCGAAGAACTGCCGGAGGAAAAGGAGGTACTGGCGCTTCTGGCCGAACAGGATTTTGCGGAACTCAAAGGCGATGTGGAAACAATTCTGCAGCGGCTGCGCGTTGAAGGCGCGAGATTCGAGCCCGCGCAACACCTCGGGCTGGACGAGGGTCCGACGGCGGATATGTTCTGCGGCGAGCGGAAACTCGGCGTAATCGGAATGATTTCCCGAGACGCGGTTGACTTCTACGACCTGAGGCGGAAATACTGCTTTGCGGAACTCGATTTCCTCGCGCTGGTCGAAGCCGCTTTCGACAGGCCGCAGTTCAGCCCCCTGCCGCGATTTCCCGCTGTGGAGCGGGATTTGGCGATAATCATTGACGAAGACGTAAAGTGGCGCGACGTGAAAGAAGCAGTGTTCGCCGCCGACGCAGCATCCCTGCGCTCGGTTGAGTTCATCGACCTTTACAGGGGCAGGCAGTTGCCCGCCGGGAAAAAGAGTTTTGCCTTTCGCCTGGTGTACAGGTCCGACGAAGAGACCCTGACGGGTGACAATGTGGCGGCGGCACAAAAAAAAGTGCTGAAACACCTGGAGAAAAAAGTCGGCGCAAAATTACGACAGTGAGGAAACTATGAAAATACTTATTACCGGAGGAGCGGGATTCATCGCTTCGCACATTGCCGACAGATTTATCGACGACGGCAATGAAGTCGCCGTTGTTGACAACCTGAGCACCGGTAACCGGACAAACCTCAATCCGAAGGCAACCTTTTACGAAATGGACATAACCGCCCCGGCGCTCAAGGATATTTTTGAGAAGGAAAAGCCGGAGATTGTTTTCCATCACGCCGCCCAGGTTGACGTGCGGCGCTCCGTGGGCGAGCCGGAATTCGACGCGCGGGTCAACATACTCGGCTCGATAAACCTTATAAACTGCTGCGTGCAAAATGGCGTGCGCAAAATCATCTACTCCTCCAGCGGCGGCGCGGTTTACGGCGAGCCGCAATATATCCCCGTCGATGAAAAACACCCCGTGGTTCCGGATTGCGCATACGGCATCTCGAAACACACGGTCGAACATTATCTGGAACTGGCGCACAAACTCGACGGGCAATGCTACACGGTGCTTCGCTACGCCAACGTTTACGGGCCGAGGCAGGACCCGCACGGCGAGGCCGGCGTGGTCGGGATATTCGGCGAAAACATACTCAACGGCCTTCCCTGTATTGTCTTCGGCGACGGCTCAAAGACGCGCGATTACGTCTTCATCAGCGACATCGTGGCCGCCAATGCGCTGGCAGCGTCCAAAGGCGACAACGAAATTATCAACATCGGGCGCGGCGTCGAGACGACGGATTTCGAGATATTCGACGCAGTACGCAAGGCGCTCGGTGCGAACATCGAACCCGAATACGCCGAAAAGCGCAAAGGCGAGATTGACCACATCGCTCTTGCCGCCGACAAGGCAAAGAAACTGCTCGGCTGGGAACCGAAGGTGTCACTCGCGGACGGAATCAGGAAGGCCGCTGAATTCTACCGAAAGAAACTCGGCAAATAGTAGTCGACTGACAAGGCGACTGTCACCGTTCCCGAATACCCGATCAACACTACACAATGTCACGCTACTTATTCCTCGACAGAGACGGCACGATAAACGTCGAACTTCCCAACTACGTACAGCGCTGGGAGCAGTTTCGGTTCCTGCCCGGCTCGCTTGAAGCGCTCAGGCTGCTGAAGGAAAACGGCTTCAAGGTCTTCGTAATCACAAACCAGTCCTGCATCGCGCGGAAAATCGTTCCCGAAGAGACCGTGCGGGAAATAAACGACCGGATGTGCAGAGAAGTCGAGAACGCCGGCGGAAAAATTGAAAAGGTCTATGCCTGCCCGCACGCGCCGGAGGTTGCGGACTGCGAATGCCGAAAGCCGAAACCCGGACTGTACAAACAGGCGGCGAAGGAGTACGGCTTCGACCCCGCCGGCGCTTATTCCATCGGTGACGATGCGCGCGACCTCAAACCGGGAAAATCCCTCGGCGGAACAACCATACTGGTCAAGACCGGAAAGAGCGCCGAATACGTTAAAGGAATGTGGGACATAGAGCCGGATTACGTCGCCGGGGATATTCTCGGCGCAGTCCGAAAAGTTATCGAACTCGAAACCAGTGAAAGGTGACTGTCACCATTACCCATTCGGACCCTGACGGGTCCTCAGGGCGAGGACCCGGAACGGGCGGAGCACAGACCCCAGATTTATCGGGGGGCCGATTGGTGACTGTCACCTTTCCAGGTGTTTCTTTATCCAATCAAAAAGCAATAAAAATCGGGAACTAACGCGACGCTTCCGCGTCTAATATGGCGGAGAGATAAGGGTAACCGGAAACCGGATGGACAGGCTGCCGGAAAAGCGGCGGCATTATGCGGAGAAGTCTTGCTATGAAGTGCGAAAAAGACAAAGAAACCGTCTCACGCTACCTCAGCGACCTGATGGACGAGGCCGAACGGGCCGGGTTCGAGGCGCACATTGCGCAGTGCGAGGAATGCCGCGCTGAAGTCGCGCGCTTTCGCAGGATGCTCGTTGCGCTGGGAGATTTGCCCAGGGAGAGAGCGCCGCTGAGCGTCGCCCGGGCTATCGACAGGGAGGCCGTATCCCGCCTAAAGGGCAAACGTCCCGTTTCCCTTCGAGCGAGGTGGTCGGCCACCGTTCGAGTCGCGGCGGCCGCCGTAATCGTTCTCGCGGTGATGTGCTCGGCTTACTTCCTCCATCTGGAATTGACCAAAGGGCCGACCACACCGGTCGCCACACGTCCTGAACCCGGTGCTGAAAAGATACCCGCCGCTGGCGAACGCCGCGAATCAGTCGATAACTGGTTGCAAGAGCGCCTTCACGACGAAAAGGCGGCCTCTTTCGCAAGGACGCTGTCCGCATCGGCCGTCTTGTCCGGAACCGACCTCGAAGATGTCAGGAAGAAGGCCGACTCCCTTGAATTCGGTCAATTGCTTGACGTTATCAAGGCATATCGTGAGAGTGCCGCCTCGGATCTTGAGATAAGCGGGAAAGCGAGCGTGGCGGCAGTTGACGCCTCTGTGCTGTCGGCCCGCCTGAAACAGGTTTACCTCGCAGCGCTCAACAAGGCGGAAAAACCGTCTGACGTCGGAGAATTGGTCGAGTCCGGCGCGGTTTATTTTCCGCCGGCCGCTGCTGGTGAGGTAACGCTGGCTGGATATGAACCGGAAAACGCGGGTGGGAGCGTTAACGGACAGAATAGCGATGATGAGATAGAAGCTATGCGGGAGATACCGGACAAGAAAACCGAACCCCTTGCTCTGCCCAAAGGAATGGAGGGAGCCCCCGAGACTCGGGATGAAATT
>JBDRIB010000286.1:0-8760 GCA_043816375.1 Planctomycetota bacterium | reverse complement strand
CCGTCGGGCATAGCCTGGACGGCGTTTGTGATGAGGTTCACAAAGACCTGCTGCAACTGTATTGCGTCCCCGAGGAGAGGCAAACCGTTTTCGTCGAGTTCTTCGTTCAGCGCGATGTCTGTTTTCCTGACGAGACGCCGGCAGAGCGCGACCGCGTCCCTCACGCACGCGTTTATGTCGATGGGCTGCTTGCGGAGCGGCTGTTTCCGCGCGAATGTAAGCAGGCCCTGAATTATATTTCGGCAGTTTTCGACGTTTCTGTTTATAACGTCGATGTGTTTTCCCATTTCTTCTGGATTGTCGCGGCATTCGCCGAGCATCTGGGAGTACATTGCAATCACGCCGAGCGGATTGTTAATTTCGTGTGCGATACCGCCGGCGAGCATTCCGAGCGTGGACAATTTTTCCTGCTGGAGCATCTGCTGCTGGAGGCGACGGTTTTCGGTGGTGTCGCGTATCACGCTGACGGCGCAGGTTTTCCCGTCGCGTCCGGTGATTGGCGCGGCGACGTAACTGAACACCCTGCCGTCCGCCGCGGTGTATTCCTGCTGCACCACCCGGCCCTCGGTGATTGCCCGGTTTACCACGCAGGGCTCGCAGGGCCCGTCCCCGCCGAGGAAGTCGTAGCAGCGGCCGGACGATTTTTTTTCTATCGAGTCGCGCATATAGTCGTTGCTGTATTCTACGCCGAGGCCGGCGTCGATAACGCGCACGCCCGCTCCCATGCTGTCAAGGATGCGCCTGTTGTATTCGCTCAGATAACGCACCTCGGTTTCCGCACGCGTGAGGTCGGTGAGGTCCTGGTGTATCATTATGACGTTGCTTACGTCCCCGCCCGGGCCGAACAGCGGCAGGAGGACTCCCTGTATGGTGACGCTTTGGCCGCCCTTCGAGACTGCATAGCCGGCCGCGGGAAGGTTTATCGTTGCCGGCGGCAGCGCGACGACACTGCCGGCGAAGGCCTTCTGTATGTCGGGGAAGAATCCGCGTTCCTTGTACGCTGCGTCTTTGAAGATATTGTAGTGACCCACGACTGCGGCGCGTTCCGCGCGGAAAAGTTCCAGATACGCGTCGTTTGCCATTATCGCCGCGCCGTCTTTGCCGAAGACGCACATACTCGACGGCGAGCGGTAGATGATGTTCTTGAGGAAGTCGCGCGACTCGGCCAGTTTCCTGTTCAACTCCCAGCGCGCCGTGGCGTCTTCGAGCACGAGTATTGTTCCGTATAACGCATCGGCGGGACCGAGAGGCGCGGCGACGAGGTCGTAGCAAATATGCCCGCCGCCAGGGACGGTCAGGTTGTCCAGCCGCCGCGTCTGTCCCGTGAGAACGGCCTCGATGGTTTTGCGCAGTTTGACCGCATTCAGCATATCGGGAGGGAAAACTTCCGCGACGCGATGTCCGACGGGATTATCAACGGCCGCGAAGGACTCGCAGTTGTAGCAGACCTGCACGGCGCCTTCCCTGTCCGTGATGAGCATCGCACACGGCATCGCGCGCAGGATGTCCGCCAGAAGGTGCGCGGCCGAGGCGTGGTCGTTGTCCTGCGGAGCGGGTTGTGCGCGCGCGCTCCCCTGCCGAATCACGGCGGGTTTCTCCGAGAGCGCGCCCGGACGGCGGTCACGCGCCGAGGCGCGCCTTAATGCGGGATAAACGGTGAGGAAAACCAGGATGAGCAGGAACGCGGTTACCGCTCCGAAAGCGATTACGGTAATGGTGCGATTGCCGGAAAATGCATCCAGCACGTGAAGGATGTTTTGAGAAGGGACAAGCGCAATAAGGAGCACTGCCGCCGAAAAAGCGAACATACACAGAATAACGGCGCTGATTAACGGGTTTGTCCGGATACTCCTCACCGGGCGTTTTCCCCTCTCAATGTGTTTGCGGTTCTCGATTCTCGGTGGCAGTCGCTAATCCTGCCCCGTCGCAATGCAATTTGCTTATCGCAAAAGGATGCGGCACGGTCTAAAGACCATGCCCTACGACATTTTTTGCATAACACGATTTTGTAGGGAAGGGTCTGAACTTGTCCCGAGCAAAGTCGAGGGAGACCCTTCCGGTTCCGGCCCCTACGGGCCGTCCGTAGGGACGGCACGGTCTAAAGACCGTGCCCTACATGGCAAAACTGTTCCATCGCGGTTCGTGACAGTCACCTTTCTGCCACCTTTCGTGCTGCAATTACCGACGCCGCTATGACAACTATGCGCCGCCGGGGATGACCGGCGTAGGAGGCGGTTGCGGCTTATCGTCCTTCGGGGGCTTCGGAGGTTTCAAAGGTTTCGGAGCCTCCAGGGTCTCTTTCAGAATTTCCAATCCGAAGGAAGGCAGAGGCAGAAGCCCTTGCGCCGTCTCGGCCCACGGAGTCCCCTTGTATTTTCTCGCCGTGTGTGAGAGCAACACCTCCGCCTCCGCACGCGCTTCGGCGGATTTCACTCCCCCCTGCATCTCGCCCTTTATCTGTTCCGCCTTCGAGGTTACCCATTTGCCGAGTTCCACGAATTTCACCGCCCCGTCGGTGCGCGGCACGATTACGGCGCTGCAAGGGAAGAACACCCTGTCGCTGTCATCCATCCCGGACGAGGGCGGGAGATTCCTGTCAACCGCGACTTCCAGGACGCCGTCCACCGCGTTGACCCCGGCGATAAAGACGTAAGCCTCCGGCCTGAACGACTGGCCGCCCGAGACGACCACAAGCATCTGGGTCTGAAAATTCACCGGGGGCTTTTCCTGCAGGTCCCGGTATGCGGCGTGTTCTTTCACGGCGCGGTTCCATTCCTCTTCGCTTCTTATAACGAGTTCGACCGGCTTGAAAGTCGTGAACGGTATGGTTTCCTGCATGGTGTTCTGAGGGTCTTTGGCCGCGGTTACCGGCCGGTCACTGAGCGCGACGGAACGCTTCACCTTCTCCCCGCCGCTTGTTGTGATACCAACCGTCTTGTTTGAAACGGCGGACAGCGCAGCGAGGTATTCCCTGAGTCGATACCTCGCGCCGTACAGTTCGGCCAGAAAGAGGTCACGGTGCGCCTGCCATCTGGCGGGCAGACTGTCCGGGGAGCCGAGAGCGCGAACACGTCCTATAAGTTCCTCGGCCAGTTTCAGGTTTTCACCCGCGAGACGCCGCGCCGCTACGACCTGGTCATAGGAACTCATCCCTGCGGGAGGTTTGGCCTTATCGTTCCACGCCTTCACATAGGAGATGAACCTGTCGCCGAAGGCGAGAAGAATACGCCTGTTCTCGTCGGAATTGTAGGACGGCATATACCCGGCCATCTCCGGGGTGCCGAAGTATTTCACGCCCTGGTCAAGCGCGTAGTACCTGCCGCCGGAGAGCATAACGAGTTTGCTCAGGTAGTAGGTCCCGCAGCCGCCGGGCAGGTCGGTCGATACGCCGTGGAAGATAATACCCCAGTTCGAGGCGAGCGGTTCTCGATGCGGCATTGCCCAGCCCCTGTCGGCGTTGGCCGTGATTATGACGGAACCGGTGGGATTGCGCGGCATCTTGCTGCGGGGGTCGATTTTATTGTCGATAAACCTCTCGTCCGTGAATTCGAACCGCATATTGTCGATGCTGTTGACGAAGTTCGTCGCGGGGCCGAAGACGTAAAGAGGTATGTTGAACCGTTTCAGCGCATCCCACGCCTGTGACCAATTCGCCGCGTCGTCTCCGGCCTCGTCGGTCATTACCCCGATGACAACCTGCCGGTCAGTCTGTCTGGCCAGGTGCGCGGAAAATTTTATCGCCGCCATCACGTTTTCAACGCCGGCCCCGGGGGGCACCCTGCCGGTATTCAGGTAGGCAAGCGCGGCCTTCTTCGCTTCTTCCTCGCCCATCTGCTTGACTTCTTCCATAGCGTTCAACACATCGCCCGTTTTGCCGGTGGGTTTTTCCAGGATGAGTTGGGAGCGGGAGTCGAATGCGACGACCGCCATAAGCACTCTATCGGGCTGCTCGTCGTTAAACTGGTTGAACAGCGGCCCGATGCGGGTTTTCAGCTGGTCAATCTTATTAGACATACTGGGGGACGAATCGATGACCCACACCAGAAGGATATCCCGGGCTATGCCCCGGCCTCCCAGTTGCCCGCCCATATCGTCAATGCCGCCGCCTATCCCCCCTCCGCTGCCGAAAATACCCGCGCCGGAATCGCCGCCCACGCCGGCCAGCCGCTCGGCGCCGAGTATCGCGTTGCGGTCCTCGCGTTCGCTTTCCTCTCCGGGGTCGGGCAGCCGGTCCAACTCGAAAATCTCCGGCCTCCGGGGCAGCAGTTCCTCGGGAACAATCTCTTCCACGGGCTCAATATCGGGCATGATGTCGGGCGGCTTCAGGGCGGGATGTTCAACGCTGGTGATTCTCTCGGTCTTGTTGAGCAAGTCCACCGTTTTCGAACCCGATTGTTCCGGAATTATCCGGTTCTCTTCAATATTCGCCGTGAGGGCCGTTCTGCGGGTGAGTTCGATTCGCTGGAGTGAAGTGTCGGCGTTCAGTACATACCTGTTCAGGACGAGCACGACGAGAAGAAAGACGGAATGTACCGCGAGAGAGCCAAGTATGGCCGCCGCTATAGTAAACAGCCTCTCCACTTTCCGGGAGGGGGCCGCCCCCTCGGATATGACGCCGTTGTCCGTGCGCTCGTTTGTCATTGCTTACGGCTCCGGAGTGATTAACGACTTCTCCCTTCCGGGACCGCTGCCGGTCCGCTGGTGCTTCTCATTCTCCGGCATTATACAGCAAATCCCGGACGCAATCAACACAAACTGATGTCGGATGCTGGAAGAACTGGATAACTGGAGAACTTGCCCTCTCGATACTTCCTTCCCTCGACCTTGAAGGGTCTCGGGACGAGAACCCTGAAGGGCGGGGCAGACGACTTTTCCAACTTACGTTGTATTGAGTCGTATTTGGGGATAGAATTGCTTTTGGAGAGGTCAAATCGGAGAGGTCTTTCGGAGGCACGAACAACGACAGCACGCACTTCATCGAACTCGGCGAATATACCTTAACAGGAGGGCCATATTATGAAAATTGCCAGTGTTTTCATCATTGCGCTAAGCATCGCCGTGCTTGGTCTGAACTTCCTCGCTGGAGAGGAGAATGAGCCAACGGAGAGTGATTCGAAGAGTGTCAAGGAAATACTGATGGGCAAGGACGCGGAGGCCGTATCTCGGCTTAAAATGCGTCTGCCAAAGGAACGCCGGGAAATGATTCAGGACCTGATTTCCATTATCGAGAAGGAGCCAACCGAGGAAAAGGAGTTTCTCGACGGCGCGCAAGTTGTTGCCGCTTATCTCCTCGGTATGCTTCGCGCGGAGGAGGCCGTTAAACCCCTTGCAAACAAGATAGACAAGGTTGCTCGTTTTGACATCGCGTCGTCACTGGGGGGGCCTTGCTTCGGTGCGCTTGTGCGTATAGGCAAGCCCGCTTCGCTCGAGTGCCTAGAGCGCCTGGCCGCTGAGGATGAAAAGAAGGTCGAGGACCGGAGAATAGGCAGGCGGGAACTCTTTCTTATGGTGGTGCGCTACGTCGAGGGCGAGGAAGTCGCGAAGTTTATGCTCCAGCACGCCATCGAAAAAGAAAAGGACGCAAAGCGGAAGGCAAATCTTGATTCCGCTCTCGACCTGCATAAGAAATGGATTAAAGAACGCGAAGAACACGAAAAGAAGTGGCGTGAAAAGGAGGAATAGCGCTGCGATATTTCGGTTTTGCATGCTGACAAAGCCGCAACCGCCGGGTTGCAGCCGTTACGAACATTAAGACGGCAGTACCCCGCATTGCCGGGAATAGCCATTGGCGTTTCTGGGGTGATGTCTGTCGTATACCTTCAGTCTATGCCTGTTGAAATAGTTGTGGCTTTTTTTGTGTGTGGGGACTATTGACTCAAGAAGGACACAACCGAATGGAGAAAAAAAAGCCGCGTAAAATGAAGGAACGGAAGCGAAGCCCGAGGAATATATTTAGATATAGGATAGTAGTTTCAGAGGCTTGCCCGCCAATGTGTGTGGCGGGTTCAAAGGGATTTTCTCTGCCACTCTGCAACTTCGGAGCGGAGCGGAGTCCCGATGACGTATATCGGGATGCACCTTTGAAACTTGTAATTCGTGTTTATTCGTGGTTCCTGGCCGCATCTTCTTGACAACTCGACAACTCCCGCTTCTGCCCCTCTGCCCCTTTTGTCTGTGTTTGTCAGTGTTCATCTGTGGTTTCGAGATTTCCCTCTCCTACTCGCCTACTGTAGTCCCCCCTTTGCCACTCTGCAACTTTGCCACTCAGGCCGCAGGCCTGACTCTTTTTCCTTGACAGGGGAAAACGGCAGGCAGTAAAATACAGTTTGTAAGTTATATTTTCTACCAATGGAGAGAGGGGTCTCACATCGGAGATGTGTATGGCGCTGCCTAAACTATCCTCGGTGGAAAGGGACCTTGTAATGCTGAGAGACGAGTTGTACGGCGGCTCCTGGGATGCCATGCTCTCGGACCTCAAAAGCAGACTCGAAGGCAAACCCTATGTCTTCAAACTCGCCAGACGCATCGAGGAAGACGTCCGCCTGATTGAGGAACTTCGAGAAATCGAGAAAAATGAAGGAGTAAACCTGGCCGAACATCTCTGACTGTGCGCCGCCGCGACCCCCTCTGCAATCCCGCCGACCGCATACGCGGCCCAGAATCCGGACCGAGCAGGAGCCCGTAAAAATGAACGATTCGCAAAGGCGACGGTCGCCTTTGCCCTTTCAAAAGGAGAACATATGAAGACCGCGCGATATTTGTGGCCGGCAATCTGCATTCTGCTTGCTGCGGCAGGCTGCAAAACAGGACCCGACGCGGAAGAAGCGGCGCTTGACGAACGCGAACAGGATTTTATGGCCGCGCTTGACCGCACAAACGAAGAAATGCAGGCCCTGAAAGACCTCTTCGACGTGTTCTGGGACAACATCCACATACAGGACGACGCCTTCAGCCGCACCATCGTCGGCGCGCAGGCCGAAGACGATATGTTATACGTCGTCGCAAGCGACGGCGTTATCTTCTTCGTTGACGGACGCGAGGGAAGTACTCGGTCCTTCTACGACGCCGGCGTCGAACCGGTCATATTGCCGATGACGCGGGGGGAATTCGACGAGGAAGAATTCCTGTATTTTGCGACGAGAAAAGACGTCTATGCGCTCAAAGACCCGGCAACCCGCCGCGGAGCCATCAGGACCGTGTGGCGCATACGGGCCGAGGGCACAATCATCACTCCGCTTTGCAGCACCCGTGCCGGCATCTTCTTCGGCTGCGCGGACAACCGCATCTACGACATACGGAAGGCATCCGCCACCACGCACCTTATGAGCCGCGCCGTATGGCATCTGGACGGCAACATCACGGTTCCTCCAGTCGCAGCCGCCGGCAGCGACCATCCCTTCTTTATCGATGACAGGGGGAACCTGCACCGGTACACCGGAATTATCGGCAGCGAACAGAGGCCCGTTCGGACCGACGTCGGCGCTCCGGCCGTTCCTGCGGTCATCGACGAGCAGACCGAAACCCTCTTAATCGCCTCGGACAACTACAAACTGACCGCGTTCAACTCGACCACCGGAGCAGCGGTAAAGTGGTCCGCGCAAACAAAAGGCATACCGATAGGCGAACTGTTCGTTCACGCGGGCGCAGTTTACGTGCTCAACGACGAGAACAAACTCCGCGCCTTCCACCTCGATACTGTAGAAGGCGAACACACGGCCGGCGAAGGCCTGTGGAACGAGAAGTCGATCGAGGAAGTCGAGCGCGTTATAGGCCCGTCGAAGGACGGGAATGTCTATCTGATACTGACCGGCGAGAGGATTGCGAAACTGGATGTGAAGAGCGGCGAAATCATTTTCACCCGTCCGCTGCCCGACGTGGACTTCGTCCTCTCCAACCGCGCCGCGGGCACCCTTTACTTCGCAAAGAAAGAAGGCTGGCTCTGGGCGCTGAGAGAGAAATAAGACCAAAGCAGTAGGCGAGTAGGCAGTAGGAGAGCAGGAAAGGAAAGTGTCGAAGTGTAGAAGTATAGAGGTGTAGAAGTTATTCCGATTTGAGTCCCTGTTAAAATTGGTTTCAGGTTTCAGGTTTCAGGTTTTCTCTGCGTCCTCCGCGCCTCTGCGGCTATCTTTTCTGCCTTACTTTGACCATTCACCTTTCACCTTTGACCTATTTACAAACCGCCAAGGCCACCAGGAACACCTGAAATCTGAAATGGCATTCCCGAATGCAATACTACCCCGTAGAAGTCCTGGAACCGGGCAGGTTGTTTTTGTAAAGTAAAGGGGGCAGCCCTCTTTGTTTTACAATTTTCGCCGCTTTTAAGCCGATAAGATGTGTGTTATCATTTGAACAGGGTAAATTCCTGCTATGAGCGACAGAGTTATTATTATAGTTCCCGCTTTCAACGAGGAGCGGACAATCGGGGACGTGCTGCGCGAGGTGCGCGCGGTCGTGCCGCAGGCGGATATCCTCGTCGTGAACGACGGGTCGGGCGACCGAACGGCTGACGTCGCGAAGCGCGCCGGCGCGAAGGTCATCTCACTGCCGTACAACCTGGGCTACGGCGTCGCGCTGCAGACGGGGTTCAAGTTCGCCTACAAGTACAGGTATGATTACGCGGTCCAGATGGACGGCGACGGCCAGCACAGCCCCTCCTCCATCCCCTCGCTGCTGGACGTGCTGCGCGGCGGCCCGGCGGACAGCGCCGTCGGGGAAGCGGGGATTCCCGCATCCGAACAGGACGGACACATTTTACGGGAC
>JBDRIB010000285.1:0-4876 GCA_043816375.1 Planctomycetota bacterium | reverse complement strand
GGCAAGTACATCGACATTACCGCAATTACACCGACGCCGCTGGGCGAAGGAAAGACCGTCACCACAATCGGCCTCAGCCTCGGGCTTAACCACATCGGCAAGAGCATCATCACCTGCATTCGCCAGCCGTCGATGGGGCCCGTCTTCGGCATCAAGGGCGGCGCCGCGGGCGGCGGATTCTCGCAGGTAGTGCCGATGGAAGACTTCAACCTGCACCTGACCGGCGACATACACGCGGTCAGCGCGGCACACAACCTGCTCGCCGCGGCGGTCGATACATCCATCCTCCTGAAGAACCCGCTCAACATCGACCCGATGCAGGTGGCGCTCAACCGCGTCGTTGACATAAGCGACCGCGCGCTGCGCAACATCGTCGTCGGACTCGGCGGCAAGCAGAACGGCATCCCGCGCGAAAGCGGCTTCGACATCGCCGTCGCCAGCGAAGTTATGGCCATCCTGGGACTGGCAACCGGCCTCGAAGATATGCGCAAAAAACTCGGCAAAATCGTCGCCGCATACACATATGACGGCAAGGCCGTTACCGCCGAAGACCTGAAGGTCGCCGGCGCAATGACCGCGCTGATGAAGGACGCTCTCAAGCCGAACATTATGCAGACGACGGAGAACACGCTCGCCTTTGTCCACGCGGGACCCTTCGCGAACATCGCCCACGGCAACTCCTCTATCGTGGCCGACCAGATCGCGCTTAAACTCGCCGACTACGTCGTGACCGAATCCGGCTTCGGCGCGGACATCGGGATGGAGAAGTTTCTTAACATCAAGTGCCGCTATTCCGGCCTCGTCCCGGATGCCATCGGAATCGTCGCGACCGTCCGCGCGCTCAAGATGCACTCCGGCAAATACACCGTCGTCGCGGGCAAGCCGCTTGACGAGAAACTCCTCGCGGAGAACCCCGAAGACGTCGCCGCCGGCTGCGAGAACCTCAAGGCGCACATCCGCAACGCCAAAAAGCACGGCCTGAGCGCGGTCGTGATTATGAACAGGTTTACCACCGACAAAGACAGCGAAATCAAAGCAATCAAGAAGGCCGCCGAAGAAGCCGGCGCGTCGGCCGCGGTCGAGAGCAACTGCTGGGCCGAAGGCGGCAAGGGCGCTGCCGAGATGGCCGAGGCCTTTGTCGCTGCGTGCGAAGAGAAGAACGACTTCAAGTTCCTCTACCCGCTCGAGATGTCGATTCAGAAAAAAATCGAGACAATCGCGAAAGAGATTTACAGCGCGAAGGAAGTCGTCTTCGAACCCGAGGCGAAGAAGAAACTGAAACTCTACACCGAACTCGGCTTCGACAAACTGCCGATTTGCATGGCAAAGACGCACCTGTCGATATCGCACGACCCGAAGTGGAAGGGCGCGCCGAAGGATTACGTCTTCCCGGTGCGCGACATCCGCGCGTCGGTCGGCGCGGGCTTCCTGTATCCGCTGTGCGGCACGATGCGCACGATGCCCGGAATGCCGTCGGTACCCGCCTACACCAAGGTGGACGTGGACAAGAACGGCGTCATCTCGGGATTGTTCTGAGAAAGGCAACGGGCAACGGAAACTCGGTGACTGTCACTAATTACGGCGCAAAAGGTGACTGTCACCAATTACGGAATCGAACGAGCCCAGTGAGTGAGATTCGTAGATTGGTGACTGTCATCCTTTCGTATCAGCCGAAAGGCATAGAATAAAATCGTTTCTCACTTTTCTCCGCCCGGTACCCGGCTTGCCCAGCCCACCCGTCCATACGGACGGGCCCGTATGGGTACGGGTCGCCTTCTTTCTGGGTTAACTGGAGAGACAGGATGTCTTGACAACTAGACAACTCCGCTTTGTCACTTTTTTTGTTTCTCCTTGACATTTGCCCTTTTATGGGCTACACTTAAGGGTGAAATGGCCGGAATTATTACCTAGTCAATGGGGATGACGGCGATGATGGTGTATGTTCACAAACCCGAAGCACCAAAGCGGGTGTAGTGCCGTAGTATGCACTATGCCCGCTTTTCATTTTGCTATACTGGCCCGGTTGGAATAACTGAAATTTTATTAAAAATTGAATGGATAATGAAAACGCGAAAGGTGACTGTCACCAATTACGGAGCGCAGACCCCCTGATTTATCAGGGGGGCCAGCTCGTAGATTGGTGACTGTCACCTTGCCAGGTGTTTCTTTATCCAATCAAAGAGCAATAACTCAATCGGTTGAAGGTGGCTTTTCCCCGGCGGCTTTACGGGGGAAAGTGGTTACCGACCTCGATAAAATAGTATCTCATCAGGATAGTGGCGATGATTTTCGGGGAGACGGTGTCTCTGGTCACACACCCGCAAGGAATCTACAAGCGGGCCGCGGGCATACTCTATGCCTGCCGCCCGCTTTTTCTTTGGGGGCCTGGCCCCTTTTTCTCTTACAGTTGTGTGCTGGTGAATCTGCCTGGCCCGGACACGCTTTGAAAATATCTGGCGGCCATCACCCGCCCGAAAGGAGGCGTACCTTATTCCGACGAACAATGATTAAGTGAACATCCAAGAGGTCACAACAAGGCAAACGTGAGCGATATCTGGTCATTAAATACGAGTGCGTTATTTTTTGGAGGATACAGTCATAAAACGGTTTGCATTTCTGTTTGGCCTTGCGGCGGTGGCTGCAATGCTATGCGCCCAGCAGTCCGTCGAGGCGGTCACTTACAACATCGAAAAAGATTACCTGCTTTACGGCAACCTCGACCAGGACGACATTCCGGGCATCGGCGCCTGTGCCTGTGGGCCGACCGCGGCGGTAAACTCGTTCGTGTACCTGGAAAACGCCTACCCCTGCCCCTATAACAGCTGGTTGATACCCGACACGAACCCGGCAAACGGCCTCAGGGACTATCAGGAACTGATTGATGTTGCGACCATACTCGCCGGCGCCAATTATATGAACACGAAACCGGGCATTGGAACCTGGGACGATATGTTCATCTACGGAAAGTGGAAATACATCGAGGGCCAGTTGCCCTACCACACCATCTATGAAGCGCAAACATCTTTCACGTGGGGAAGGCTGGATGCGCGCCCGGCTGATGAAATCCCCCCTATCGAAAAACCTTCGTGGGTGGCGGACAACACATATCCCACCTGGCAGTTCATATACAACGAACTGCTCGACTGTGAGGATGTGGAGATTCTCGTCAATTGGTACGAGGGCGGCCACTTCCTGACCCTTACCAGTTTCCACTGGGACGACGTGGACGATGACGGGTTCATCGATTTCGACGAGAACGCCTGGATTGATTACATCGACCCCCAAACCGGCGCATGGGGCCAATCTAAAATCTGGCACTCGGGCACGGGCTTCATCGAGACAGACCTGGCTTCAGGTGCCTGGATATCGATGGCTGTATCGGAAAGTCCCATCATCCCCGAGCCGACTACAATCGTGCTGATTGGCTGCGCTCTGGTGGCGATGGCTGGAGTAGTGCGAAGGAAGTTTTGAAGTGTAGAAATATAGAAGTGTAGAAGTTGTTCCGATTCGAGTCCCCCGCATTTGCAGGGGGCAGGCGATTAAAGTCCCTGTCTGCAAGAAGAGGGCGGCCCAGCTTGCCCATACGGGCACGGGTCGCCCTTTCTGCCAGGGCAAAAAGTGCGGTTCTCCCCTTGATTTTTCGGATTTTTGGTGTAGAATACAGGTGTAGTATATGTAAGCAGCCGCGTGCGGTTTCAGCGGTCTGCCCGCAGATAAGTGGATGGCGGTTTGGAGAATGTCTAACTGAAATCGCCATATCAATAAGTCTCCCAAACAACAGGGGAGAACGAATATGTCCCGAATCAGTAGATTTCAAATTGCCTCACTAAAAAAGTTGTTTGCCGTCGCGTTGCTTTGCCTGATGTGCCTGCTGCTGGCAAAGGTTGACGCAGCGGCCGCCCCGGCCAAAAACGTCATCCTGATGATAAGCGACGGACAGGGCTACAACACCGTTCAAGCCACCAACTACTACACAGACGTTACTCCGGCATATGAAACCTTCCCCGCTCAGTACGGTATGACCACCTATATGCTCCTCGGCGACGGTACCCCCTGGGGCTATGACCCCGTCGAAGCGTGGGCGGATTTCGACTACGTCAAAAGCAATCCCACAGACTCCGCGGCCGCCGCGACCGCGATATACACCGGTCAAAAAACATACAGCGGGTCCATCGGCATGGACTTCGACAGAGAATCGCTGGTGTCAATCGCCCAGATGGCCTCCACGTACGGCAAAGCGACCGGCGCGGTTTCCAGCGTTCAGTTCACCCACGCGACACCTGCAGCAGTGGCTGCGCACAACGTCTCCAGAAACAACTACGCGGAAATCGCCAACGAGATGATTTACTCCAGCGACCTCGACGTGATTATGGGCGGCGGCCACCCGGAGTATGATGCCAACGGCGACGCGCGCCTCCCGGCCGGATACAGTTATAGTTATGTCGGAGGGGAGAGCACCTGGCTCGACCTGCGGGCGGGCACCGCCGGCGGTGCAAATCCCTGGGACCTGATTGAGTCCAAGTCGGATTTTGAAGACCTTGCCGACGGCACGCTTGTTCTCGACCGCGTTGTCGGCGTGCCGGAGGTTTACAGGACTCTGCAGTATGACCGCGACTGGGCCGACCCGAATGACGACGGAGTTTACGTGGACCCTTTCATCGCGACCATGCCGTCACTTGAGACGATGACAAAGGGCGCGCTCAACGTCCTTTCCGCGGACCCCGACGGTTTCTTCGTGATGATTGAAGGCGGGGCCGTTGAGTGGGCGAATCCCGGCAACGACCTGGGCCGGATGATTTAGGAGCTTATTTTTTTCAACGACTCCGTCCAGGCCGTGGTGGACTGGGTCAGTGCCAACAGCAGTTGGGACGAGACG
>JBDRIB010000284.1:0-30727 GCA_043816375.1 Planctomycetota bacterium | reverse complement strand
GGGCTATTTCTTCAAGTCCAAGAGTCACAACATCGTCAAGATGAACCTCATTATCTTCGTCACGCCGCGCATCATTTACACCGATGCCGACATCGAAGAAATTCTTGACAGAGAAATCAAACTGAACCAGCGCAACTACCCGCGCAAATACCCGGAAGCAAAGTGCGGCAAAAAGAGCCGTCGCTATGACATCGAAGACGTTTACGGCAAGATATTCGGCTATTGCAGTCCCTACGACGAATGGAGGAAGTACGACGCTCCTTACGGCCTCGGAAACAAGAAGACCACGGAGGCGGCGCCTTCGAAGAATCAGGAAAACCAAAATCAGGGGGAAGGGAACAACAATAAGGTTGAACCCTAATTCGACAAGCAATTCGGAAACGTTAAAGAAAATCGAACTGGAAAAACCATTTCCCGTTTCCCCTTTAATCTAGGTGGTGGAGGGCTCGAAGCCGCACGGCGGAGAGCCCTCCATCGAAAAAAACCAGGTCCGACCCTGTTTCTCTTTGCTGCAACGGCAGAACTTGCATAAGAGAAAACAGGACCGGACCTGTTCTTATATTGCCTGCTTCTTTGCGCCGAGGACCTTCGACTGGCCCTGAGTCCGGAAGAACACGTCTTTGCGCAGGGTGTCAATGCGCTGCCAGGTTTTCCTGTCCGCCCTGATGAACTCCACGCCCGCGCGGTATTTTCGCATACCGTCGAATCTCCTTTGCCATATCACCTTTGCGGTCAGCGTCAAATCCCCTATAAAAGCCGGGATTGAAATGGAAAGGCGCACCTTCGCTCCCGGCTTGAGCGGACTCGGGGTGGTGAACTGTGCCCCGCCGCGTCCCATATTTACCAGCACATTGCCGCTTACATTTTTCTTGCCCAGAGAGCCCAGGGGCCCCGCCGGTTTGAACGCGACCGTGCATTGTTTTATGGAAAACCTTTCGTGCCTGCGTCTGTCGGCTTTCTTATTGGCCATTATCACCGCCGGTTGACTCCTCTCTTCGATGGTAACTAAATTGGCTTTTGGCTTTAATTGCTTCGGATGTGTTTTGCATAGCAGCAACCTTTATGCCGCAATTCACCGGTTCACATCGGGCTGTTTTTGTAACACCATATATTTCAAGGTGTAACAATTTACAAAGAGCGTCGATTTTCGGCATCCGCGTCTCAGGACTCTTGCGCAAGGTAGGAAAAGTCAACACATTTATCCGCTCTCAGCGCCTTTCCTGTGCCATAATTCAACACCTGCTAAAAAACATGAACAGTTCTCAAGTTGACCGACTTTTTTTAGACAACGACTGAGGCTTGGCCGTATTTCTTTGCCAAACAGCACCTTACGGTGACAGTCACCAATCTACGAATCTCACCCCGACCAATACAGGCCCAGCCTGCCCGTACGGGTACCGGGCAAGTCGGGGCTCGATTCCGTAATTGGTGACAGTCACCGAGGCTGGCGCAAAATCAGTCAGATTGAGAACAGTTCTTGTTTTTCGAGAAGTGGGGGTGGGCTCTGTTTTCTGCTACCTGGTCAGGAGTTCGCGCAGGGATGGATAGTCCTCTATGATGATGCCGGCGAAGTTGAGATTGGGGCGGAGTTTTTCGGCGATTTCCGCCAACTCGCCGAAGAAGAGGCTGCTCTTGCTGTGATAGTATGACTTGCCTTCGGGAAATTCGGGCAGCGTGGTGACTGCGATTTTGATTTTGCCTTTTTCCGTCGTTTTCTGGAGGACCGGCCGCGCCTCGTCAACAATCGCGGACTGGTCGTCCGAGTCTATAATGAGAGAGACGCTGTCGGTATGCGAGAGCAGTTTTTCGAGCAGGGTTCTGCCGTCGCCGAGTTGGAAGTTGTGCGCCGCCGCCGGTGCCGACGTGAGGAGCAGGACGGGTACTTCGTCCTTTTCGAGCCTGCGCATCTCATCGGTCATCTCCAGCACTTCGACAAGCCGGTTTTTGCGCTCTTCGGGCCACATCTGTCCGTCGTTCCAGTCGGCCAGATTTCGACCGGTTAAATCGAGGAAGATTCCGTCGAATTTCTGCGGCGGCTCGACCCACTCGGGTTCTATCTCCACGATATCGGCAGGCTGTTCCAGGGGTGTCGGAGTTTCGGCCTCGGCTTCGTTATTGTTTTCGGTTTCGGTATCTGTTTCGGCTTCACCCTCGGCGGGCGCGTCCTCCGCGGTTTCCTCGGTCGGTGTCTCGGGCGGAGCGGTTTCGGCCGGCTGCTCCTCGGGTTCGGGCGGGTTGTTATATGTGAAGAATGCCTCGAGGTCGGCTTTCGCGGTGTCCGTATTTTCGGCGTCGAGCCATTCCGTGCCGCCCATTTTCAGAACGACCTTGATTGACCGGCCGTGTGCTTCCTTCAGGAACGCCTCAATCTTTTCGCGGTTCTCCTCCAGGTTTGTGAAATCTACGATGACTGTGGCGATGTCCTCAATCTCGCAGAAGTTGAACAGTTCTCCGGTTTTTTCCTTCGATTCAAGAATCCCGATTGCGTCCGGCACGAACATCGTGCGCGAGTATGCCTCGATTTGCTTTTCGATGTCGGAGAGTTTGGCGTATTCGATGAGTTCCGCCGCGCGGCCGACTGTCGCGTAGAGGTCTATTGTCTCCCGCAGGTAGTCGAGTCTCGCCGAACTCAGGTCGAAGAGGGAGTTCTCGAGTTTGATGGTGGAGATGATTGACAGGAGCACGTTCTCCGGGTCTGTTTTGAGCGCCTCGTCCGGCGTGCCCTTCCGTTCAAAGACCTCCGCTATGCGCAGGTCTTCGCGCGCCTCCTCCACGGCCGCCTGGAAGGATGAGATGTCCGAGGATTTTTCGAGGATTGTCGAGTAGTGATGTTCCAGGGCGTCCAGCGCGGCCTGCTGATTTACCTCGCGTTCGATTGCGAACTGCTCCATCCGCTTCAGCCCCTGCACGACGCGCGCGTTGCGGGCCTTGACGTGCATCAGGGGATAGCGCAGGGTCCAGGATACCAGCATAAAGTCGTCTATCGGCGTGGACCAGTCCTCCACGTCGTAGCCGTAGCGGATGATGATGTCGCTGTCGATGTCCTCCCAGCGCATATATTCCTTGTCCCAGTAGGCCTTTCTTACGTCGTGGTCCATCGCATTGAAGCGCGGGCTCGACTGCACCATATGCTCGTAGGCCTGCTCCTCGGGGATGAGGGGGATTTCTTCGAAGTCCGTCGGCTCGAATTTGATGTCGATGCGCGAGTCGATGCCGAGCAGGTTTTTCAGTTTCCTTTCCCTGGAGTTGAGCACCTGGACTGCGGCGTGATGGTCGCGCTCCGCGGCGTGCATGAATTTCCTGGCGCTGTGCAGGGCGCTGTCGAGCAGCAGCCGCTTCTCGACCAGGTGCTCGACCACGGCAACCCTCTTGCGGTCGAGTTCATAGACGGCGCTGCGGTGTTTGCGCTGGAGGCGGGCTTCCATAATATCGAGGTAAGTCTTGCAGACCTCGCCGATGACCTTGTTGACCTCGTCCTCCATCTGGTTGTGCAGGCTGTTCAGATTTTCGGTGTTCGCATTGAGGAGCGCGCGCCTGCGCTGCCATTCGAAGTAGATGGGCTGGCGCAATGCGACGCCGAAGCGCGTCGTGTTGCCCGCCATCCGGTCGCCACTGAAGGCCGTCGGGTCGTCGAGGCCGAGTTTCCAGTCGGGAGCCCAGGTGATGTCGAAGATGAGTTCCGCCCAGCCCATCGTCTCGAGTTCGCGGCGTCTGCCCGTGGCCTCGCCGATTTTTGCCTTCCATCGGCGGATTTCGGGGTGGCCTTGCAGGGCGAGTTCGATGCTGCGGCGCAACGTGAGAGGCCCTGACAGGTCCTCGGGCATGAGCCCGGGGTGGACCGGTCGCGCGCCGCTGCGGCCCGAAATCATATTGTAGTAAGGGTTATCGCTGCGCAGGTCAAGAGACAGGGCACGGGTTTCCGTTTCAACCTGCTTTACGGTTTTGCAGCCGGCGGCCAGAAATGCGAAGAGAAGCGCCGCCGCGATTGTGCAATAGATACTCGACTTTCTTCTCACGTTCGCTCCTCACTTTGTCCGGGCCTTAAGTCCCTGATGGCAATCACCTGAAACCTGAAACTGCGCCTGGTGACGGTCACCGGGGTTTTTCCGCGATTGTGTCCTTGCCGGAATTCTGTGCGCGGTTGTATGCGTTCTTTGCGCCTTCGAGCAGTTCTTCCGCGGTCTCGCCGAGTTCCGGGTATGAGATGACGCCGGCGCTGAACGAAAGTTTTACGTCAGTTCGCGGCACTTTGACCTCTTTCAGCCTTTCCCGAATGCGCTTGATGAAACCCGCCGCACCTTCGGCAGGCGTCTCGGACAGCAGCACGACAATTTTGTCTTTCTCGAAGCGCGCCGGAACATCGGTGACACGCCTCAGTTCGCGCACGACCTGCGCCAGGACGCGCAGATAGGCCAGCGCCTCCGACCGGCCGAGTTTGTTGATATATTCTTCGTAATAGTCAAGCCCCATCAAGACTATCGAGAAGCGGTGCTTGTGACGCTGCGAGCGGCTGACTTCGGTGTTCAACTGTCTCTCGAAGAAGGCGTAGTGATATACGCCCATTTGCGAGTCGAGCAGAACGGGGTCGATTTCCGCCGGCTCCAGTTGCCCCATCTGAACGGCGTCTTCGGCGCGGACGGTCAGGGAGTAGGAATAGATGTTTCTGACGATTAAATCCTTCGGGTCGAATTTGTCTCCGCACGCCAGGCAGAAGGCCTCGACCGCCGGGTCCGTGAAGACGTGCCCGTTCTCATTGCAGATGAAAGTTTCGGCCGGCTTTTCGTAGTCCAGACCGATGTGCCTGAGTTCAGCGCGGCATTTCGGGCAGGCGAGTTTGAGCCCCTGCTGGAACTGGCCGATAGGCCCGACGTATCCGCACGCGAAGTGGTGTATCATCTCCTGCAGTTCGATGTTCACGCTTCTTGATTGCGGGTCGACCTCGCGGAAGTTTATGTTGTAGCGGTTGCATGTCGGGCAGATGTGGACCTTGTCGTACAACTTCCGCTCCAGGCAGGCCCTTTCCGTGAGGTCCTCAAGAATTTCGCTTACCTTGTTCACATCGAGGTCGGAATACTCCTTGAGCTCCGGGTAGGCGTAGCCCGTCGGAGAGTTGTAATCGGGCGCGGGATGCACGGTGGCTACACCGTTGTCCAGCAGATTTTTCAGCAGGTCGAGTTTCAGCCTGTCCGTCTTCATCTTGACCGCCTCTGGTAATTTTTGTTTTTGTGGTATGCCCAGTGCGTTTCGCACACGTAACGTCAGGTCGTTCGGGTAATAAGGCTGTACGACCTGATCGACGAATTTCACTCCGAGCGATTTGAAGCGCGACGCGTCGTCTTCGTTTGCAAAAATCCCGAGGATGCCGCACCTGTATTTTTCCGCGGCGCTATGTATCTTTTCGACAGTTGACTCTATAAACTGTTGCGGGTCTGTGAAGCCGAGGCTGGACAAATCCAGGCGTGAAGTATCGGGGTTGGAGAGGTCCAGAAGAATCAGGTCTATGCCCGAGGCCAGCATCTCTTCCGCAGCGGCAACGTCCCCGGCCACAGCCGTCTCCCAGTCGGATTTGCCGAGCACTTCCTTCAGGAAGTCCAGGTTTTTCCCGAAGCCCTCCAGCAGGAGAATCACTTTACTCAAATCTTCCCCCTTGATATTATGGTTGCCTCCTTCAGGGCGGACTCAGCCCACATAATAGCAAATTCCGGCTGCCTTCCGCCAGATATTTTTTTATTTTAAGGCGATTTTCGGTTTCCCGGCGGGGAACAATTTCAGCGGCATTTTGCAGGTCGGGCAAATTCTTGAAGGATTTTAGTTGCAATGTCGATAATTTGCACGTAGAAAAAGGAAAATTTTTCCAATATCGGGGCAGGAGCGGTGGAATTCTGGTTAGGCATATCCGACTTTATCAGCCGCGGGTGGGAGACATTCACATCCCGGCACTGGTGGCAGTGGGCGTATCTGCTGTTTCCCTTTTTCGTTTTTGCCGAACTGCCGCGCTATATAATCCCGGCCATCATCGTTCCGTTTACCAGTCTCTTCAGACGCCGCAGCGCAAGAGAAACCGTGCGCAGGGATGTCTTCCTCAAAACAACACCGCTCGTGAGTATCATTGTGCCTGCGAGGAACGAGGAGAAGGCCATCGCAGACACGATTCGTTCGCTCCTGGAGACCAGTTATCCGAACAAGCAGATAGTCGTCGTCGATGACGGCTCCACAGACAGGACGTATGCACTTGCAAAGCCTTTCGCCGATGCCCGCAAAATAGAACTCGTGAAGAGCGGCACCGAGACCGGCCGCGGCGGGAAGGCGTTTGCGATGAACCTCGCGCTGAAGTTCTGCCGCGGCGATTATATTATGCAGGTGGACGCGGACACGAGTTTCGACCGGAACGTCATTGAAGAGATGCTTGCGCCGTTTGCGGACCCGAAGGTGGGCGCGGTCACCGGCAACATCAAGGTACGCAACGCGGGCAAGAATCTGGTGACGAAGTTCCAGATGTGCGAGTATCTTCTAAGCATTACTCTCTGGCGCAACTGGGCCTCGCAGATAGGCGTTCTGCTGCAGGTGGCCGGCGGCTTGAGTATGTTCCGCAAGGATGTGATTGAAGACGTCGGCGGCTGGGACAGCGAACTGGTCGAAGATGCGGACCTTACGATAAAGATCAGGAAACTCCGGCTGAAGACCCTTTTCGCAAAAAGCGCCGTCGCGTTTACCAGTGTGCCGGAAAGCCTTAACTCGCTGGCGGCGCAGAGGCGGAGGTGGGAGCGCGGGTTTTTCCGCACGTTCTTCCGCAAGCATCTGGACCTGATGGTGCCGTGGCGGTTTCATCCGGGCAATTTTATTGAACTCGTGTTCCAGTTTTTCTTTACCATTCTGTGCCCGTACCTTTACTATGCGTACCTGGTTGCGTTGATGTTTTTCAAGCCGTGGCTGATACCGCTGTTCCTGGTGGCTTCATACCTGCTATACGTCACGTTCTTCTTTTTCCTTCTGCTGGCTGCGGTTTCGGTATCCGAACGGCGCAAAAAAGAATGGCCGTACCTGATATACGTGTTTATGTTGCCGTTTTTCAACGAGTTTCTGCGTTTTGTCAGAGCGATATCGTACGTTAAGGAACTCTTCCGCATCGGCTACGAAGATCCCCATCTCCCGAAAAAAACCTGGCAGCACACACCGAGATGGTAGAAACTCCCGGCAAAAAACAGGGTCAGACCCCGTTTCCCACCCTTTTAACACCCTTTTAAGAACCGTTCTTAAAATCCAAAGTGCGTAACAGATGAGAATCCATAGAGATAAGGAATTTTAGCCCAAATTTTTTAAGAACCGTTCTTAAAAATTTTGAGCGAAAATCACCTATCAATTTAATTTCAAACAGGTTGCGGGATTTAGATTTTAAGAACGGTTCTTAAAAGGGTGGGGGAGGGGGCGGGTTGCCGGTTATTCTTCCGCCGGGACGTAGCAATGTATGTGATTGTCGGTGAAGACAATCAGTTTATTGCCGATGATTTTTGCCTCGCGCACAAGGTTGCCGCCGGCGATGTTGCTTATCGAGGCCATCATCACCAGCTTTTCGTCCTGTTCCGTGTCGTAGCCGAGGAACTGGTTGCGCGTGAGTATGAAGATATAACGTTCGCTGAGAATCGGTCTGCCGACGATGGTTTCGCCCTCCGGGACGTAGGCGCGGAAGGGCGTGTCCTTGCCGGTCGCCAGGTCCAGCATCAGCAGGCTCTTCGGGTGGTAATTGCCGTAAGGGGCGTTTGGATTGGGATGGTAATGGGAGACGTTCTGGACAATCATCGCGTGCTTGCCGGAGAAGGCAATCCACCGGTAGTCGTTGCTGCCGCCGGTCATACTAATGTTGTCGGTGACGCAGCGCTCCCACAGCCTTCCGCCGGTATCTGCGTCGAAGGAGTAAACGGTATTGGAGTCCCGTGGAGCGACATAAAAGACGTTGGCCGAGACCTCTTCTTCATCTCGTTGGATGGTCTGGCCGTAAATGACCCGGGGTGGAGTCTCGTGCCAGATAAAGGGAGTCAGGATGCCGGTCTGCCGACTCCGCTGGTCAAGGGATTTCTCGGGCTTGCGATATTTCGCTATCCATCTCAAGTCGCCTGTGAAGGCGTTGGCGCAGCCGACCACGCCCATATTTGACGTAAAGAAAACCGTATTGTTGATGACGGTAACGCGTGAGCCGAGCACGGGCAGCAACCCCTGGGAGTAGGAGGACTGCACGGCGTCACTGTCGTATCCGACATATGTGCGCCACTTCAGCGCACCGGTTTCCGCGTCGAAGCAGACGAGATAGAATTCCGTGAACTGGTCTTCCATTTTGACCGCGCCCGCATAAAGATAAGCGCCGTAGCGGACGGGCGCGCTGGTAAGACACAGGTCTTTCAGGAAGTTTCTCGCTTCCTGGTCGGGAAGCCCGGCGGGGTTGCCGTAATTTTCCGCACACCAGGGCTGGGTCCATTTTATTTTACCGGTCTTTATGTCGCAGGCTTGCAGGTCTGTGCGGTAAACATATCTGCTTGCTTGATTGCCAAACATATCGGCGCCGGAGACCTGCCGGCTTTCAATGTCGATGAAGTAATAGGTGTTTCCGTACGCGCTGATCGTCGAGGGAAACATATGGCGGTCTCTTCCCTGATTGCTGTCACTCAAAATGTTGTCTTTCTGGCCGGTGAGAATTTGCTTGCCCGAGCCGAGGTCAAAGCCCTTTATTCTCCCGTTGACGTGGGAGCCGCCGTTCGGGTCCGGGCCGAGAAGACTGGCGATGATTGCATTGCCGCAGATAACAGCGTCGTATCCCTGCTTTGAATAGACGCGGTCGATTGTCCAGGCTTGCCTGAGTGATGAGAAACCGGATGGATTGAAGGCCTTCTCTTCCCGTTCCGATTCGCCGCCCTCGGCGAGCAACTGTTCGGTCTGTTCCAGATATTCGCGCAGGGCGAGTTCGACGCTTCGACCGGTCTGTGAGTCGTACGCCAGGAGGCGCCTGTCGAGGATTTCAGACGGCGCCGCTTTTACGCAATCGCGTATGCGCTGCCAGGCGTCCGGCCCGAGTTTCCGCGCACACATCGCCATCCGGCCGTAGGCCTGTTCCAGCGGAAGCAGCGTTTCGGGGGATTTTCCGATGAAGTTCTTGTAATTGAAGAGCGCTTCGTTGTAGTTGCCCTTCTCGAAAAGCAGGTCCGCGGTATAGAATGCCGCGTCGTCGGCGTAGGCGCTTAGCGGATAGTCCAGCGCGATGAGTTGTATCTTCTCCACATTCAGCGAGGACAGAGCGGCGTCCAGGCGGCGCTTCACCATTCTGTCGTAAGACAGGCGGAATGCGCGCCTTCCGGCCGGGGGGAAGTTCGCTATGCACTCCCTGCTGTATTCCTTCAGCCCGACGTACACCCTGCCCCTGTCATATTCCGGAACGTCCGTGCTCGGGCAGAGGTGGTCTTCCTCGCCGTTGATTATCTGGTAGTATCCGCGAAGTGCCGGTGTCCATCGCCGTTGCCGCTCAAGCGAGCGCGCATAATTCAACACCCCCAGCAGTTCCTCGGCTTTGTATGAGAGGGATTCAACGGAAAAGGCGTTGTTCAGTTCTTCATACATCTCGTACAGAATTTCGTCGATGTTTGGCGTTCTTTCCGTTTCGTCTTTTTCATTTTCGCCTCCTACCTGGCCGAAGAACATATTTATCTTCTGCTGTTGCTTTACCATCTCTTGCAGTTCCTCGGGCGTGAAGGGGCGTGCTTTTAGCGCGTCGAGTCGCACCTCCGGGCTTAACCCGGTGGCAACAAACGCAAGCAGGGTTAAAAAGATGATGCGGGACGTAAAATTCTTTCTCTTTCCCATCTGTACCTCGCCTTCCTAATGTGCGGTTTGTGCGTTGCCAAAGTATAATGGCATGGTTTCAGACAGTCAAACGAATCGCCGGCCAGTTTGCGAACTCTGTTGTCACTATTATAGACGGAATAGACGTAAAAAGGTTCCGTCTTTTTTACGAAAAAATGCCGGAACCTGATAGGTTTTATTTCTGGCGGTGGCCCGACCCCGGACGAGGCGCGCTTTCTTTTTCATTCCTGTTGACAGCAAGGCGGCTCACAATAGAATGACGCGTGCTTATGACCGAACCTCTTGAACATCGTATTTCGCGATTGCTGGAGAAACGCCGCCTCACGCTGGCGCTTGCGGAGTCGTGCACCGGTGGGCTTGTTTCGCACCGTCTGACGAATGTTCCCGGGATATCGCGATTTTTGAAATGCGCCATCGTTGCGTATTCCAACGACGCGAAGAGCAGGCTGCTCGGCGTGCCCGTCTCGCTGATAAGAAGGCACGGCGCGGTCAGCGCCGAGGTCGCCGCTGCGATGGCGAGCGGGGCGCTGAAGGTCGGCAGGGCACGGGTCGCCCTGGGGATTACCGGCATTGCCGGCCCGACGGGCGGCACGAAGCGCAAGCCGGTCGGACTGGTTTACGTCGGTGTCGCCACTTCACGGGCCGCCTTTGCGCGCGAATTCCGTTTCAAAGGGACCCGCACAGCCGTCAAAAACAAATCCGCAACTGCGGCCCTGAGGCTCCTTCTCCGGAGCATCGAGCACGCCACCTGACAAACTAAAACTCCGGCATTTAGCACAAAAGGCAAACAAAGGGGTCTGACCCCTTTGTTTGCCTTTTGCTTGCCTGAGCGATAAGAAGCCTGATGGATTGAAGGTCTTCTCTTCCCGTTCCGATTCGCCGCCCTCGGCGAGCAGATGTTCGGTCTGTTCCAGATATTCGCGCAGGGCGAGTTCGACGCTTCGACCGGCACGTCAAGACTGGCCAGAATGGCGCTGGCGGATTTCAGGCAACTCATCTTCAGAATGGGCTGGTCGCGCAGGGCGAGACCGTTGTTCTCGTCCGGTTCACAGGGGACGGGTTCGATGTCCGGGGTCCTTCGTCATTTTTTTTGTTTTTTCCCTTGACAAGCATCGATTAAAGTATGTATAGCATTTGTTGTAGTATTTTACTTTACTTTACTTTGTACAGGAGGCAAATGTATGAACATAGCATCTGTTTCTGGATAGTGGTTTACTTTACTTTGTAAAGGAGACAAACGTGAACACCTTAACAAAATATTCAATATTGTCCGTTTTGCTACTGTCCACTTTGCTTATTCCGCTTAGTATAGTCTATGCGGATGGTACAAACGACGCCGACTTCATATCCCAGAATGTACCCAGCGCAATGGTGGCCGGGCAACAGTATGAAGTCAGTATTACAATGGAGAACACCGGCGACACGACATGGACTGAGTCTGGTTGGTATAGACTCGGTGCAATCCATACCCCTGCCGGCTTATGGAACTCGGGAAGGGTTTATCTGTCAGGTGAAGAGTCCATCGCTCCCGATCAGCAGAAGACATTCACTTTCACGGTAACCGCTCCTTCAACACCAGGCAACCATAATTTCCAGTGGAGAATGGTCGAAGACGCTGTGGAATGGTTTGGGGATTATACTACAAATGTCGTTGTGACTGTGACGGCGCCCTCAAACGACGCCGATTTCATATCCCAGAATGTACCCAGCTCAATGACAGCCGGGGAAGATTATTGGGTCACTGTTACAATGGAGAACACCGGCAACACGACATGGACTAAGGCAACTTGGCATAGACTCGGTGCGCAACACAGCCCTTCCGGCTTATGGAACTCAGGAAGGGTTTATCTGACAGAGTCAGACTACGTCGCTCCCGATGAGCAGAAAACATTCATTTTCCAGGTAACCGCTCCTTCAACACCAGGCAACTATAATTTCCAGTGGAGAATGGTCGAAGACGGTGTGGAATGGTTTGGGGATAATACTACAAATATCGTTGTGAGCGTTTCGGCCCCCCAGGATCCGGTGCATACAGTTTCCACTATTTTCTTTTCTATCTACTACGGGGCCCAGACACGATGGCTGGAGACGGGCTGGACGCCGGTTGGAGGCTGGACTGCAGCATATGACAGCCGAGATTCTGACTGGGCAGAGAGTGAAATCAAGGACATGATGGCCGCCAATGTCGATATCGTTTTCCATTCAATGGAGCCGTTTGCAGGGGACAACGACCTCGCCTGGGTACCCGCCGGCTACGGTGCCGCCTGCCTCGATGGGATGCAAAATTTCTTTGCAACCTACCGGAGTATGGTGGAAGCCGGATATGACCCTCCGAAGGTCGCCGAATGGGGGAACTTAGTCATCAGGGGAGGACATTATTCAGCTACCTACGAGGAGGAATTGGACCTCAGCACCCAGGACGGCGAGGACTATTTTTACGAATCCTTTATCGAGCCTTTCTGGTCCAACTACTTCACCATTATGGGCCCCTATGCGGACGCCCACCTGGCCAAGCGCGATGGCAAGGTCCTGATTTCTCTTGATTACTTCGGCACCCAGGACATCGTCGGTCTTTCGAACACATTCCTCAACAACATCAAATCAAGATTCCATACCCAATTCGGGTACGAGGTGTATCTTTTGGCTCATCCTTTAAATGATGACTATGCGGCCGTTGACGAAACCCACTTGGCCTTTGGTCCGAGCACTTATATCTGGCAAGGCGGCAGTGACCCGGACTCGAAGCAAGTTATAGAGCTCTTGCCTGGTTTCTGGACAATATCTGATCCAGAGTCCCTATTTGTGACCAGAAATGGAGGCAGCGGGTATGTTTCTGCCTGGCAAACGGCCATAGCCGCCAAGAACCAGGTGAATCGTTTGGGCATCACATCCTGGAACTTCTATGGTGAAGGGGTCCAGATTTGTGAGACCAGCCCCACACCAAATGCAAATGCCAAATACTCACACCCTGGTGAAACCTGGGGAGGCGATTCCCGGCACTATATTGATATAACCAGCACCTACGCCGCCCAATGGAATGATATTCCGGGCAATGATGCTGAGTTCATTGAACAAGATATTCCTACAAATATGGTGGCCGGTCAAAGCTATGATATAACGCTCACTTTCAGGAATACCGGGGATAACAAATGGACTAACGCCGACGATTACCAGCTGGTCTCGGTTCCCACCATTCCGGACAACAGTAGAATAACGTATATTGTGGATACCGAGGACGAGATACCTACGTATGGCGGGATATTGCGCGGTCGATCCAAGACTTTCGAAATTTCCTTCAAGGCTCCGTCTACGCCCGGGTATTATACGTTGCAGTGGCGGATGATCCAACAAAATGTGGAATGGTTTGGGGATTATAGCGTAGCTGTCGTTGTGCACGTAACTTCGCCTTAACCTGTAAAGTTGGGCTCTAAGATGCCATCTTTAAAGAAGGACTTTCAGGATTAGAAAAAAGTGATAATATTAGAATAACAGGCAAACAAACGAAAGGCGCCCCGATTTCTCGGGGCGCCTTTCAAAATATTAACGCGCTGCTGAAGCGCGGTTAGTGTCAACCGCTACGGGCAACGCGCTTTCTTGCGAACGCCGCGCCTCCGGCAACAAAGAGACCCGACAGTATCATCGCCCAGGTTGCCGGCTCGGGCACTACCGTTTTTTGTTTTTTCCCTTGACAAGTATCGATCAAAGTATGTATAGCATTTGTTATGGTATTTTACTTTATTTTACTTACTTTGTACAGGAGGCAAATGTATGAACATAGCGTCTGTTTCTGGGTAGTATTTTGCTTTACTTTGTAAAGGAGGCAAACGTGAACACCTTAACAAAATATTCAATATTGACCGTTTTGCTGCTCTCCACTTTGCTTATTCCGCTTAGTATAGTCTATGCGGATGGTACAAACGACGCCGAATTCATATCCCAGAATGTACCCACCTCAATGGTGGCAGGGCAACAGTATGAGGTCAGTGTTACAATGGAGAACACTGGCGACACGACATGGACTAAGGCAACAAATTATAAACTCGGTGCGCAACATAGCCCTGCCACCTTATGGAACTCAGGAAGGGTTTATCTGGCAGACGAAGACTCCATCGCTCCCGATCAGCAGAAAACATTCACTTTCACAGTAACCGCTCCTTCAACACCAGGCAACTATAATTTCCAGTGGAAAATGGTCGAAGAATCTGTTGAATGGTTTGGAGATATTACTACAAATGTCGTTGTGACCGTGTCGGCGCCCTCAAACGACGCCGAATTCATCTCACAAAGTGTACCCAGCTCGATGGTGGCAGGGGAAGAGTATTGGGTCACTGTTACAATGGAGAACACCGGCGATACGACATGGACTAAGGCAACAAATTATAAACTCGGTGCAATCCATAGCCCTGCCAACTTATGGAACTCAGGAAGGGTTTATCTGACAGAGTCAGACTACGTCGCTCCCGATGAGCAGAAAACATTCATTTTCCAGGTAACCGCTCCTTCAACACCAGGCAACTATAATTTCCGGTGGAGAATGGTCGAAGAAGCCGTGGAATGGTTTGGGGATTATACTACAAATGTCGTTGTGAACGTTTCAGCCCCCCAGGACCCGGTGCATACCGTTTCCACTATTTTCTTTTCTGTCTACTACGGGGCCCAGACACGATGGCTGGAAACGGGCTGGACGCCGGTTGGAGGCTGGACTTCAGCTTATGACAGCCGAGAACCTGACTGGGCAGAGAGTGAAATCAAGGACATGATGAGCGCCAATGTCGATATCGTCTTCCATTCAATGGAGCCGTTTGCAGGGGACTTCGACCTCGCCTGGGTACCCGAGGGCTACGGTGCCGCCTGCCTCGATGGGATGGAAAATTTCTTTGCAACCTACCGGGATATGGTGGAAGACGGATATGACCCTCCGAAGGTCGCCGAATGGGTGAACTTGGTCATCAAGAAAGGACATTATTCAGCTACCTACGAGGAGGAATTGGACCTCAGCACCCAAGACGGCGAGGACTATTTTTACGAAACCTTGATCGAGCCCTTCTGGTCCAACTACTTCACCATCATGGGCGACTATGCGGACGCCCACCTGGCCAAGCGCGATGGCAAGGTCATGATTTCTTTTGATTACTTCGGCACCGAGGACATCGTCGGTCTTTCTAACACATTCCTCAACAACATCAAATCAAGATTCTATACCCAATTCGGGTACGAGGTGTATCTTTTGGCTCATCCTATGAATGATGACTATGCGGCCATTGACGAAACCCACATGGCCTTTGGTCCAACGACTTATACCTGGCAAGGCGGTAGTGATCCGGACGAGAAAGAAGTTATCGAGCTTTTGCCTGGGTTCTGGTCGATTACTGAGCCGGAGACCCTGTTTGTGACCAGAAATTCAGGCAGCGGGTATATTTCTGCCTGGCAATCGGCCATATCTGACAAGAACGATGTGAATCGTTTGGGCATCACATCCTGGAACTACTTTGGTGAGGGAAGCCAGATTTGTGAGACCTGCACCACACCAAATGCAAATGCCAAATACTCACACCCTGGTGAAACCTGGGGAGGCGATTCCCGGTACTATATCGGTCTAACCAGCACCTATGCCGCCCAATGGAATGATATTCCAGGCAATGATGCTGAATTCATTGAACAAGATATTCCTACAAGCATGGTGGCCAATCAAAGCTATGAGATAACGCTCACTTTCAGGAATACCGGAGATAATAAATGGTCCAACTCCGGAAGTTACCAATTGGTCTCGATTCCCACCATTCCAGGCAACCAGAGAGAAACCTCCCTTGTGGATACGGAAGACGAGATACCTACGTATGGCGGGATATTGCGCGGTCGATGCAAGACTTTCGAAATTTCCTTCAATGCTCCGTCTACGCCCGGGTATTATACGTTGCAGTGGCGGATGATCCAACAAGGTGTGGAATGGTTTGGGGATTATAGCGTAGCTGTCGTTGTGCACGTAACTTCGTCTTAACCTGTAAAGTTGCGCTCTAAGATGCCATCTTTAAAGAAGGACTTTCAGGATTAGAACAAAGTGATAATATTAAAGTAATAGGCAAACAAACGAAAGGCGTCCCGATTTCTCGGGGCGCCTTTCAAAATATTAACGCGCTGCTGAAGCGCGGTTAGTGTCAACCGCTACGGGCAACGCGCTTTCTTGCGAACGCCGCTCCTCCGGTAACAAACAGACCCGACAGTATCATCGCCCAGGTTGCCGGCTCTGGAACTACCGTAATGGAGACTACGAGTTCTTCGCCGAACCAGGCGAAGTCTTCCTGCAACATTCCCCAGTGTGTCAGGTACTCACCCGCCGAAGAAGGGGCTTCCAACTCGAACTCGAATATAATCGGCCGACCCCGGAAAATACCGCCGTAAAGGGGAATCTCGTTGTCCATATCGTCAATCAGATAGCGGGCGGTGCCGAAAAGGACTTCGCCTCCGAGGTAGTCCTTCTGGCCGAACATGAAATCCTCCGCTCCGGTCCAGCTCAGGTCCCCCTCGTTGCGAACCACCACTTGAACAATGCACTTTTCGCCGGGGGTCATCTCTGCAGGCATGTTGTGCCATAGAATGTTTGCACCATAATCGGGCGTGTCGTTGAACTGCCGCGCGCCTTCGGCGGTAGTCTTGATATATTCAAACGGGTCATTCGTGTTCGACCACGTATCCGTACCGGTATTGCCGCTGCCGGGCTTGATGTAAGGCGAGTTGATTGTATCGCACGCATATATCCCCGAGCCCTCATCGTACTCGTTCCAGCTTTCAATGTAAACGCGATCGACGGTGGGATCTGCCAGGACATCGTTCCAGGCATCAATATAGTTTAGTCCGCCATCGCGACTAAGGAGGAAACCTGGATTCCTGATGTTCTGGTCCCAGTAGCCGCCCTTTACTTGCACGGTCTTTATGTTGTTAACGGTTAGCGGAACGTAGTAGGCGTGTTGCAAAAACTGTGCTTCTATTTGATCGGTGAAGGAAAAAACGTTAGTGCCCGTGCCAACCATATAAATGCCGTCGTTGAATATGGGGTGTTCCCCGCCGAATTCGCCGGACAGCCGGCTCTCGACATCCGTGCGGGTCAGCGAATTGTAGTTGAGCAGGCTGAGATGCACGTGCCAGGTGTCCAGGACCACGCGTCCGTCAATTTGCGCTACGTAGTTGTCTGCGTAGGGGTCCTGGTTGACGCTGTAATACTGATTGTAGAAACGTATATACTGGTCCACAAATTCCTGTTTGCCTGCCTTGGTGGCTACATCGAGAACAGGGGTAGTGCCCCAGGTAATCATGGGGTCCAGGAAGGGGGCGACCTTCGGTACATCATACCCCTCGCTGCGCAATTCGTTCAGGCCCGCGAACAGGTTAATACGCTGCTGCTCCATCCACGGCATGAGGTGCACATATAAGACGTCAATGTTGGCGGTCATCATCTGCTTGACCTGAGATTTCCACCACTCCGGCTCGCCGGTCCAACTGTTGCGGCCTTCCAGCGGCAGCCAGGGCCCTATAATCTGACCACCCAGGGAGGAGTACCAGTGAAATACGCTGGTGCTGACGATGTGACTGTCGAGGTTATAAGTCTGAGAGGCGGTAGTATAAAGGTCCGGCAGGTCCTCCGCAAAAGCGGAGTTGCATATCAGGGACAGATAGATGCCTAAACCGAATAAAACATTTGAGATTTTCTTAATGGTTAACTCCTTGCGTCGCCCCAGGGGAGAATTGGCTAATCAAGTTTTGTTTTGCCCCCGCCCAGTTTCCTGCGAGCGATGCCGGCCAGGCCGGCCGCCCCGAGGCCGATCATAATGATGGTGGCCGGCTCGGGCACGATTTCAATGTGGTAGAACAGGGTCGCATAGTCGGAGTCCCTTTGCGGTCCGAGAGTGTTGACCGGATTGCCGCCATACCACCCGTCGATTCCGCCGTCAACGGCGAGGTTCGCGCTCAGTTGCGCGTAGATGGAGAACGGGTCCCCCAATTCATCCGGCTGTATCTCGAAGTAAAACGTTTGACTGACCAGGCCGTCGTTGAAGGTCGTATTGCCGCGAGAGTATTCAATTGCGGTGGCGTTGGTTCCGTTCATCCGGTCGGTGTACAGGGGGTCGTTGGCCGGGTTCGTTGCGACGGGATCCTGCAGTAACGGCTCCTGCATTTCAATCGCGTCAACCAGACCGTTGCTGTTGTCCATATAGAGCCAGGTCCTGTTGGTGTTGAGGGCGGAGCTGGTGCCCAGCGGTATCGGGCCGCCGCGTCCTGAACCGGGGCCCCACAGCACGTTTTCTTTGTTCGTACCCGGTGTCCCATACGGGAAATACTGTTCCGTCAGCGAAGGGGTGCCCCCGGCCAGGTTGGCGTCGAACTGCTCCGGCCGGGACGGGTCGTCGAACATATGGACGACCGGGTTCCCGTAGATATCATAGATGCGCTGCGAGGGATTCAGGTCTTCTTCGATAATGAAGTAACTGGGCGGCCTGCCGTCTTGTGTAAGCCCGCCGAAGGTTGCAAAGTTAACAAACCTGTCGGCTGTACCGGCCACCGGGTCCCTGTTGCGGAATATCTGCAGGTCGCCGTTATACTGGTCGGTGGGAACATTGGCGAACTCTATGGTGAACTTGACCAGGACCGGGGCGGTTCTCGGCGTATCGTCTTCGATTGAGAAGGTCACGTATGCGTCGGCCGTCGCCTCGGAATAGGTGCGAACATACCCGCTGCTTCTCGTCGATATAGCCTTCCCGAATATCTGGAGTCTGCCCCAGCCGCCGTCTTGGGTTCCGTCGATGAGTCCGTTGCGTCCGTTGTTGATGGTCGTGTCGGATATGGCCTCGGCATAGAACACGGCGTCGCTGTATGAAGCGCCGGTGTTGTTGTTGGCGTCGACCGAGATTATGGTGGAGTATTTTTGATTCAACGGACCTTCCACTGCTCCGCCGCCGGAGTAGGTCGAGGTATATTTCAACTGGCTGCCGTAATAGAGTGCGCCCAGTTTCGAAGTCGCGTCGCCTTCGCCTTCGGTCGCCGTGAGCCACTTTATGACAGGGTCTGCCTGTACACTGGCACAAAAGGCGAATGAAAGTATCACCAACACCGTAAGTGTTAAGCCACGATTCATACTTAACATTTTCATGAGTTATCCTTTTCAATAGAAGTTCTCGGACCATACCTTACGACACGGGGGTAAGGCCTCTGAATTTGATTTTCCTGTGTCTTCCCGAATACTAGTCACATGAGACGGGAAAAAGTCTCGGAATTTTTTCGACTTTTCGGCGATTTTTTTTTCAACCCTTGGCCGTATGGACGTCCAACAGGTTGGAGCAAACGCTATGCCGGACACTTGCGGTCGCGGGGCAATGTCTTAACCGCCTCAATTAAAAGTGCTTATAGAGTGTCCCGAAGACCGATAATATATAGCGCCGCCGCCGAACCGCAAAAAACGGGTCTAATGGGGACAAAGGGCTGCCATCATAACTGACCATCACCTGGGGGTTTATGCGGCAACGTCTTGTATCGAGAGATGTCGCGCGCCTCGTGGGAAGGTTTTTTCCCCTGTTTGCGCCGGCTGTTGAGCAAAAAATTTCTGCCGACTCAGAACTGAAAAATGATTCCGTGTTCGCAGTTTTGTTTGCCGTAACGCCAAAGCCGCCCCGGGCGAATTTTTGGGCAGGGATATTGCTGCTTGCGGTTTGGAGCGAAAATAAATCGGAAGTGCTGTTGTAGAAAAACTCTTCTGCAACTTGAAAGAACCGCTTGAATTCCGTTTCCGGAAGTGTAGAATAGTTACTTATGCGCAAGAGGTGCATAGGCTTCGCACGGTTTATGAAGCACTTAACCATTATGGGAGGTTAGACAATGGCTGTAAAATTACGCAAGATAAGCGAGACGGCATATATGGAGCCCCCCGCCGGCGGCATCAGAAGGCCCTTCAACTACGCGAAGGCGTTCGTGCTGGTGGGCATCGCGGTCGTGGCCGGAGTTGTGATCGTCATTCTGCTTGCTGGCTATATGAAAGGCCAGGTAACCACGACGAATGCCTGGGTCGAAGCGAGGGAGGAGGTTGACTATATAGCCGAATCCGATGTGGTTATCAGCGAACTTAATTTTCAAACCGACGATGTTATTACTATGGAGCAGGTAGAAAACAAAGTCGTGCTGTACAGGATACAGGCGGTAAAAGGCACCGAGGCCGTGGGAATGGTCAAGGAAAAAGAAAAGGCTCTCGAGATGGCCGAAGTGCGCCGCCGGCAGGCGGAAGACATTAAAAATGATGCGAAAGAACGGCTTGACAGAGCAGAGGAATACTGGAAGCAGCGCCTCATCACCCTTGACAGATATGAAGACGCCCAGAGAAAATCCAACAACGCGGAAGCGGATTACGAAGTTGCCGCAAAAGCCGTCGAAGAGGCAGATGCCAGACTTGAAGCGGAAAGAGCACGCCTCAAAGTAGATATGGAATATGAGGCAACCACCCCCGGCTACGTCTGGGTCGGAGTGAAAAAGGGTGATCGTGTCAGCAAAGATAGACCGATTATGAAAATATACAATCCGGATACTTTTGAGATTATTGCCATCCTGGACCAGAATGTCGCCCGTGACGTAAGAGTAGGCCAGGAAGTTGACATCAGGGTAAGAACAGGCGCCGGTGAGCACAAACTTAAAGGCAAGGTCTCCGCGCTTGTCAACCCGTTCTTCAAGAAACCGCCTCAGGAGCGCGAAAGAATCCGAACCGAAATCCCGTACTTTGACGTCACAAAGCAGGAATTAAGAATTACCGTTGAAAAAGATGAAGAATTCCAGAATGCCAAACAATATCTCCGTCTGGGTAGTCATGCAACAGTGACAATCTACACGCGATAGAATACAGCCGCAAAAAGAGCGCAAAGGTGACCGTCGCCATTACGTGCGGCCCCGACAGCCATATATAAATGATGAGAAAGTCGGGGCGTGGATGGTGGCCGTCACCTTTGCTCAATAGAGGTCAGGCAATTGCAGGTCCGCGTTTTCAACAGACTCTTTCGCACCGCAAAGCCGGTCATCGGCGCGGTACACCTCAGGCCGCTGCCCGGCGCGCCGGGGCGGGGCGGAACGCTGGGGAAAGTCCTTGCCGCCGCGCTTGCCGATGCCGACGCGATTGTGAAGGGCGGAGCGGACGGACTCATTGTCGAGAATTTCGGCGACGCGCCTTTTTTCAAGGACCGGGTTCCGCCGTACACGGTGGCCGCAATGACCGTCGCGGCCCTGCGGATTCGCGAACGCTTCCCGAAGGTCCCGCTCGGCGTGAACGTGCTGAGGAACGACGCCTCGGCGGCAATGGGAATAGCGACGGCAGTCGGCGCTGATTTTGTCCGGGTCAACGTACACACAGGCGTTTACGCGACCGACCAGGGCATCATCGAGGGCAGGGCGCACGAGACCTTGCGGCTCCGCGAGAGCCTGCGAAGCAGCGTTCTCATCTTCGCCGACGCGAACGTCAAGCACGCCGCGCCGCTCGACGGAAGGGATACGGCAGTCCTCGCGAAGGAAGCGGTGGAGCGCGGACTTGCCGACGCGGTAATCATCACCGGACTCGCCACGGGCGCCGCCGCGCTCCCGGAAGAAGTCAGCCGCGCCGGGGCCGCCGTCTCCGTTCCGCTTATAGTCGGCAGCGGCATAACCCCGCAGACCGTCGGCGGGTACTTCGCGGATGCCGACGGGTTTATCGTCGGCACATACCTCAAACGCGCGGGACGCATCGAAAATTCCGTCGACGCCGCCCGCGTGCGCAAACTGATGTCAACGGTAAAGCGCCTCCGGCGTCCGAAGCGCCGCTGACCCCCGGGCATATCTTCCTGTCGTTTCTTCGCAGGGCGCAATTGACCACGCCTTAAATCTCTGATAAAATCAACTTTTTGCGAAACCTTGCGGGGAGTGTGTGTTAAAAGATATGGACGTTTCTGAAAAGCGTAAGATTATCGCAGCGAACGTGGAGGATGTGCGTCGGCGTATAGCCGGTGCGTGCCGCCGTTCGGGGAGGGGAGAAAACGATGTGCAAATGGTCGCGGTAACCAAGACCGTCGGGCCGGAGGAGGTCCGGATACTGGCGGAACTCGGCGTGACCGACCTCGGCGAAAACCGCGTCCGGGAAGCGGAGCCTAAAATTGCGGCCTCCCCCGGTTCGTTCAGATGGCATATGATAGGCCACCTGCAGCGCAACAAGGTGAAGAAGGCGCTGGAACTGTTCCACAGAATCGACGCCGTTGACAGCCTGAAACTTGCGGAAGAAATAAGCAGGCACTCGCAACAAAAGGGCGCGGTAACGCCCGTGCTCATCGAAGTAAACACCGGCGGCGAAGAGGCCAAATTCGGTGTTTCGCCGGAAGGCGCGCCGGAACTTGCCGTCAGGACCGCGGGTCTGCCGAACATCACGGTGGAGGGCTTGATGACGATAGCGCCTTTCACCGACGATATGGACGTTTGCAGGACCTGTTTCAGGGAATTGCGCAGGACGGCCGATTCTTTGCGGGGCGAGGAAAGCGCGACCCTTCGGATGCGCCACCTGTCGATGGGGATGACCCAGGACTTTGAAGTCGCAGTCGAAGAAGGCGCGACGATGGTGCGCATCGGCACGGCATTGTTCAATGGTCTGTAAAGGAACTGTGCTTTGGTGACTATTGCTAATTACGGCGGGCCGGTTCTATTTACAACGCAAAAGGTGACTGTCACCAATTACGGAGTTGAGGGAGCGTTGCGACCGAGACTCGTAGATTGGTGACTGTCATCCTTTTGCACTCGTAGAATAGAACCGGTCCTGGGATGCTCAGGGAACAGTCCGCGGCGCCCCGATTTCGGACTACGCCTCATCGGGGCTTGGGACAGTCCCCTGCGAGTGCGATTCCTTAATTAGTGACAGTCACCGATTGCCGGAGTGACGACGTGGCAAAACTTGTAGTAGAAAGCGGTGTCGACAAAGGCAGGGAATACTCCCTCAAGTCCAGTGCTACGCTGATTGGCGGCAGGGAGAGCGGCGTCGAGATGCGCATATCCGACTCGCTCGCGTCACGCCAGCACTTCAAGATAGAGAATCGCAACGACGAGTTCATTCTGACCGACCTCCAAAGCACCAACGGCACCTACCTGAACGGCAAATCCGTCACCCAGGCGAGGCTGCGCATCGGGGACCGCATCAGGGTCGGCGAAATTCTCATATCTCTTCTTCCCGACGAGGAAAAGGACGACGCGGGCGGCCTGATAGGAGAGGTGCTTGCCGGTTATCGCCTGGAGCGCCGCATCGGCCGCGGCGGAATGGGCACGGTTTATTTGGCAATGCAATTGTCTCTTAAAAGGCCCGTGGCGCTCAAGATACTCTCGGACGACCTGGCGCAAAACAGCAACTTCATCTCGATGTTCATAAGCGAGGCGCGCGCCGCCGCGCAACTGCAGCACCCCAACATCGTGCTGGCCTACGATGTTGGCAAGGACCGGGACAGGTATTACTTCGCAATGGAGTACGTAAGCGGCGGCAGCATACAGAACCTGGTCGCGCGCAGAAAGCGCCTCACGGTTTCGGAGGCAATACATTACACCGTCGAGGCCGGAAAGGGCCTGGAATACGCCGAACGCAAGGGCATCGTCCACCGGGATATCAAGCCCGACAACCTGATGATAACCGACGACGACAGCATCAAAATCTGCGACCTCGGCCTGGCCCGCAGTTACCTGGAAACCGACGATGAAAAACGCGCCGAGGGTATAGCCGGTTCCCCGCATTACATCGCCCCCGAACAGGCCCTCGGCAAACAGGTTGACCATCGCGCCGACATCTATTCGCTCGGAGCGACTATGTACAGGATGCTCGCCGGCACCACCCCGTTCAGCGGCGGCAGCATCAAGGAACTGCTGAAAAAGCATGTCAGGGAAACTCCGCGCAAACTGAGCGAACTCAACCGCAACGTGCCTCAGGTTCTTTCGCACGTCGTCGAAAAGATGATGGCCAAGACCCCCGAACAGCGCTACCAGAGCGCCCGGGATGTTATCGAAGACATCAAGGCGATAGAGGGCCTCGATTTCGGCCTGGAACTGGCCGATGAAGAACCCGATTACGAGGGAGCCGAAACCCGCCCATCGTCATCCACTCATCTGTCCGGTACAGCCACGACTCCCCCCCCGCCCCCCCCGCTTCCCCCGGCGGTGGAAGTCGGAAAGGGCGCCGCCGGGAAAGCCCGCGCGCGACATTTACATAGAAGGATAGCCCTGACCATCGTGGTCCTGGTGATACTGGCCGCAGCCGGCGTAGGCCTGTGGAAAGCGTTCGGCCCGGGAGAGCAGAAAAATGGCGGCGGAGATGACAGGCCCCCTAACCAAAAGGAACTTAGCGACAAAGTGGCAAGACTTCGGCGGGCGGTGGAGAACTTTCCGGAAAAGGCGGACCAGAATATCTTTCAAAGCGCCGTGCGTAATCTTTTTCAGATGAAAAAGCAGCACCCCGAAAGCACGGAGGTCAGCGAAGCGCTGAAATTCGCCGGGGAACATCTGCTTAAATACGCAGAATCGAAAATGCCGGATTACAAGGCCGCGGTGGATATCCTGGAATGGGCAAAAGACCTCTTGCGGGACGACAGCGCGTTTCTCTCGGTCGCCGACGGCAGGATTGCCGAACTGGAGCAGGATGCGGTAGGGGACGCACTCGAAGAACTGGAAGACCTGCTGGAAGTTGCGCAGCTTTTCGAGGATGCGTCCGACGACCTGAATAATGTCCACGAGATTTACAAGGCCTTCAAAGAGGTGGAGACGAAGAGAAGGGAAAAATACGGATGGCTGGAATCACCCGAATTTGACAAAGTGATTCAGGAGGCCGGAAAGAAGATTAAAGAGTACGGCATCCTGGTGGACGAGATGGTTGGACAGGAGAAATACGACGGGCTGAAGGAAGACATCAGCCGTGCCCTGAATTTGAATCTGCCGGAGTACGCCGTGGCGAGAACGACTCTCGCGAAACTGCGCGAGGAGTTCCCGAATATGACGAGCCGGGACAGGGGTCTGGCCGCCGTCGATTCGAAAATCGAAAACGCGGCGCGTAAGGAGTTTCGCAAACTGATTGCAGAAGTCAATCGCACCATTGAAAAGACCAGATTCAATCCGGACACCAAATCGTACGACGGCTTGCCCCAGGCAGTGGAGACGCTTGAAAGTGTTCTGAGCCGCTACGGCGACGGCAAGTTGAACGAGAGGGAGGACGCAGGCAAACTGGTCTCGGAGACAAAAACGGTTATTGCCACGCGCAGCCGGATTGAAAGCCTCCTCGAACTGAACAGCAGAGATGAAGCGGTAAGCATTGCCGAAGCCCTGCCCGGCAAAGTCCTGAATCGTTTCCTCAAGGTGCTTGCCGGGCAATGTGCGACGGAAGTCAAGCACCGCGCGGCCCGGATGGAGATACTTGAGAAATTCAACAAACTAAAAGTGGAGGTGGCCGGACTGGTCGATGGCTTTGAATTTGAGGAGGCGAAGAAAAAAGTTGGCGGTTTCACGGATGATGACAAGGAAATTCGCGACGAACTCAACAGCCTGAAGAAAGAGGTCAACGCCCTTGTCTCCGCGCATAAAAAAATGATTGAGATGCTGAATGCCGAAATCAATAAAGGAAAACGCATCGTAATTGACAAGTCCGGCCGTCCGGTCAGGTCCGTCAGCATAGACGGCGTACTGGTCGAGGAAATGGCAAGCCCCAAACCGTGGGGCAAACTCGACAGTTACGCCCTCGGCATGCTCTACACCGAGGCCGGCCGTCCCTCGGGGGGAGATGAACGGTTCGGCCTGGCGCTTATCTGTCTGCAGAAGGGCGCGGAACTCAGGATGTTTTCTCTCGGCATAGACCTTATGTCCGAACTGGCCGACGGGGGCGGGGACTATGCGACGCGATTCGCCGCATACAGGGCCGAAATGGGCCTGAAGGTACAGGATGTCCTGAACAGGCTGCTAAAAGAATACGAACTGGTGCAAGACGACCCGGACCGCAGAAAGGAACTCAAGCAGGAAATCACGGACCTGAACACATTCAAGGAAGAACATTTTGAAACAGCCCCGGAGGACGACTCGCACGAATGATAAAAACAAAACGCAGCGGACAGGGCATAATCTTTCAGGTGAAGGTGGTCGCGGGGGCCTCGCGCGAAAAAATAGCCGGCGAAATGCGCGGCATGCTGAGGGTCGGCATAAGCGCGCCGAGGGAAAAGGGAAAGGCCAACAGGGCTCTTGTCCGCTTTCTGGCGAAGGCGCTTGATGTGAAGCGCGGCGATATCGAGATTATCGGAGGCGAGAGGGCGACAATCAAAACCATTCTCGCAAGAGGCCTTGCCGAAGAGAAAATAAAATCGCTCGTTGAGTAATCACTCAATCTGGCTGACTTTGCGCCGACATCGGTGACCGTCACCATAAGAAAAAGCGAAAGGTGACTGTCACCATTACGGAGCGCAGCCCCGATTTTATCGGGGCCAGCTCGTAGATGGTGACTGTCACCTTTCGTGAAGCGACCCATACGGGCCCATATCCGCCTGAGGCGGATCCGTATGGACGGGCGAGCAGGAAAAGGTCTGACGGCCGGACCCTCCCGAAGGAATGGAAGAATAACACTCACCGTCGAACGGAGTTTTTTCGGAGGAAGCAATGAGCAAATTGAAACAAAAGGTGGACGAGGCGGCGAAACACGTCGGAACGAAATGCGACCTTGTGCCGCGCTACGCAATTGTTCTGGGCACCGGGCTTGACGGATTCGCCTCACAAATCGACATAAAGGCCAGAATACCATACCGGGAGATTCCGCACTTCCCGCATACCACCCTCGAACACCACTCCGGCAATCTAATCCTCGGACACGTCGAAGGCAGGCCTGTTGTCGTGATGGAGGGACGCCTGCACTACTACGAGGGGCACTCTATGGAAGAGATAACGCTGCCGGTCCGCGTGATGAGGGCCCTGGGCGCGGAGGTGCTTATGATAACCACGGCGGCCGGAGCGATGAACCCGATGCATGACAAGGGCGATGTTATGATTGTCGAGGACCACATCAACCTGATGGGCGTCAATCCGCTCATCGGCGCGAACGACGACGAACTCGGCCCGCGCTACCCCGATATGTGCGAGCCTTACAACAGGGAACTGATTACGCTGGCCGGGAAAATCGCCATCGAAGAAAACGTTCGCGCGCACCGCGGCATCTATGTGGCCGTGGCCGGCCCGAACCTCGAAACCCGCGCGGAGTACAGATTTCTCAGGACAATCGGCGCGGACGCGGTCGGTATGTCCACCGTGCCGGAGGTTATTGTCGGCGTGCACGGCGGGATGAAAATTCTCGCCTTCGCGGTGCTTACCGATATGTGCCTTCCCGACGCGCTCAGGCCCGCGAACATCGAGGAGATTGTCAAAACCGCGCGCGAGGTCGAGCCGAAACTGACGCGCGTTGTGAAACGTGTAATCGCGGAGTATTGACGCTCCGGTGACAGTCACCTGCAAAAGGACGGTCCGTTAAGCAAGTCTCATAAGGAGTGATTTTGAATTACAAAGACACGCTAAATCTGTTGAAGACCGACTTCCCGATGAAGGCCAGTTTGCTGAACCGCGAGCCGAAAATCAGGGAAGAATGGGACAGGCTGGACATCTACGCCGGAATCCGCAAGGCGCGCGCGGGAAGGCCGAAGTACATCCTGCACGACGGCCCCCCTTACGCCACCGGGGATTTGCATGTAGGCACCGGGATGAACAAGGTGCTCAAGGATATCATTGTACGCTACTACACGATGCGCGGCTATGACGCGCCGTTCATCCCCGGCTGGGACTGCCACGGACATCCCATCGAACATCGCGTAATGACCGAACTCGGTCCCGACGGCGTCGGAATGTCGCCGGTCCAGATACGCGAAAAGTGCCGCGAGTACGCCACGCGATACATCGAGCGCAACCGGCGCGAGTTCAAGGCGCTCGGCATCTTCGGCGAATGGGACAACCCCTACCTGACGCTGCATCCGTCATACGAGGCCGGCGTGCTGGACGTCTTCGGCAGACTCGTCGAAGAGGGCTACATCTATCGCAGCAAAAAACCCGTGCACTGGTGCCTGGAATGCGAGACGGCGCTCGCGGAAGCGGAACTCGAATACTCCGACGAGCCCAGCCCGTCCATCTACGTCCGCTGCAAAATCCTGTCGGACCTGAAGTCCCTCTTTCCCTCGCTACGCGGCGAGGACGCATACATTATTATCTGGACCACGACGCCGTGGACGCTCCCCGCCAACCGCGCCGTCGCCGTGCACCCCGATTTCAAATACGCGGCAATCAGGTACCTCGAAAAAGAGAGCGGCAGGAACGCCGTGCTCATTATGGCCGAGCAGATGGCCTACGACGTCATCACCAAACTCAAACTCGGCGACTTCGAAAATCTCGGAGCGGTCGAAGGCGGGAAACTAAACGGCCTGAAATACCGTCACCCGTACCTCGACCGCGAACAGCCGATAGTCAACGCGGATTACGTTACGCTCGAAGACGGCACCGGCTGCGTGCATACCGCCCCCGGTCACGGACAGGAGGACTTCCTGACCTCGCAGCAGTACGACCTGGAGGTCTTCAGTCCAGTGGACGGACGCGGCTACTTTACGGAAGAAGCGGGCGAGTTCAGGGGCATCAACGTGAAGGAATCCGCCGGGCCCGTGTGCGACAAACTCGCCTCCATCGGCGCGCTGCTTCATCGCGAAGAGATGACGCATTCCTACCCGCATTGCTGGCGCTGCAAAAAGCCGGTTATCTTCCGCGCGACCGAGCAGTGGTTCGTCGCGATAGACTACAAGGACCTGCGCAAACGCGCAATCGAAGAGGTTCACAAAACCGAGTGGATACCCGACTGGAGCGAGGCGCGAATCACCACGATGATAGAAGGCCGACCCGACTGGTGCATATCGCGCCAGCGCTTCTGGGGCGTGCCGATACCGGCGTTTCATTGCTCCTCGTGCGGATACGTGCTGCTCGAAGCGAAAATCGTGTATCACTTCCGTGACGTGGTCAGGAAAAAGGGATGCGCCTGCTGGTACGAAAGCGAGGCGTCCGACCTGCTGCCGCCGGAAACGAAGTGTCTGAAGTGCGGGTCCCGGACGTTCGAGAAGGGAAGCGATATCTTCGACGTCTGGTTCGAGTCCGGCTCGAGCCACCGCTCCGTCGTTATCGAGAACCCGCAACTTACCTTCCCGTCCGATTTGTACCTGGAAGGCACCGACCAGCACCGCGGCTGGTTCCAGTTGTCCCTCATCCCGTCAGTCGCAACGCAGGGGGTGGCGCCGTTCAGGCGCGTTATCACGCACGGCTTCGTCGTTGACGAGGAAGGCCACAAGATGTCGAAGTCGCTGGGCAACTTCGTGTCGGTCGAAGACGTGCTGAAAAACGTCGGCGTGGACGTATTCCGCCTGTGGATATCCTCCATCGACTACAAGGACCACATCCGCGTTTCGCTCGACATCATTCGCGGCGCGAACGATTCCTACAGAAAAATCCGCAACACGTTCCGCTATCTCCTGCAAAACCTTCAGGACTTCGACCCCGTGGCGGACGACGTTCCCGTTGAGGAGATGCTTGAAATCGACCGCTGGGCGCTCGGTGAACTGCATCTGCTCATCGAAAAGGCAATCGGCTTTTACGACGAGGGCCAGTTCTACAAGGCATTCCAGGCCGTTCACAACTTCTGCATAGTCGAGATGAGTTCCTTCTATCTCGACGTATTGAAGGACCGGTTGTACGCCGACGGCAGGAAGAGCCTCTCCCGCCGCAGCGCGCAGACCGCGATGCACCGCGTGCTCCTTGCATTGACGAAACTCCTCGCGCCGATGCTCGTTCACACCTGCGAGGAAATCTGGTCTAACATAAAACACAAGGACGAACAGGTCGGGAGCGTGCACCTTGCGACGATGCCGGAGCCGCAGACGGAACTGGCCGACCCGCAACTCGCGGAGCGCTGGGATATGATTATGCGCGTCCGCTCCGACGTCGCCCGCGAACTCGAAAAACTGCGCGCCGAAAAAGTCATCGGCAGTTCGCTCGAAGCAAACGTCCTCCTTCACACGACAAACAACAATCTCAGGAAACTGCTTCGCAGTTTTGAGGCGGACCTGCCGGCCATCCTTATCGTCTCGGACGTTCAAATGGTGGAAGAGAAAGAGGAAGATTTTGCGAAAGGCGAAAACTACAGCGCGCTTTTTATCAAGGCCGTCAAGTCCTCCGACCGCAAGTGCGAACGCTGCTGGAACTACCGGCCTTCCGTCGGCCAGGACGGAGAGCACCCGACATTGTGCAGCAGGTGCGTCACGGTCGTCAAGGAAATCGCGGAATGAAGAACGGTGACACTTGTCCGCTTCGAGCGCGTATTATGTGCTTGAGAAGTACGATACGTTGAGAACGGGATAGTCTTAACCCTGCAACCTCCTTGCTAGGAGTGACCGTATGAGCGAGACAATAAGGGCGATGCTTAAAGAACTGAAGCGCGGGCTTCTGTCGGCGTACGGCGGCCGTTTGAAAGGTGTCTTTCTGTTCGGCTCATACGCCCGCGACGAGGCCGATGAGGAATCGGACATTGATGTGCTTGTCGTCCTTGACAAGATTGAACACTACCCTGCGGAAGTCGAACGAACCAGTTTCCTGATATCACAGGTATCTCTGAAATACGGGCGCAGCATCAGTTGCGTTTACGTGACCGAGGATAAATGGCTGAATGATCGAACTATGTTCTTTCTCAACGTTCGCGAAGAGGCAATACCCGCATGAAAGAAGAAGCCAGAAGACTGCTCGAAAAAGCCGGGAGAGCATTGCACGCCGCGGAGACTCTGGCCGGCGCCGGCGACGCCGAATTCGCGGCCGGCCGGGC
>JBDRIB010000283.1:0-21009 GCA_043816375.1 Planctomycetota bacterium | reverse complement strand
CCAACAGGTCCCCCATCCGCAAGGCCCCTACCAGTACACCGGTCAACAGCAATATCTGTGCCCTCTTTGTGGAAGAGCCGAATTCCAGAGCAAGTGGAAACTCCTTTATAATCACTGGGTCTGCAAGAAATGCTCAACCGGCTTTGCCAACCGGCGACAATTTGCCTATCTTGTCGACCTGGTCTTGTTCTATGCCATGGAGTTTGTGAGCGGTTTCATAGTCGGCTCCGTGATGGTACATTCTGGAGCGACCCAGACGGAAATCCAAACCGTTGCACGCATAGTCGGGATTGCTCTCCTGCCATTGTTCCTGCTCAAAGACGGTTTTGGCGGGCATTCTCCAGGGAAAGCCTTGATGGGAGTGCAGGTAATCAACTCGAAAACCGGATGGCCCGCCGGTTTTGGCGCTTCTTTCAAACGAAATCTCATCACCCTCATTCCGGTAATGCCGCTGGTAGTGGCATTCCTGCTCATAAACGGCAAAAGAATAGGTGACGGCTGGGCAAATACGAAAGTCATCTGGAAGAAATACGCCCATTATCCAGTCTTTGCACCAGATGCAGGCCCTTCTTTCGTCCAGCAATAACGAGAATATCACGACAAAAAAAGAGCGGCCCTGACCAATCGGGGCCGCTTTTTACGTTGGAACGAATTGCGTTTTCGTCCCGGCCTGGCCAATGACCATCAGCCTGGCGCCCGCCACGACCGGACGGAAATCGGCGCAAGATTAAAGAAAACTAATATTGCTTGAAAAACGTGCCCGCTGCCTTAAATTGACAGGAAAGGTATCTGACATTGCTCAAAAAGTACAACAAAGACAATGAACAATTTCATCAGTCCGTCCGCAAACCGGAACAAGATTACAAGGGCCGCGCCGGAAATTGCGCTTTTCCTCGCCGCGGCGGTGCTCCTTCTGGCGGGACTCAGCCGAAGCAGCATCCAGGGCTCGCACGAGGATATGATTGCCGAGCCGGCCCACGAGGCCGCAGTGAACGGTCACTGGTGGATTCTCGTCTATAAGGGGAAACCGCGCCTGCAGAAGCCGCCGCTGGCTAACTGGGCTGTCGCCGCGTCCTACATCGTGACGGGACGGGAGAACGCCTTCACGACGCATCTGCCCTCGGCCATCCTCGCTCTCGCCGGCATCGGCGTCGCGTATCTGTTTGGAAGGAAATTGTACGGGCGTACCGGCGGGCTGATTTTCGGGCTGTGTCTTGCGACGATGCCATTCTTTTTGTTTCTGGCGGCGAGGCCTACGACGGACGCATATCTGGCATTTTTCGTTTTCCTCTGCTTTTACCTCTTTTATCTCTTCTGTGCAAACGGAAGCCGCGCGGCTCTCTTCGGATTCTACGCCGCGCTTGCCGCCGCCTTTATGAGCAAAGGCCCCGTTGCCGTCGCGATCGTCGTGCCCGCGGCGGCGCTTTTTCTCCTTCTCACGAGAAGGTTTTCGCTTCTGAAGAATCGCCGGCACATCTGGGGCGCGCTGCTCTTTCTGGCGCTGGCGATGCCCTGGCCGGTGAGCGTCGCGCTTACCGTGCCCGACGCGGCCCGCATCTGGCTCCGCGAAGGGTTCTCCCGCTACGGCAGCGCCCTGCACGGACACTCAAGGTCCGTGTATTTCTATGCCAAATTCGTGCCGCTGTTCACGCTGCCGTGGCTGCCGTTTCTCGTTACGGGCGCGATAAATTTCCGCCGCTGGTTTGCGCCGCCCCGGCGGGACGGAATCGCCTTTTTCCTGACGTGGCTGGTGTGGGGATTCACCTTCTTCTCTCTGTGCGATGAAAAGAAGGTGAATTACATTTTGCCGTTGGCCGCGCCGGTGGCGATGATTGCGGCGGGATACTGCGCGCATATACTCATAAACGGCGCGGGGAAGGCCCTGCGGGCGGTGCTCCTCGTCACGGCTGTGTTTTTCGCGGCCACCGGAATCGGAGTTGCGGCGTTTGCGCTGTCGCATTTCAAGATAAGCGCCAAGGTGGCATGCGGAGGAGGCTGGGCGGCGGTCACGGGGGTATGCATCGTGTGCGGGGTATGGCTCTTCATAAGCGCGCTGAAGCGCCTCTATGTATCCTCCGTGGCGGCAATCGCCGCCGGAGGCGCAGGCTGCTATCTTGTCGGAGTACTCATCTACCTGCCAAACGCCTGAGGCGTCCGCAAATTCACACATTAAATTCACTCATTAACCACATTCTACACCTGAGAACTGCACAAAACAGAAAGAGACATATTATTATCCAAAAATTGGTGACAGTCACCATTTTTAAGGAAAAATCAATTGTAAACTGTGTTATAATTGGAATTTAATTTCTTGAGTGTCCCTGTTTATTCCATTTTGGGGGTATTGATATGGCTCGTCAGGCGAGGTTTGTTTTGGAGGATTATCCTCACCATCTTGTTCAAAGGGGAAATAACTCCGAGCACGTTTTTCTGGACAAAGACGACTATTCCAGATATCTGCAACTCCTGGAAAAATATTCGCGGGAATACCGGGTCAAAATCCTGGCGTATTGCCTGATGAGCAACCATACTCATATCCTTGCCGTCCCGTCTGCGACAGATGCGCTTGCCGGGATGATGCGCGTTGTTGCAGGTCGTTATTCGCGGTACTTCAATATCAAATATGGAAGAAAGGGCCGTCTCTGGGAATCGCGATTCTATTCATCGGTCGTTGAGGAAGACCCCTATTTATGGCAGGTTGCGCTGTATATTGAATGGAACCCGGTTCGCGCGGGGGTCGTTGAAAGACCCGAATCGTGGCGATATTCCAGCGCAAAGCACCACGCCTCCGGAGAAGGGAATCCAATCATAACGGAGGCGCTTTTCGACGAAGCGGATATGAAGGCGTACCGCATTCTTTTGAAGAAGGGGCCGAGCGATGAATACGTGGAGGAGATACGCACCTGCGCCCTCGGATGCAGACCTGTGGGAAGCAAAGGTTTTCTCTCACGCCTTGCGGCATTATTTGGAGTTGTGAGCAGGGGGAAACCCGGCTGCCCCAAAAAAGCGATGCAATCCAGCCGTAAGCGTTAAAGGTGAAAAATCCGAATAAACAGGGACACTCAAGAAAATAACTTCATAAATGTCAATAACTTATATCACTAAATTTCAGAAAAATGGTGACTGTCACCAATTTCAGGGACAAAAAAAAGGAGCGGCCCCGATGTGTCGGGGCCGCTTTTTACGTTGGAACGAATTGCGTTTTCGGATTGTCGCTGGGTGTATTGTTTTTTTCTTATTGCGACTTTATTTTGCTGTGCCGACGAGTTCTCTCTCCTCGTCGCGGCTTTCAGACCCGATTGATTCAATCCCTTTGTTATGGTGCGGCGGCTTTGTGACAAACGTGAGAACCATCGCGAGGACGAGCGCGCCGATGCCGGTAAGGAACGCGCCGACGTAACTGCCGGTTGCGTCTTTGACGAGACCGGCGACGCGCGTCAGTACGAAGCCGCCTACGCCCCACGCGGTGAATACGATGCCGTAGTTGAGGCCGAAGTTTTTAAGCCCGAAGTAGTCTTTGGCCGCCGAGGGGAACACCGAAAGGCACGCGCCGTAGTTGAAGCCCATCAGGATGAACGAAGCGATAAACAGCGCGGCTGAAGGGGCTCCGGCCAGTATCATCATCACACCAAGCATAATCGCCTGTACCAGAAAAACGCTGAACATAGTCAGCGTCCTGCCTATTCTGTCGGAAAGGAAACCCGCGATGATGCGCCCGGCGCCGTTGCCGACGGCCAGAAGCATCAGGCAGGCCGTGCCCAGCCACAAGAGGCCGAGCGTGCTCGCGGCGTTCCCGACTATCGTCTTGGCCTGGCCGATGACCATCAGGCCGACGCCCGACCCGCAGAAAAACATTAGCCATAATAGATAGAACTGCGGGGTCTTTATCATCTGTTTCCAGGTCATCTCTTCGCCGTGAACAACGACTTTCTTCGTCTTTACCTGTGGTGCGTTATCAACGGGCACGTAGCCGGCCGGAGGCGTCTTGAGTATCTGTGCCAGCAGTATTACGATCACGAAGAACACAATACCGAAATAAAGGAACGTGTTTGAAATGCCCGCACCGCTGAGCGACATCGTGGCAAGCGGTACGATAAACAGCGAAGCCAGCCCGAAGCCGGAAACAACGAGTCCCGCGATGAGGCCGGTCCTGCGCGACGGGAACCATTTGACCGCCGGAGGCGTGGCGCTTGCGTAGCCGAAGCCGATGCCCGCTCCGACAAGCACTCCGAACCCTATGACAACCGCCGGGAAGGAGTTGCCGGCAATCGCGCAAAGCGCCATACCCAGGCCGACGAGAACACCGCCGATTGTGGCGACAAGACGCGGACTGAGTTTGTCCTGGAGCCTGCCGGCGGGAATCATCGCGAATGCGAAAACGAGGCAGCACAGGGCGTACGGTATTCCCGCCTTGTCCACGGACCAGCCCCAGTCCGTCTGCATTGCGCTTTTGAAGACCGCCCACGAATACAGCACGCCGAGCGCGAGGTTTATGCCCGTGCCCGCCGCCGTTACCACGGGGCCGCGGTTTTTCACTTCACCTGCTGCTACAGTTGACATTGCTGGTTCTCCGGTATCTAAAATCAGCAAGGGAAGGAGTGGGAGCCACTCCTTCCCTTAACGTTATGTGCATTCTCGCAGCGGGGACAGCCCCCCGCCTGAACGAGTTACTGGCGTTCCTTCACGAGTTTCTCGACGACGGTCGGGTCGGCCAGCGTCGAGGTATCGCCTATCTGGTCAACCGTGTCGGCGGCGATTTTCTGCAGAATGCGGCGCATAATCTTGCCCGAACGCGTCTTGGGCAGCGCATCTGCGAACTGAATCTTGTCGGGCGTCGCAATCGGCCCGATTTCCGTGCGGACGTGCTTAACGAGTGTCTTTTTCAGCTCTTCGGACTTCTCCACGCCCACGTTAACCGTAACAAAGGCGTAGATGCCCTGGCCCTTTATGTCATGGGGCATTCCGACGACCGCGGCCTCCGCGACTGTCTCGTGGCTTACGAGCGCGCTTTCGACCTCGGCGGTGCCGATGCGGTGGCCGGAGACGTTGAGAACGTCGTCAATGCGGCCCATCAGCCAGTAGTCGCCGTCCTGGTCGATACGCGCGCCATCGCCCGCAAAGTAATTGCCGGGGAAGCGCGTGAAGTATGTATCTTTGAAGCGTTCGTGGTCGCCGTAGAGGGTCCTCATCATACCCGGCCACGGCTTCTTGATGACAAGATAGCCCCCTTCGTTGACATCGCAGGGAGTGCCGTCTTCTCTTAAGATGGCCGGCTCGACGCCGAAGAACGGCTTGCTTGCGCTGCCGGGCTTAAGGGTCATCGCACCGGGAAGCGGGGTTATGAGAATGCCGCCGGTCTCGGTCTGCCACCAGGTATCGACGATCGGGCACCTGCCTCCGCCGATTACGTTGTAATACCACATCCAGGCCTCGGGGTTAATCGGCTCGCCGACGCTGCCCAGGACCCTGAGGCTGCTCAGGTCGTGTTTCTTCACCCATTTGTCGCCTTCCTTGGCGACCGCGCGAATCGCGGTGGGCGCGGTGTAGAACTGGGTTACCTTGTACTGCTCGCAGATTTCCCAGAACCTGTCGGGCTCGGGATAGGTGGGCACGCCTTCGAACATAATGCTCGTTGCTCCTGCGCTGAGCGGCCCGTAAACGATGTATGAGTGTCCGGTGACCCAGCCGATGTCGGCGGTGCACCAGTATACGTCTTTCTCGTGGTAATCGAAGATGTATTTGAATGTCATAGTGGTGAAAACCAGGTAACCGCCTGTCGTGTGCTGGACGCCTTTGGGCTTGCCGGTGGAACCGGAGGTGTAGAGGATGAACAGCGGGTCCTCGGCATCCATCTTCTCCGCCTCGCACTCGGTCGAGGCGTCGGCCATCAGGTCGTGCCACCAGTATTCCAGACCTTCCTTCATTGTTACTTCGTTGCCTGTTCTTTTGACGACGATGACGCTCGAGACGCGGGGGCATTCCTTGATCGCCTCGTCGGCGTTTTTCTTCAGCGGAATTGTGCGGCCGGCGCGGAAAGAGCCGTCGGAGGTAATGAGCATCCTGCAGTCGCTGTCCAGTATCCTCTCGCGGAGCGCTTCCGCGGAGAAGCCTCCGAAGACGATGCTGTGAATCGCGCCGATGCGCGTGCAGGCCAGCATCGAGATTGCAAGTTCCGGAATCATCGGCAGGTAGATGGCAACGCGGTCGCCTTTCTTGATGCCCTTTGATTTTAGGACATTGGCGAACTTGCAGACTTCCTCGTGAAGTTTCTCATAGGTGAAAACCTTCTTGTCCCCGGCGGGCTCGCCCTGCCAGATGATGGCGGGCTTGTTCTTGCGTTCGCCCTTTGCGTGCCTGTCGAGACAATTGTATGAAACATTCAGTTTGCCGCCGATGAACCACTCTATCTTTCCGTCTTTAAAGTCGTACTTGGACACCTTGTTCCATTTCTCGAACCATTCGACCTGCTCGGCGGCGACCTCACCCCAGAAGCCCTCGGGGTCGTCGATTGAGCGTTTGTACATTTCGTTGTACTGGTCGATGCCCGAGATGTGAGCCTTCGCGACGAGTTCCTTCGGAGGCGGGAACTTGCGTGTTTCGTGGCTTAGTGAAGTCATACCTTTCTTCTGTTCCGCCGTGTTCATATCTGAACCTCCTGACATTGTTATTGTAACCCGCAATCGGTGCGAAAAATTTTCGGTGCCTGCCGGAAACCGGGGTTTTCCAGATTTGCAGGCTTCCCCGGAAAAAAGGCCAGGCAGGAAAGCCCGGTACTCCTGATAGGGTCAACTAAAAGGGCGCATTTACTAACAAATCTCAGTCGGGAAAGCAAGGGAAATCCGGCGCATTTTTTTGAAAAATCCCCCGGCGTTCGCCTTTAACGAAATGTATTTCAGATGGAAGGATTTTCTTTGACATGCAACATTTGAGGACTAGACTAGCCTTCGGCATATGGTCCTGAAATCTTTCATCTCTTGTGACCTGTCTTAGGGAGAAAACGATGAGACTCATTACCCTCATTGCAACACTTTTCCTGGCTGTCCTGTCCGTCGCCGGCTGCGCGACGGAAGAGCGCACAGTTTACATCTCGTCACCGGCCAGACGCACGCTTTCCAAACTGCCGAAAATGTGGAACTACGACGACCCGCGTTTCGGCATCGAGGCGGAATTCATCCAGAACGAGCAAATGCGCTGCCTCACCCTTGCATTGTGGCACCAGGGCGCCAGGGTGGACTATCCCTCCCTTATGGTGATTTCCGGCGCCGCGGCAAACTTCCATTACAATCCAAACGAGAAGTTCTGGTGTTATATGCTCAGCCCGGACTCGCCGGAATGGCGCGCCCTGAAAAGCACCGGATACGACTTCAGTTTCCTCGCGCCCGTCTCGCCCGAACAGGCATACGCATTCATCAAAAACCGCATCTCCGCCGGGAAACTCGTTATCGGCTCGTGGCTCTCGCCGGTGGTGTTTTACGGCTTCGACGAGAGCAGCGAGGAACCTGTGCTCTACTACTACAACAACCCGTTCGCGATGGAGGGCGGGAAGTGGACGATGACCGAGTTCGCGAAGGAATACTGGGGCGCCAAAGTATCGAAGGAACTCTTCGCCGTGACCGAGAAACGCGCCGACGTCGACGTGACCAAGGCGGTCGAATATGCAATGAAGCGGATAGTCCTGTGCGCCAAACAGAACCGCCTCGAGAAATCGCTCTACCTGGAAAATTACGACGTCTCGGGAATTGAGACCGGCTTCAAGGCGTACGAGGCATACGCGCAGGATTTGGAGGATATGTCGAAGAAGATGAAGAAGACCACTGACGACAAGGACGGCTACTTCGACATCGGCTGGGGCTGTTACGCAATCTATCCGCAATGGACGGCGCGCGCGGCCGTCGCCGTGTTCCTCCGAAGATACGCGCCGGAACACTACAAGGAATACTACCACGAGCATCTCGACAAAGCGGCTGAATACTACGACAGGGAAATCGAGGCCTGGAAAAAATGGGAAAAGCACCTCGGCCGCAACATTGAATTGTGGAAGAAAGACGAGAAAGCGGCCACGGCCGACTTCCAGAAACGCTGGAACGACCCGAAGCATCGCAAGGCCGGAGCGGCGGCCGTCCGCGAGGCGCTGAAATATGAAAAACTGGCGGTGGCGGAACTCGAAGAGGTCCTCCGCGCACCCATCAGGGAAGAATAGCGATTATAGCAGGCAAGTAGGAAGGAAAGTTGTCGAGTTGTCGAGATTCCGTTGCCTGCGGAGCGAAGCGGAGTCCCGATGGTTTGTATCGGGATTGCCTGTTGCCTTCTTCTGCCTTCTGCCTTCTGCCTTCTCAGGGCATCTCCATCTCGATGCATTCCTCGCCGGGCGCGAAGCCGGTCTTCTCGTACAGTTTTCTCGCAGCCAGATTGTCCACCGGCACGAGAATGAACAACCGCTTTATCGCAAACTCGTCGAGGTCGGCCAGCACATAGCGCATTGTCAACCCGGCGTGGCCCTTGCGGCGATGCCCGGGAAATGTCGTGTTGTTGTAGATGTAAGCCTGCCCTTCCCCGGGTTCCCCCGCAAGTTCGCGCATAAGCGCCACATAACAGACCGACGTATCCTCCTCGTCGCGAGACAGGGTGTACTTCAGCATATCGCCCGATGCGCGGCGTTCCTTCTCGCGCCTTATGGTGGCACCGGGGGGGAATTCCGGCGGAACCTGCTTCTCGAGCCCCCTCTCGTACCAGGTAAACCGGAACGATTCCTTGAAGCGGCGGCTTTCGAGCAGAGATATGACGTGCCCCAGCCCGACCGGACAATAGCCCGCTCCGCCCGATATATTCGGGTAGCCCAGTTCGCCCTCGAAGGCAATCGTTCGCTTCGGCTCCTGTGACCCGAAAAAAACCAGGACTTTGTCGAGCATCTCCCGGCCAAGATGGGGATAACCCTCGTCAAAGAGAAAACACCGTATGACCGCGTTTGCGCCCTTTGTTCTTTCCTCGTGCTCTTTCGGTCCGAGGCGCGGCGCGACGCCCGCGTGAATGAAGCCGCGCGGTTTCCCGTCTGCATACCCCACAAGACAGGCATCCGGCTCGAACGGAAAGGGCACGTCATACAATGTCCGCGCCCCATCGAGCACATATTCGCGAAGCGCGGCCGCGTCCACGGGAAACCAATGGGGTAACTTCCCGGCAAATGAGTTGAAAACCCGCACCGCGTCGCCGAGGTTGTCGCCATTCACGCTCTTGATTTCTATGTCGCTCATATCGCTCCTGTTTCGTAATCTTGAGAAGAGTCCCTGGAACTCCGGATGCTCGTCGATGCCGCCCTGCCTCGTAGTGTAACAGACGGAGCACGACAAGCGCAATGTGATTCACCCGCATCGCAATCGCGCGGTCGTCGCCGAAAACAGCGCATCCGTATGGGCGGCACGGTCTCCCTCGAATCAGCCTCGGGATAAATTCAGACCGTGCCCTACGACATTATTCGCGACAACACGGTTTTTGTAGAGAAGGGTCTGAACTTGTCCCGAACCCAGTCGGGAGACCCTTCCGTTTTCGGCCCATACGGGCCGTCCGTATGGACGGCACGGGCATAATCTCCGCTTTTCCCAATCCGCTTTGACACAATGTTCCGCCATGCTATAATAACCTCCCTTTTCGGAGAAACAACTTGTCGGAGAAGAAACAAATAGACGTGTGCGCCGCAACAGAGGCCGAGTATGACGTGTTGACGGCTATGTACCGCGAGCACCACGCGTTCCGCGAATCGCTCGGCTTCGGCAACGAACTGACGCTGGACGAATGTCTGGACAGGCTGCGCACTGCGGTGGGCAATGAGCGCTTCGTGGTGCTGCTGGCAAAGTGCGGCCACGCGCGCGCGGGTTTCGGCGTTGCGACGGTGATTCAGGGCGGAGACTTCGACGGCCTCGGCGACGTAAAGGATATGTTCCTGCTCAAGGAACACCGCCATTGCGGCGCCGGCAAAGTGATACTCGAGAGACTGGAGAAGTGGATACGCGAAAAAGGCGCGCCCGGCGCCGTCGCCGAAGTCGCCGCGCGCAACATCCCCGCGTTATGCTTCTACACGCGAAACGGGTATGACTTTGTGCAACTGGCCGGGTCCGGACCGCTGAAGTTCTACCAGGAGAACCTGAGAGACAAAAACGTAACCACCGGCGAACTTTCCAAAATGCTCCGCTTCGTTCCTCACGAAGACCTGCCCCCCCGCTTCTACCTTCGCAAAACCTTCTGATTAACTCAAGTTGACTGATTTTGTGCCAGCATCGGTGACTGTCACCAATCTGCGAATCTCGGCGCAGGGGACTGTCCCCTGCGCGTTCGATGAACTGTTCTGAATCTACGCCCCGACTTTCGCATTGCAAAAGGATGACAGTCACCGATAGTCCCGGGGCTGTCCCCGAAACTAAGGCAGCGGCCCGGAATAATCCGGGCCGCGTTGACTCTTTGCGCCGTGCTTTGTCCGTTAAGGCCGGCTTGGCCTGTGCCTTCCCACTTAGTCTTTTTGCGTTAGACGTCCCCTCAGAAAACCGACAGCAATCGCCAGAGCGGAACCTATCATAATTATCGTGCCGGGTTCGGGTATCTTATACGTGTACGCGCCGAGTATGTCTTCGCCGCCCGCTCCCGCATCGCTGAAGGCGTTGAAACTGAACTCTATGTCCGCCGAAGGCGTCACGCCCAGGATGTGCTCGGCAAAGCCGCTGACCGCAATTTCAAAATCATTGCCAATGACCATCTGCGAGATTACTGCGGAAGTCGTGGCGGGGTTGATGTTGGTTGTCAGTATCGTCGGGAAGCCCACGCCCGGGCTTTCCAGACCCGCCTCGCCCGCGTCAATGGCAAAGATATCAATCCCTATGAGCGCCTCGTAGGTGTCTATCGTGTGGTCCCCATCTCCGTCCACATCAACGCCCAGTATGATTGCCTCGCTCATATCAATCCTGCCGGTGCCGGTTCCCTCGTCAAAGGGATTGCCATCGCCGTCGGAGTCGCCTGCTATACCGTAAGTATCAAAGCCGATATACAGCGTGTCTCCGGCGACATCGTAGTGCATATAGACCTGCACGAAATCGAATCCGCTCGGCTGTCCGGGGTTGGACATTCCCCCGCCGCTCAGACCGACATCTCCGGTACCGCCGATATTATCGGCGAACACCATTGTGCCCGGCAATGCGAAATCCGCTGCCGTGTTGCCTGTGAACGTGACGGGCAGAGCGGCTGCATTGGCGCACATCAGAGCCGACACCCCGATTGCCAGAACCGCTGTCAGAGCATATCGTCTTTGCTCCATAGTTGAGTCCTCCAGATTTATTAAACGTTTTTTCCGTTTGCTGAAATTTACTCGATATTGCTTAAGCAATCGCGGTGCCATTTCCCCCGAGAAACTTCTCATTCCACGCAACCTCACACAAACAATGCACTTAACTCCGCCACGCGCCGAATGAACGAGGGTGTTCTTATGTGGCGGATTTGCGTTCGCCACAAGCGAAAAGGCCGGGAATGGTCCATAATGCGCCATACACACAAGAGTTGCGAAGTGGGCAATCCCGCCCCGCCAAAAAAGGACATGCAAATCATGCCTGGGCATTTGTGCAAATCCGGTCAATTTTTCCGAAAAAAAACCGAGATTCGCGTGCGAGTTATGTGTCTAGTAACCTGGAGACGTCGAGTAACGGGCAAGGCGTGCCCGGCCTAACCGCTCGATGTCAACGCGTTTTTTCCGGACCATTTATTGCAACAACCGCTTTGGGGAAAGAACTACAATGAGCAAGACAGAATTCACCGTTATCGTCGCAGCAATAGTATTGACGCTGTCTGCGGCCACCGCAGCCTCGGCTTTCACTTTCAGTGGCAATGTTGACACGGACTTCGCTGCCCAGGGGACATTTTTTTTAGACCCTGACGGGGGGCTGGATGACGTCGGTCTGCCGCCCGGGATTTCCTTCACGGGAAATGCGCTGATAAAACTGGGCCGGTATTATGACAGCGCCAGTGACACTCTGTACATCGGGCTGGATACATACGGGGTTGCCGGCGACGTCGACGGCGACGACGACCCCAACGGCACATCGGCCGCATTGCTGGGGCTGGGCGGCTTCGACTTTGCGCACAACTCCGTGGCGGAAGCATTCACCTTCGCCATCGATGTCACCAACGACGGAATTTATGACGTGATAGCCGGTATCTCTCTGGCCGACACCTGGGCGGAATTCAAAGTGGTAGAATTCGACGGTTCGCCCTATGCACCGGCGTTTGCCTTTGGCGCACCGATTGCAGGCGTCGGCGGAGCGCTATACGATTATGAAGGCGACGGAGAACCCTCTCTCGACAGGCCCGACATCGAGTTCACCATCACAGGCCTGAAAGATATTGACGGGTTCGTACATATGGGCGATTTTCAGGCGTTTTCAGGCTCGTACGCTGACGCGGGAACCGGCGAAGACTACCTGCTCGGCGCTATGGCTCCGGAACCGAGTTATATTATGCTCGCGGGGACCGGTCTGGTCTTTATCGCGGGATTTGCGCGCAAACGCTTCCTGGTAAGCAGGAAAACCGCCTGACCTGTCCAAAACCGCAAACAAAAAGTCCCCAATTCCGGGGACTTTTTTTTTCGCGTCCCACATACCGAGTCGCGCCCTGCAATTACTCTAAAGTTCCCAAAATCTGCTGTCGATAATCAGGGAAGAGGAAGCATAAACCGAAAATACGATTTTCCTTTTTTTTCAGGAGAGGAAGGGTGAACAGAAAATATGTCTTATCGGCGCTCGTGATGACGTGTATCGTTCTTGCCCCGCTGGGTTGCACCTCTAACAGCGGGGAATCCGAGGGACCGGAGCCAATCAACATAATCAAACCCGTTCCGGACAGGGCATTTCAGGGGTTCACCCCGCGCTCAACGGTTGTCTATGCCGGGCTGCAGCAAAACACCTATTCCAAGAGCGGGTGGGATTCCTGGCCGGACATTTCGCTCGACGGCAATTATATGGCCTTTACGTCTTCGAGCCAGACAGGCAATCCGGACATCTACATAAAGACCGTCAACGGCACCACGATGTCGCAGAAGACCACGAGCACCGCAAACGACATCCAGCCTGCGACCTCGCCCAACGGCAAGTACATTGCCTTCGCCTCCGACCGAAACGGCAACTACGACATATACGTCACTTCGGCCTGGTCCAACGGACCCCTGTGGCAGGTAACCTCCTCGAAGGCGGACGAGGCCAGTCCCTCGTGGTCCTACGACGGCACCAAACTGGCTTACTGCGCGAAGAATTACTCCGGCGAGTGGGAGTTGTGGACCCTCGACCTGAGCACCCAGGCCAGAACCAACCTCGGCCCGGGAATGTGTCCGAAGTGGAACCCGACTACAGACGTCATTGCCTTCCAGAGGCCTTACAAGAAAGAAGGGCTGTCGTGCAGCATTTATACAATCGACGCCGACGGTCATAACCTGAACCTGATTGTGCGCGGAGAAAGATGGGCCGCCATCCAGCCGGCCTGGTCGCCCGACGGGAAACGCCTCGCCTTTGCCGCCGCATCCAAGAGCAACTGGTGGAAATGGTGGGAAAAGATAGAGCCCCTTGTAAAAGCCGACGACATCTACGTCATCACAATCGACGGCTCGCAGGAACTGCGCATAACCGAAAACTCCGGCTCGAACTGGTCGCCAACCTGGGGAATGAAGGACGGAATCGAAAGACTCTACTTCACATCCGACCGCGACAACCATATGAACATCTGGTCGGTGCGTATGGTCAAGTTCTCCACGGCGCCGGAGATGCCCTGAAGCGCCCGCAAGGCTTGCCCGCCGATGTGTGTGGCAAGGCTTGTCCGCAAAGGATTGAACAAACAGGCCCGTCCACACGGACGGGCTTTTTCTTATGCTGACCGCCACCAAACTAATATCACAAGTGACGCTTGACACACCGCGCACAAAATCGGATACTATGCAGGAATAACCAAAACACTCTCGAGGGAGGGGAAATCGGCTATGCAACCGCACCACAAACCCAGTTCCGTTTCCGGCAGGACTCTCCGCCGCGTCCTCCTTCTCACCTTTCTCCTGACCACGCTCGTTATGGGCAACGGCTGCGAAGCCCTTGAAGGCGTCGGCAGGTGGGTGGGCAGAGGCGTGCGAGGCAGGGCGGTCGGCCAGAACCCGAACAATCCATTCTCCGACATCAAGACCGTCGCGGTGCTCCCCTTCACGCTCGGTCAGACCGCAATCCCCATCCCCCCCGACCGCACCCTCAGGTATGCCGAGGCGTTCGCCTCCGAACTCGCGCAGTTCAAAGGCTTCACCGTCGTCCGCGCATATGAACTGGTCTACCTGGAGGAACTGCAGCGGAACAACATAAACGTCACGCGCGTTTCATCCGCGGACGACGTCGCCGAAATCGGCCGCACAATCCAGGCCGACGCCGTCATAATATGCAAGGTCACCGCCTACGACCCCTACAAACCGCCGCGCCTCGGCATCGAGTTGCAGATATTCAAGACCGCCGACTACGAATCCGTCAATTCGAAGTACACAGATTTGACGACCCTCGCCGGGGCCGCCGGGCCTGTCGTTGTGCGCGACCCCAACTCCAACGGTCCCTTCATAATCCGGTTCGAAGAAATCTACGATGCCCGCCACGACTCGACACAAAACGCGCTCGAACTCTACGCATACTCGCGCTCCGGCGAAAAATCCCCGCACTACCTCGAACAATATCAACTCGAAAGTTACTACATCCAGTTCGTCTCCAACCAACTCATCCGAAAAATAATTTCCCTTTCCACGGAAACTACAGCAGGCAAGTAGGAAAGCAGGCGAGCAGGAAAGGGAACGGCAATTCAACGCGGAAGGCACAGAAAGTCGCTGAATGACGCAGAAGACACTTGCCCCCCCCTCACAGATAAATTCACCGCGGAGACGCAGAGGACGCGGAGAAATTCAGGCAGGAAACCACTAATACACACAGATGAATGCAGATAATAACTACGGTTCTACGGAACTCCGGAACTATTCGTCCGGCTGAGCTTCGGGCTGCCCGGTTGTGTCTTTGTCTTCTTCTGCCTTTGAAGCGGAGTGGAACCCCGACAGATTTTTGTCGGGGCCAGCTCCCGCATCTTGCCTGCTATGTTGTGGATGCCTTTTTGAAAAACTTCCAGTAGAAACCCAAGTCCACCCCTTTTAGATAGATGATTCTATCATCTTCTATGTTTTCAATGTAATAAGTCTTATCAAATTCCAGACCCTTACTCCGTAGTTCTTCTTCACACCAGCCAATGTGAAAATCACCTTCGTCGATTGTAATGTACTTCAATTGCGCAATGTTTGGCCCTCCACCTATTGGTTTGTCGTGATAATCCAGCATCACCAGATCGCTTTTTACATATGGGCATACATCCAAATTCCTTACCAATCTAAAATTATAGAAACTCCAAGGCTCCCTCCCCCCTTTGGTAATCAACCCGCGACCATCAGGAGTTATACTCTTTACTGTTACCCTAACACCTGGAAATAGACCATCGCCCAACAAACCGTACATGCTCCATCCAACTGTATGCTCGTTTGGAAGAAAAACAACTTTGTCGTTCGGTTTGAATTCAACCTTGCTCATGGTGATATCTTCTCCACTTTAACGGGAATAAGAGGTTTTAGGCTTCTTACTTCTAAACCACCACCTGTTCCCGGAACACCAAGAAGGGGGCTAACCGGTGTGGGAGGGTCAGTAACATCCACGCCGGGTTCTACAACAAATTCAATAGGGACAGTCCCTATTCCCTACATGTTTCTTCTCTGCGCTCTCCGCGGCTCTGCGGTGAACCCATCTATGCAATTTGCTCATCTGAGGAACGGTTCTAATCTACGCCCCGACTTTCGCATTGCAAAAGGATGACACTTGTCCGCCGATGTGTGTGGCGGAGTCACCTTTTGCGTTGAATCGGGGCTGCCTTCTGCCTAACCCGGCTTCTTTATCTTGTATGCCTCGATTTTCGCATCGAGGGTGGGGCGTGAAATCTTGAGCCTGCGCGCGGCCTCCGACTTCCTCCAGCCGGTTTCCTCCAGCACCTTCAATATCATCCCGCGCTCCACGGACTCGACGATTTTCTGAACGGCGTCCTTCAGACCGCCCTCCCCAATCTCAACCGGCGCCGCCGCAGGCGCCTTTCCGGGGCGTATACGCTCGCTCAGCAGAACCGGCGTTATTGTATCGCTGCTCAGCGCGACAAGGCGCTTAATCTCGTTTTCCAGTTCGCGGATGTTGCCCGGCCAGTCGTATTCGGTCATAAGCGCGACGCATTTCCTGTCTATGCGGCGTTTCTGCTGACCGCTCTCCCGGACGGCCTGCGCGAGGAAATGGTCAACGAGGAGCGGGATGTCTTCGCGCCTCTCGCGCAGCGGCGGCAGATTGACGGTGACCACGTTGAGCCTGTAGAAGAGGTCCTCGCGAAACTCGCCCGCCTCGACCATCTTCTTCAGGTCCTTGTTGCTGGTCGCGACGATGCGGACATCGACTTTTGCAATTGTCTTGCCGCCGACGGGGCGTATCTCGCCCGCCTCTATTGCGCGCAGGAGTTTCGCCTGCATTGCGGGACTCATATCGGCCACCTCGTCGAGGAAAAGCGTGCCGCCGTCCGCAATCTCGAACAGTCCCTTCCTGTCGCGGTCCGCGCCGGTGAAGGCTCCCCTGACGTGTCCGAAGAGTTCGCTCTCCAGAAGCGTCTCCGTGAGCGCGGCGCAGTTCTCCGTGACGAAAGGCTTATCCTTGCGCGGGCCGTTGAAGTGTATTGCGCGCGCGCACAATTCCTTTCCGGTTCCGCTCTCGCCCTGCACCAGCACGGGTATCGCGGAGTCCGTGACCCTGTCGAGGAGGTGGAAGACTTCCTGCATTTTGCCGCTCGTGCCGATGATTTTCTTGTAGTCGTATTTAAGCGGCAGTTCGAGGCCGGACTTTTCGAGCAGGTTAATCGCGCGCGTCTGGTCCTCGACCGTGTTCGAAAGGTCGCGGTTTATTTTCTCCAGTTCCTCGCGCTGGCGGGCCACCTTTTCGTACAACTGAGCGTTTTCGAGCGCGATGGCGACGTGATTGCAGAACGCCTCGACCAGTTTCAAATCGGTCTGCGAAAACGCGCCCATCTCGAAGCGGTTGTCCAGATAGACCAGGCCGATGACCTTGTCCCTCGCCTTCAGCGGCAGGCAGATAATCGAGCGCAGGTTCAGCCCGTGCACGCTGACGGACCCGTCGAAGCGCCGGTCCTCGCTGGCGTTATCGGTTATGACGGGTTTGCCTTTTTTGCGCACCTCGCGCAGTATGCTGAAACTAATCTGGCGTTCGGCCTCGGCAATCTCCTCTTGTTTGAAGTTACGCGCAAGCGCAATCTTCATCGACCCGTTACTGTCAAGTATCACCAGGCCGCGCTCGGCGCCGGTTACCTCGATTGCGCCGTCGATGATTACGTTGAGCAGTTTCTGCAAATCGAGTTCGCGGTTAATCTCCAGCGAGACGTGCAGCAGTTTGCGCAGGTTGTCGCGTTCCTTCTCGGTCTCGAAGAGGTTCAGCATCGCGGTCTGCTCATCCTTCCAGAAGCCTTCCTCCTCCTTTATCTCGAAAAGGATGTTCGTCAGCCCGATGTGAATGCGATCGCCGGAGTGGAGTTTCGCCTCGTCGATTTTCCTGCCGTTGAGCAGCGTGCCATTGTGGCTGTCGAGGTCCTTGAGGAAGTAGTCGTCCTCTACTGCCTGTATCTGGCAGTGATGGCGGGAGGATTTCGCGTCCTTTATTTCAACGAGGTTGTCGGGGGCGCGTCCGACGGTAATCAGTCTTTCCTTGACGACGTACTGTCGTTCGGAGCCTTTTTCGATTACTGTCAGGACTATCACGATGCGTCCTCCCGTTAGCGGTGACAGTCGAAAGGTGACTGTCACCATCTACGAATCTCGGCACAGGGGACTGTTCCCGGAGCATCCCAGGACCTGTTCTATTCTACGAATCGCGCTCGCCTACTCGCGCGATTCCGTAAATAGAACAGGTCCACCGTAATTAGTGACATTTATCCGCCAATGTGTTTGGCGGAGTCACCTTTTGCGCCGTAATTAGTGACACTTGTCCGCCTCAGGCGGAGTCGCCGTTATCAGTCCCCGATTCGTTTCAGGTCCGCGTATTCTAACACAATTAACCTGTCGCCGTAATGCGTGAAAAAAATTCTCGCCCTGGCCTGATTCCCGGCGCTATACAACTTGATCACCTTGCCCGTGCCGAACTGTTTGTGCTGCACGTAATCGCCGACATTGATGCCGTATTTGTCCCTGCCTTCCTCCGCCGTTATCGGCCTGTCCCGCCCCGGTTCTCCCAGCCGGGCGCCGGGCGCAATCAGCCCCCCGGTTCGGGCCGACACTTCAATCGCCTCGGGCGGAATCTCCGCCAGAAAGCGCGACGGCAGCGAGTCGCTATAGCGCCCCTGCCGTATCCGGCGCAGCGAGTGCGTGAGAATCAGCCGCTCCTGCGCGCGAGTCATCCCGACAAAGCACAGCCGCCTCTCCTCCTCCAACTCCTCGTTGCTGTCCATACTCAGGCTGTGCGGCATCAGGGTCTCCTCAAGCCCGGTTATGACGACCACCGGGAATTCCAGGCCCTTGGCGGAATGCAGGGTCATCAGCGTAACGCGGTCGGAGCCTTCTTCCAGATTATCCGTGTCGGAGACCAGCGCGACCTGTTCCATAAATCCCTCGAGGTTGGCGTCTTCACTCGCCTCGTCGTATTCGACGGCCGCGGCGACCAGTTCGTCCAGGTTCTCAAGGCGCTCGTCAGTCTTCGGGTCGCTCGCATCGCGGAGTTGCCTCCGATAGCCGGTGAGTTCAATTACTCTTCTGATGATATCCTGAACGGGACTGCGCGGCATGGCGCGGAGGTCTTCCAGAATCCTGCGCAGTTTGTCCAGGGACTCAACCTGCCGCTTCGACAGGATGTCCCGGTACGAGCCGTCAAGCAGGGCATCCGCCATTCTCTTCGATGATTGCTGCGCGAATTCCCTGAGTTTCCCCAGCGACGCCGGGCCTATCCCCTTCGTGGACAGGCCGACCACCCGGACGAAACTAACGTCGTCGCCCGTGTTGAGCATGAGCCGCACATACGCCAGCACGTCCTTGATTTCCTTCCTGCGGAAGAAACCCACCGCGCCGACGAGCAGGTACGGCATTCCGTTTTCTATCATCGCCTGCTCAAACGCGCGCGACTGGGCATTTGTCCGGTACAGGACGGCTATGTCCGAATATTTTTTGCCGTCGGCGCACAGTTCCCGGATTGCGCGCACCACGGTCTCCGCCTCGTCCATCTCGTCGGCCGCCGTAATCCTGACGACCTTGCTGCCTTCGTCGTTTTCGGTGATAAGGTCCTTTTTTTTCCGGCGTTGGTTGTGCTTAATCAGGCCCGAGGCCGCGCGCAGGATGGATTTGGTCGAGCGGAAGTTGTGCTCCAGTTTTATCACGCGCGCGGCGGGGAAATCCTTCTCGAAATCGAAAATGTTGTCCAGCGTCGCGCCGCGCCAAGTGTATATCGTCTGGTCTGGGTCGCCCACGACGCAGATGTTCTTGTGGACAATCGCCAGTGCCTTTGCCAGAAGGTACTGAACCCGGTTGGTGTCCTGGAACTCATCTATGCAGATGTAACGGAAGCGCTCCGCATAGCGGGACAGCACATCGGGGTGCTCCGCAAAAAGGCGGTGGGTGAAAATAAGCAAGTCGTCGAAGTCGAGGCAACTGCCCTCGTGCAGCATCGCCTCGTAGCGTTCATAAATGCGTGCGACCGCCTTGAAGAACGGGCCGCTCGCGGACTTCGCGAATTCCTCCGGAGAGATAAACGACGTTTTTGCGCTGCTCACCACGCTCAGCGCCGCGCCGGGCCGGATTTCGGAGCGCGCCATATCCAACTCATCCATCACACGCCTTACGCAGGCTCGCGAGTCGTCATCGTCGTAGATTGTGAAACTGTTGTCCAGTCCGAGATGATGTATCCCCTGCCTGAGGATTCGCGCGCACATCGAGTGGAAGGTTGACACCCACGCCCCGGTCCGGCCGACAAGGGCCTCGACGCGGCGGCGCATCTCGTCGGCCGCCTTGTTGGTAAACGTGATGGCGAGGATGCTCTCCGGCGCGACGCCCTGACTCACGAGGTGCGCCACTCGCCGCGTGATGACGCGCGTCTTGCCGCTGCCGGCGCTGGCGAGAATCATCAGCGGCCCGTCAATATGCGTTATCGCCTCGCGCTGCGCCTCGGTGCAGTCTTTCAATATGTCCATAGTCCCTCAACAATATCTTGCCACGGAACGCGAAAGGTGACGACACGAAAGGTGACTGTCACCAATTACGGAATTTCGTGAGCGATGCGAACGAAATTCGTGGATTGGTGACTGTCATCCTTTCGCAGCAGGTGCTTCTTAAAAACACAAAGAACAATAATTATGTCTTGCCACGGATGCAGTGAATGACATGCCCGCCTTCAATCCGTTTTGCTTCCAAGCCACACAGGCGGGTCGTCGATTGAGAACCTGCGCTTCAGCAGCGACAACAGGTCGCTCCGGTCAACCGCGTAATTCCGTGCGGCCTCATCCACATATTCCCTCGCCTTCTCGCCCCGGCCGCCTGCCAGGGAAATCATTATCAGCGACCTGAACGCCCTCGCCAGCCAGACGGCGTTCCCACCGGCCTTTGCGTCCAGGCGGTATCCGCCCCTTTCGTCGCGAAATACAGCGATTCGCGAATCATATTCAAGATGCTCACTGCACCTGAATACGCTCTTCCAGGAGCCGGGATACTCCGGGTGAACAATCGCAGAGCGAACCGCGGACACGGCCGCTTCGTCAAGCAGTTCCCGCCTCAACTTCAGCAGCGGGTCGTCATCCTGTCCGTCCCTTTTGAGGAGTTCGTCGACCACCTCTACGCGGTCGAGCAGCGCGTCCGCGAGTCCTGCATGCCCGACGCCGTTCTCCAGTTTCGCCGGAATGCCCAGCCTG
>JBDRIB010000282.1:0-3766 GCA_043816375.1 Planctomycetota bacterium | reverse complement strand
GGGGAGCAAAAGGCTGAAGTTGCGTTCCCGTGTCCGTCCGATAGTTCAATCATAATGCGCGACGGATATAAATTCCACATCTCCGGAACCGCATTTCGGGCAGCGGTGCGGCACATCGAAGCGGAACCGCCCGCCGCACCTGCACCTGCCGGCAATCTTCTCAACGGCTTTTTCGTATTCCTCCTCGGATAGCGGTGCAACTGGATGGTGTTTGCGGACATACTCATCGTATCCTTTGCTGTGAACCACGGCGCAACCCGTCTCTTCCAGCCCCCTGGCGTAACGGAAATGCGGCTCGCCGATTTCCTCAAAAGTGATGGAGCGCTCCTTTCCGCACCGGTCGCAGTGCAATAACTCGAATACGAAGCCGCCCCCGGTCCGCACGGTGAAGTTCCTGCCGCACTTCCTGCATTTTGCCCGGTATTCCGTTCCCATAACGGCCTCCTTGACATCTGTGAACCTTATCCGCCCGACACAGCCCTGTCAACCGGCGAAGCCGACGGGAGCGGCGGCCGGATTGAAGTTGCGCCTCTCCAACGTGCGCTGGGAGTCGAGCATCTCGAATGCGCGGCGAATGTGCTCGGGCCTGACGCCGCGCGAAGTCGCCGCCTTGGCATCGGCGGATGAACCGGCCTTTTTCGCGGCGGACAGGTGCCGCACCGCGAGGAATCCCGCCGTGATGAACAGTTCCTTCAAGTAAGCCGCGCTCCAGCCGTCCGTCTTTGCGGCAATCTCCTGAACCATCACGTCGCTTACATCATCGCGGAAATACAACCTGAGCAACCGCCGCCTGCCCTCCTCGTCGGGCTCGCGGATGACCCATTTCCTGTCGAAGCGGCTCGGCCGCCGGGTAAGCGCCGGGTCGATTCTGCCCGGATTATTTGTCGTGGCGATGGTGAGTATGCCGTAACCGGGCTTTATGCCGTCCAGTATGTTCAGAAATGCCGAGAGCGTTATCCGGCCCTTTTCGAAGATGGTATCAAGGTCTTCGATGCAGATAATCGCGCCCTCGCGGTTGCTGAAGTATGAGTAAAGAAAATCGAGTTCGCCGTTGTCCATATTCTTGTCCGCCTGAACCACCGCGAAGGGGATGTCGCGGAAGTTGCTGGCGATGACGCGGCACAGAAGCGTCTTTCCGTTGCCCGGGCTGCCGGTGAGGATTATGCCGCGCTTGTATGGCAGGCGCATCCTTTTGTAAAGGCCGCTGTTCGCGAAGAACGATTCGATGTCCGCTCTTATTTCCTCGACCGTCCCGTCGGGGAGGATGATGTCGTCCCAGCGGAGTTTCTCGCGCAGGATTTTGTCCCTGTGGCCTCTGCCCGAGTAACATTCTATGTACGAGGCCTTTTCGTGCCTGGACGCCCTGTACAATACGAGTTCGCGCATAAATTCCTTGAAGGATTCAAGGTCCTCCACGGCACAGACGAGCAGGTCGAATTTTTCCATCTTGTCTTCGAGCCTGCTGAGTTTAAAGACCACTATCTTTTTGCGCTGCCATTCGATGTCGATGCTGAACGTGTCCCAGACGACGGGTTTGGTGATGTCCAGCCCGCCGTTTCGCTTCCGCATCACGACCTGCGAGTGCACCCAGTCGAGGTGGTTGTGGCCGAAGGGGTCGATTATTTCGTGCGGGGCGGATTTTTCTTTGAGGAACTTCAGCAGGGATTTCCTGTCAGCCAGTTCGCCGGCGTCGCCTCCGGAGAGGTGGATGAAATCGAACTTCTTTCTCGGGTATGATTTCTTCAGCCACGACTGTACCTGTTTCTTCACCGAAGCCATCGAGATGGCAATCCGCATCTCCGAGCGTCTGCCTAAAGGGTCGCCGAACGGCGGCCCCTGGCGGCCGGTGCGCGACGCGATTGTTATTCTATTATCTGTTTTCACGGACATCCTCCTGCAAGGGGTAATCGAGGCCTTCTACTTTGCCCATTGCACCGATTCTTTTTTCCTTTCCGACCAGCAAATCAAACATCATCGCCGTCCTTGCAAGAACGGCCCTTTCCCTGTCGCGGCTGTAGGGGATGACCAGGAAGGACGTATATTTGCAAAGCCGGGCAAGGAAGCGGAAGTAAGTTCGCTCCCACCTGTTTCCGCTGTGTCCGGCGAGCAGATGGTAACTCAGCATTCTGTCAATGAGAAAAATGTAAAGTCGGAGCATAACCGGTACCCCAAAACAGGAAGAGACGGGGAGATTAAGCGAAAAGGCAAAGGTGTCGACTTGTTGCTTCTGCACTATTATACGGCGGGGGTGTGACAAAGTGCGTCACGCGGGAGGATTGTTGAAGAAATTTCAGGCGCGATGCCCGGCAGGGAAAAGGCGGGAGCCGGGCCGGCTAAGGGAGATACGCGGCGCTATCTCTTTGGAACCAAACCGGATATTCATTCCTGCGAGTTCGCCTTTTCTTTGAGCCTGGAAATATCGTTCAAGCCGCACTTAGCAGTCTCTATGTAAAAGATGGCGAGATGCTGCTTGGCGATTTCGGGATTTTGTTCTTTGAAGGCCCTGTTGGCCTCATCGAAGTCAAACAATGCCCATATTCTGAAGAAAGAATTACTAGCGGCCAGTTCCTTCTCTCGCATCACGGCATATACTTGCCGACATAAAAGCGCAATATCCTCGCCATCGAGACACTCACGTGAAATTCTATAGATTCCAAGCATTACATATTCAGCGCATTTCGGTCCCCCTCCGGCGACGTTCGCCAGTTTTCTATAGAACTCCGCTTGCATTTCACTGCGCTTGTCAGGTTTCAGGTTCGTGTAGGCAAGAGAGAGGTATGAGGAGCCTGTATAGAATTGATTGTCAAAAAAAATCTTGTCGGCGGCAAGAATGGTGATTTCCGGAGCGGTGCTGGAACTGATACTGGCCAACTTACACCAGAATTGCTGGTCTTCAATTGCCAAGTCACGGACCTTTTCCCAGATTAGCCTGCAAAACACCGGGTTTACCCTTTCCTCGGAGAATGGATAAACCTTCACAATATGGCGATAAACATCGGGCCATTTCGACCTGTCATAATTCTTTTCCAGATAGTCAAGCGCGTCTTCGGGAAAGTATCCCGCCCAACTGGCTATGATGCGGGTAACAAAGGGTCCCGGGTTTCCTTTTTCCAGAGACGAGAAAAACGAAATCGCCCTTGGAATCATTTTGTCGCGAGCGGTTTTGTCCAGTTCGGCAACGGAAAGGACTGAAAGCTCCTTAGTTTCTCGAAGTTGTGAGAGGTTCAGAAGGATTTTCGCGCTTTCCTCGTCAACCATTGCAACGCAGGAGGCTGTTCGCTTGACCAGGTTCAATGGCCAGGGCTTGGGTTTGTTGTAATTTTCTACAAACTTCTTCGCGGCTGCTATCGCTCTGTTTTCATCTATAGCGTATAATATGGGGAGAATACGTCCAATATTTTGTAAGGCATGGAAGCTCCCATCCCGAAGCGCTATGGATATTGTCTCCGATATATTTGCCGCAACCGCCTCCCTGATTTTCGACTCTTTTGGCAGCAACCCCGCAATCCTGTTGTAAAAAGATGGTAGTATGAGAGCACTGCATTCTATTCTCTTGAACTCAACGGCCCAGATGAACATTTTCCCCGCCATTTCCGGGTCAAACTCAACCGGTTCGGCCAACGTCTTATGTAGCAACGGCCAGAAAACATCTTTCTGCGTTATAGTGCCCTTTTTTATAAGGGCGGAAAGCAAATCATCACCCACTTTTGCCTGTAACGCTGTCCTGAGAAGTTGCGGACTTAAAGGCATATCGGGAAACTTGGTG
>JBDRIB010000281.1:0-3787 GCA_043816375.1 Planctomycetota bacterium | reverse complement strand
CACCGACCAGACGGACGATTTACCCGTTGACGGCAACGGGAAGCCCCACACCGGCTTGATTGATTTCCGCGCCTATGACGAACAGCAGGAAAATCTGGTCCTGTACCACTGCAAGGCCAGTTCCGCCCGCCAGGTCCCCGTCCCGGACAACGCCAAAACCGGCACCAGGGCGTGCTGGGAACTCACCACCCCCAGGATGTTCCCCAAAGACGCCGAAGGACGCAACACATCCGTAATTACCGCCGATATCGCAATACTCAGCCAGATAGAGCGCACCATTCGTGAAGAGCGATACAACAGTTTCGTGGCCGACCTGAGAAACAACGTCCGCATAGAGGGAGAACAGAAAAATAATCTGCTGCTCACCGGAGAAGGCCTCTCTTACGACGACGCCCTGAAAAGCGCGGAGAGCGATGTCGGCGTCCGCGTCTCCGACAGGCACGAAAGGCAGATGATTCTCAGCGGGAACGGAATGAAGGGTATGGTCAACTTCAAGACGCTCACCTTTCACAGGGACATCACGGCCTACTTCGCCGGCAGCCAATTCTCCGTCGGCTCCCGCCGGGCGCCCGAATCCGGGACCGAAACCGGGGACGGGAAGGAACAACGCATCACGAAAATAACCTGCAGCGGACCGATGACGCTGAGACGCTTCGACGACATCCCGGTTCTCTACGGGTTTCTCGAAACGTTCGACAAATTCCGCGCCACCTTCGGCAGCCCACCTCTGGAAGAGAAGTATGCGGCCGACTGCCTGCGGTTTTTCCAGAGACGGTTTGCGGAGTCGTTCATTGCCGCCGACGACCGCGAACTTGCCGAAGCCGACATCAGGCAGTTCTTCGCGCAATCCCTGCCGGAGGCGGGACGGGCGTCTCCCGCCGATGAGCAGGTGTCGCTTCTGCTGGATGCCCTGCAAAAACTGGGAGCCCTGTCGGGAGACGTGGAAATTGAAGATGTGCAACTCCTGCGGAAGATGACCGCGATGCTGGACGGCGGAGAGTTGAACGTTGACAGAAACGGCAACGGCGTTTCCCTGCTCATTATCACGTTCCGAAACGACGTCGTCGCCGCGACGCGCCAGACCGAATCCAAATCGCTGACCGAAATAGAAGCGGAAGACTCGGCCCGGCTGATATTCCGCGAGCCCTTCATCGATTCCTGGCAAAAGTGCGACCGGTTGACCATTCTTCTCAAACAGTGGTCCAAAACCGGCCCCGACGGCAAAAACGTTCTGCAGGACCCGGAGCCGGAGAAAATCGAGATGGCCGGCTATGACCAGCCGGTGCTTATGAAATCGTTCAGTCCCGTCCCGGAAGGCTCGAATATTATGCAACTGGACTCGATACGCGAGTGCCGCCAGGCGCATATCTACCTCGAACCCGACTCGCAGAAGAAGGATTCCCCGCCGAAACAGAGCAGAATCGTGCTCATCGGCGACGTGCTCGTGCAGCAATTCCGACTCCCCGACACGAAAGACGGCGAGGCGACTTCCGCCGTGTCAAAACACCTCTACGAGGCGTCCGGCGCGGTACTCATCTGGGACCGCAAAACCGGGCAAGCCGAACTGCTCGGCCGGGCGGAACCTCAGCGGCGGGACGAACTGCCGGTGTGGGCCGGAGTGGAAAATCTTCGCGAACAGCCGCCGCAAATCGGATACAGCAGCCTGACAGCCGGTGCCCGCTCGTCGCAAGGGGAAGACCACGCCGCCGTTGTCGGCCGGTGCTCCGACAGAATCGAGATGGACGACGTCGATGAAACACGCTCGCGCGTTACGCTTTACGAAGATGTGAAACTCGATATGAGCCGCGCCGGAGCCGCCGCCGGTGACCCGCTGGAAACACTGCAGGCGCGCAACTGGGTCGAACTGACTTTCGACAAACGCCGGGAGAACAGGGGCGGACGCGAGACCGTTTTCGGCGGCGTCGAAAGCCTGGAAGCCGCGGGCGAAGCGCGCACCTGCGGCGAAAAGGGACAGACCTGGTCCGATATGCTGACCTACAGGGTGGACCGGTTCGCCGACCGCCCCGCAAAGATACTCATACTCCACCGCCTTACTCCGGCCAACAGAGACGCCTTGCTGCGCGGGAGAATTTCCCCGCAGGGACGCGACTGGCCGCTCAGGGCCGTTATGCAAAGCGATTCCCCGCCGGGGTTTCTCGATACGGACAGGGAAGAAAAAACCCGCGAAGAAAACGTCCCCGGTACCTACACCGCGGACTGCAACGACAAAATCACGTATATCGAGTTCGACGACGATGCCGCAAGCCCCGCAGAGGCGGCGGTCGTGATATTCGACAAGGACGTGACGCTGGAGAAACAGAGCGCCGGCTCGCGGGATATCTCAACGCTCAGGGCGAAAGACCGCGTAACTCTGCGCTTCGTCGCCAAAGAGCCGCGCAGGAAGGAAGGGAGTTCGCTGATGCTGGAACTGGTTTCCCTGCGCGCCGACGGCAGGGCCTTCGTCTCGGAACCGAGAACCGGAACGGACACCACGAGAATTCAGCAGGCCGAAGGCGACATCATAACCTGGAGACGTCCTCCCCCGGCCGGGCCAGGCTCCGCCTCGAATGGGGCGGCCGTGCCGGAAAAGACCGTCATCGCCGGGAACGGCTTCACCGCCCCGAGGCTGCGTACCGTCACCGACAAGCCGAAAGAGTCGAAGACGCCCATCCCGTCCGGGAACCTGCGCGTCACGGAAGAAACCATTCTCCACTGTACAAAAGACGGCGGGGTGATAACGATATACCAGAGCGCCGGCGCGGGCAGTCCGGAAAAACTGACTGCGGAAAAAGACGCGCACACGCGCCAGACGCGCGCCGTGCACGGCCCCGGCGGCAGAAAACCGGCGGAAGAGGTGCTGCATATGGGAGCCGGGACCCTGAAGGTCTTTATGGTTCCCGACGAGCGCAGTAAGAGCGGCGTAACGCTGAAGAGAATCGAGGCGTACGACAACGTGCTCATCAGCAGCCGGGCCTTCACCGCGCACTCGCACAAGGCCGTATGGGAGCGCCTGTACGAGGCCGACGTCATCGAAAACACATACCTCTATGCGACGCCGCGCGGCAACCCGCGCGTGGAGATGCGCCGCCGCGACTCGAACGGTCGTTCCGGCAGAACGGTGATGACCTGCACGCAGGAACTCCATCTGAAAAAGGTCGTGTACGACGAGGAAGTCAACCCGAAGTATTCGTCCGAAACCACGGCGTACCTGACGGAGAACGTTAATGTGGACCACTACGGCTTCGCCGACAGGAAGAACAGGGCCCTGCACGAAGACACGCACCTGACGTGCGACGTACTCGAGATTGACTTTGAGAAAAACCCGCGCACGGGTCAGTCGGGAAATTCCGGGATTGGCGGCGAGATTTACCGTATTGAAAAGATGATAGCGAAGGGCGACGCAAAGTATATGGTACACGGAACGCTTGAGGAGGAACACCGCTATCCGGACCAGCGTGTAATGCTGCGGGACGGGGAAGGCGGATACATCGAGTATCGCACGCCGGGCACCAGCAAGGTGATAGGCCGGATGTACGGCACGAAGGATTCCCGGGGAAAATACATCAAGGATGCGCGCCGCACCGAATATCTTTACGACAGCCAGACCCGCAGGCTCCTGAAGCCCATTGAGGAAAAGGGAACAACCCTCGCGCCGATGGTCGAGCAGCCGGAATAACGCGCATTTCAGCAGGCACGTCTGGCGAAAACAGCCTGTTTCAGGTTTGTCTTGCCTGAATCCGCCAGCGAAGGGTCTGACCCGTTGTTGTTGGAGATGAGGACCTGTTCT
>JBDRIB010000280.1:0-51788 GCA_043816375.1 Planctomycetota bacterium | reverse complement strand
CTGTCCCGGCTTGACGTTACGAAGCGCGGTCCTTGGTGTGGCAAGTTTCTCCCGGTATTTCTCTTGCCAGGGCTGGCTCATATTCTGGTCCTCTGTTCTCGGACGAGGTGATTGTCTTGAACAAAGTGTGCAAGACGTTTTCGAGGGGACTGTCCCAAGCCCCGATGAGGCGAAGGCCGAAATCGGGGCGCCGCGGACTGTCCCCGGAGCATTAATTGGTGACAGTCACTAATCTACGAATCTCCCCCGACAAAGTCGGGGTCGATTCCGTAATTAGTGACAGTCACCAATCTGAGTACTTCATATCATTCTTCCCATCAGTTGGAAGGTTATATCCTCCACGGAGGCGCCGGACTCCGATTCAATCGCCTCCATCTCTTTTTCGACAATTGCGCGCCGCTTCTTCCGCTTTTCAATGTCTTCCAGACACCAAAATACGTTCATCCGCCGCCCTAGTTCGAACAGGCGCTTCTCCCTCACGGGCAACGACAGGTAGCGCTCGATTACCGCAAGCATCGTCTCCTTTTCGTCGGGCAGTTGCCCTTCAATTTCCATCAGGAGATTCAGGGAATGGTCGCTTGCGAAATAACTTTCTATTCCTTCGAGATTCTCAATTAACAACCGTTCCTCGACCACGATTTCCTCGTCGGTCATCCGCCTGAACTCGCCGGAGGCGAGTTTGTCCCAGAGCGGCGTGCCCTCCACGATTCGAAGCGTCCGCACGCGGATGAAGTCGGGGTCGATTGCGTTCAGCACCCTGGCCGTCTCGAGTGCGTGCTCGCGCCACATATCCTTTCCGCCCAGTCCGAGTATAACGTATTCCGACAGCGAAATGCCGGACTGTTTGACCCTTTGTCCGGCCTCGATAATCCGCCCGACCTTTGGGCCTTTGCAGACGTAGTCCAGAATCTTCTGCGAACCGCTCTCCAGGCCCATATGCAGCCGCGTCAGCCCCGCCTCCTTGAGCCGCGCCAGTTCCTCCGCGGACTTTCGTACGACCGAGAGCGCGCGGCCGTACGTTGTTATGCGTTTTACCGAAGGGAAACGCTTCTTGAGGTGCCTTATGATTTCCTCCAGGTCGCCGGTATTGACATTTATGGCGTCTGCGTCCTGAAGAAATGCGGCTTGAAACGCGTCGCCGTGATATTCCGCGGCGGCGTCGATATCGCGTTTTACTTCATCCACGCTCCTGCGGGAGAATTTTTTGCCCTTGTAAACGGGGCAGAACTCGCACTTGTTCCACGGGCAGTTGCGCGTGACGCGTATCAACAGACTTTGCGCCTCGCTGGGCGGTCGTATTGGTCCAAGTTCATATGGCGCGAACATCGCGTCTCCTCACAGAAAACAGATAGATAATTATACAAAACACGCCCGGCCCGGTAAAGCCCTTAAGACGCCACCCTCCCGTATCAATAATAGTAAAGTAAAGGGACTGCCCCCCCCTTATTTTACAATTCGCCCCTTGACAGGCTGCGGGCGGGTTTTAGAATGAAAACTTCGGGACTGTAATGTTTTTTTTCACAAAGTTGAAGAGAGGGGAAAGTGAAAAATCGAACAACGCTCCTGTTGCTTCTTATCCTGCTTGCCGGCTTGTCCCTGAGGCTTGCCGGGCTCGGCGCGCGTTCCTTCTGGTTCGATGAGGTCCAGACCGCGCTGCCTTCGGTTCAGCCTGCGGGTGAGGTTGCCTCGCTGGCGATGGAGCAGGAAAGGAAGATTCCTCTTTATCACCTCTTTATGCACTTCTGGCTCAAGGTCTCGCGCGGCGAATTCTGGGGGCGCCTGCCGTCGGTAATTTTCGGTGTGCTCACGATATGGCTGACGTATCTCTTTGTGCGCGAATTTGCCGCCAGGGACAAGGGGGAACGCGCCGCCTGGCTGCCGCTGCTGGCGGCGGGGATGGTCGCGCTCAGCCCGGTGCTGATTTGGCGTTCGCAGGAATTGCGGATGTATTCGTGCCTTGTTGCGGTGAGTATGTTTTCCGCGCTTGCCTTTGCGAAATTTGCCGGGAGGGTTGCATCGGGCCGGCGAGGCGTGGCTGCCTGGGCTGTGGCCTGGGTGGTGGCGGGCGTTGTGGGTTGCGCCGTGCATCCCTTTTATGTGCTGCTTGCGGCCGGTCAGGCCGTGGCGGCTGTTGTGCTTCTCTGGCGCAGGCCGAAGTGGGCCCTTCTCGCCATGGCGCTTGCGATTGCAGGCGGCGCGCTGGGGGGGGTGTTTCTGCTGTCGCAGGCCGGCGATGTGCAGGAGATTTTCGGGTATTTCCACTCGCCGGAACTGCAGGACATCTTCAATCTGTTCCGTCATATGAGCATTGCCTTTCCGATACCGCACGCGCCTTCCTGGGATGTTATTGCCGTCGTGGCGGCCGGCGCCGTTCTGTTCGGCACCGCCTTTGTTGCGGCTGTATTCAGACCCGGCCGTGACGACCTGAGGGAGGTGTGCTTTATGTGCGTTATAGTCCCGCTCGGGATACTTGTGTTCTTTTCGCTTATTGTCAGGCCGATGCTCAACCCGCGCTTTCTGGTGCATACCTTTCCGTTTTTTCTGGTACTGGCGGCAATCGGCGTTATGCAGGGACGCTCGCGTGTTGTGCGGATAGTCTGGGTCTGTCTCATAGCGGTGCTGTCGGTGGTCTCGCTGTGCTATTATTATTTTGACAGGGACTATGCGGGTACGGACGCGCGCGGAGTCGCTCTGTACCTGGAAGAAGAAGCGGGCGACGAGCGCGTAATCATTCACTCCTCGTACAAAACGTATTTCCCGTCGATATACTACAATCGCGGGCGGCTGGACGAGCGGCTGCTTGCGGGCCGTCATCTGCCCCTTTATCACGGCAGGCCGATGCTCGAGCGCGTCGGAAGGTCGGTCCTGATGATGGAGGAAGCGGTCAAACCCGGGGATGTATGTTACCTTGTCATACCGGTTGAAACCGAGCACTGGATGCAGGGCACGGACCCGGACGTGCGGCTGCGGGAACTGGTCCCCCTGGATTTCGTTCTGGACGGGGAGCCGAAGCGCTTTTTCGGCGCGGTTGTTTACAGGCTGCGGCGGGTGAATATACCTGAAGTTGCGAATTGAAGGGAGGGCCCCGCCGCACCGGACCGGCAAACAGGCGGCATTTTTCGCACGTATAATATCCGATTGAAGCGAGTGGAAATTTCGCCCGTTGAAAACTGCGAGAGGAGGGCAGAGCAATGAAGAGACTTATTATTCCGGTTGTCGTCGGGATTATCCTTGTTTCCGGCGCATACGAGGTGTTTTCCCAGGACTCAACAGACCCCGACGGGAATCCCGGCTGGAGAGAGTTGCCGCCAGGAAGAGCGGGAGAGGGGGGAAGATACGGAAGAATCGTGGTTAACAAGGACGGCAAAGCCATTTTGTACAATTTTGTCAAGGCGGCGGACGGGAAAATCACCGTCAGTATAATGGAGCACTCTCCCGACGCCCGCCCCCAAATGACACAAAAACAGTTCGACAGCGAAGAGGCCCTCAAGAAGGAAGACCCGGAACTCTACAAACTTTACGTAAAGGCGATGGCGGGCGCCGTAGAAATGCCGCTCCTGGAGCAGAGTTTCACTGTTGAACAGTGGCTTAATATAATCGAAGGATGCAAGGACCCGGAGAAACAGAAGGAGTATTTGCCGAAACTCGAAGAGGGGATGTCCGGTCTGCTCCGACGCTACAACGACATCCTGAAGACAGTCAAAGGCGTGACGCTGGCGGATGTTCTTGATGTGAACAGCCTGCAATATTATCCGGAGTGCGTCCTGCCCTGCCTTCGCGTCAGACCCGTTGACTCGACACTGGCGAGCCATCTCGGGATAGAAGGCGGCGTGGTCGTTGTGAAGGTCTGCGAGGAACCTTCCTCCACAAAGGACGGCCTTGAGGTGAACGACGTTATCACAAAAGCACACAGGACCGACATCAAGGGCATTGAGTCGCTGAACGACGCGGTAAAGACCGCTCCGCGCGACGAAAAAGTCGATATCAAGATTATCAGGAAGGGCAAAGAGAAGACCCTGAAAATCACGCTGCCGGAACTCCCAGAGGAAGCGCCGGTCGAAGATGAATAAACTCAGGTTGACCGACCTTGCGCCAACATTGGTGACAGTCCCGTAGGACGCAAAAAGCAATCCGACCCCTGACATTCGTCGTTGACATTAGTACCGGCATTGCTCTATAATCTTGTTGTGCGGTTCAAGCCTCAATTTTTCCAATTTGGGGAGGGGACGATGACGAATCAGGAAATAGGGACCGCCGCCGGCCAAATCTACCAATATCTCACCCGTGACGCGGGCAAACCGTGCTCATACTCAAGCGCCATGAAAGCCGTCAAGATTGACAACAGGACTTTCGATATGGCGGTGGGCTGGCTGGCCCGCGAGGACAAGGTCGCGCTTGCGAAAAAGGGCCGGGCGATTACAATCAGTCTGAAGTAACCGATGGGCGAGCGAAAATCAGCGCAGGAGCGCCGGGTGGAGGGAGTTTTGTCGCCTGAAAACCTCAAACCGGAAATTGCATCTTACGGTGACATTTATCCGCCTCAGGCGGAGTCACCGATGTTGGCGCAAGAGCAATCAACTTGAGTATTTGTGAATTCCCGCATAGAGTACAGTTGAAACGATGTCTTCAAAACAAGTGACAGCATCAATCTTTGCCCGCCCGCGATGGCGGGTTTTAATTTTGGCCTTCGCGGTTACAGCCGCCGTCGGCTGGCAGGGCTGCATCTTCCGCGCGGACCCCGTGAAATCCGGGATGCATACCGTCCGGGCCCGGCAACTGCTCGCCGAAGGAGACGGGGAAGGCGCGATTGAAGAGTGCCGCCGGGCGCTCCGGGCCTGGTCGCACAGCCGCGTGGCAAATCACCTTATGGGCAGGCTTCTGATAGAAACAGGCAGTCCGGACCGCGCGCGACGGTATTTTTCGAGGGCCGCGTGTCTGCCGCACGATATACACAGACTTAACGCACAGGAAGTGAAGGCCGCCGCCGAGTCTCTGCTTGTTCTGGGCAAGGCGCACCGCGCGACGGAACTGCTCGGCGAAACGGCCGGAGTCCACCCGCGATGCGCGGAACTGAAATTGCTGCGCGCCGTCGCACACTTCAAGGCGAAAGAATTCGCCGCTGCTGTCAGGTCTCTCGAAGAATATCAGGCCGTCGAAGGCGCTGAAGAGCCGGAACGCGAGATACTCTGGCAGATATATGCGCGCTACCTGGCCGGGGCCGTGCGCAACGGCGCGTCGGAACAGGTCCTGAAACGCTCGCAAAAGGCCGTAGAACTTTTCCCCGATTCTTCGCCTCTTCACGCCCTGATGGGCAGGTGCCTGACGGACCTCGGCAGGGACGAAGAAGCGGCGAAGGCCGTCGAGAAGGCCCTCGCCCTGGACCCGTACAACAGTGAGGCGGTGCGGCAGGCGCGATTCTTCTACGTCCGGCAAGGACAATATGTGAAGGCGCTGGAGATATGGCAGAGGTCCATACCGCGGTCCGTGGTGTATTCGCAGCGCAACAAACTCCTTGATATCGTGCGCTCGCTCGGGTTCCTCAGCACGGCCGCTGAAAATCTCTCGCCCCCGGACTATATGACCCACCACGACCTCGCGCAGTGTTACAGACACCTGGGGTGGATAGACGAGGCGATTGAGCAGTGCAAGCACGCGCTTCGCATAAAACCCGACGGACTCGCAACCGTAATGGAACTGGCACAACTGCTCAGGCACCGCGCTTTCGTCGGGGCTGCGCGCGAGTATATGGACGACGTTTACGCCGGCCAGTTGCGCGCACAGGGAACCCCGGACATCTCCGCAGTAGTCCGGGCTCTCAGGCGCATCGCCCGCGCCAAAGGCATAGTACTGTCGGACGACTCGAATGGCATTTACAGATTAGTCTTTTACGGCAGGGAAATCCACGGGGTTAATCACGGACATTCGGGTCTGGCAAATTACTTTCTCGAGTTCGGCCGGTATCTCCACCTGTCGCAGATACACGGGCCGTTTTCGTTGAAAGTAATGAACATCGTCGCCTGGTTCGAGATGAGCCCGGGCGAGACTTCGGTTTGCTTTGCGAAAGACGGAAGCGGCGGACGGCACCGGGCGAAATCGAAGCACGCGTGGGCGTTGTGCGACGAGGACAGCATCACATCATTTTACGGCTACACGGCAAACCGGCCGGTCATCACGGGGCAGGCCTCGCTGTCGCGAAAAGGGTACTATGTGGATATGCAGCCGCTCCGGCCGGCGATGGTCCAGGTGCGCGCGGCGGCCGACCTGTTGCGCGGTGGAGAGACGGGAGAAGCCTGGTCCGCCGACAGAAACGCGCTTCTGAAGGCCGCGCTCGGGGACCTGAGTCTTCCGACAGAGGACGAGGCCGCATACGACGAGGTATTTCAGCATCTCCTGGCCGCCGAGATTGATGCAGTTGCAACTCACGAGGAGGGGCACATCATCGATATGAACAGGCATCTTCCCATTATCGCCCATATTCCGTCATATTTCATCGAGGGCGTGAGGGCTCGTTTCTCTCCGAGGCGCATCCACAATCGAATCGAGTTATATGCGGAGGCCTTTGCCTCGGTCAATGCCGGCCATCCTCACCTGGTTCTGCTGAACAACCTGTACCGACTGGAGACCGAGCGGCCCTCGAGATATATTTATTTTCTGCTTTATTACCTTTCTCTTGAAGATGAGCAATATTCGCCTTATACTGCCCTGGCGAAAAGGATGTATGGGTTTCTGGTCGGGCGGCTGAATACCGGACCACCCGGCTCCGGAGGGATAGGAGAAGCGCTTGCAAAACTGTCTCCGGAAGAAATTGCCGAGTTGAACGCGGAATTTTGCCTGCGGAATCACATCCGCTGGTGAGCGCGATGTGTCCGGCCGTGCCGGACTTGCGAAGCGTGAGCCTGGACAGACATTTGTTAAGGGGGGAAAGCAATGAGAGGCGCGACCCTGTTGCTGATTATGACGGCTTTGGCGATTTGCGCCTGCGGGTGCATCACAAGGACCGACAAAGAGACCGGCGTGCGGCGCACATTCGTTGTGCCGACGATGAGCGTTGTAACCGAATCAAAGACCGAGACCGCAACGGACCGCAATGTTGTTTTTCTGCCGCTTGTTATTGCAAAGAGAACTCATTCCGGGACCGACGGAGCCTCCTGTCGTAAACTGTTCATCGCTCCGCTGGCGACCTCGTCCGAACGGACGGTGGATGCCGGCGGCGGGCGGCAATCCCTGTTCGTTTCCATTCCGCTTCTCACCGTCTCGAAGGGCTGGGAGGCGGCGGACGGGAAATCGTACGACAAAGAGACGCAGTGCGCGGTAATCCTCTACGGCTCTCGAAAAAGCCTGCTCGAGGGCGTTTCTTCGCGTTCCTGGTACATCACGCCGCTCTTTCTTTACCGGCGTGTGGGAGCGAAGAAAGAGTTCAGGTTGTTTTTCATCCCCATACCTCTTTCCCGCGGCGAGGCGGTTCCCCTGCCCGAATAACCCCGCGTTATCCGGGAGGGCCGCAATAGTATTGCGCCGCGCCGGGGCTCTGGTATAATGAGCGTCGGCAGACTCCGAAGACGCAAGAAGAGCAGGGATGCCTTATGAGCGAAGAAAACAAAAAAGTTGAGACAAAACTTGAGGAGAGTGTTGTAATAGAAAAGGTTAAGCAGGAACTTGTCCGCGAGCGGGTTGAGCGTGCGAAGGCCGGCAGACTGGTTCGGCTGGAGCGCGCTCACATTCTGTTTGTGCTTTTTATGTTGACGGTGTGCATTCTGGGGGCGGTCATTCTGCTGGAGATGTCTTATAAGGTGGCGGCGATAATCGGGGGAGTTGCGGCGATGGTGATGGTAATCGGGCTGATAATGTCGCCCCAGAAAAGCGGAGAAGGTAAAGGCGGGAGTTAGACGTCCTGCTCCATGAGGGTTGCTCCCTTTATTTAATAGTTTTGTCAATTTATTTGGCGCATTAATTCGGACGGCCAAAGCGAAATTGGAAAGGGTAAGGATGAGCAACGCGCAACGACAGGTGGACAGGCGTCGATGGCCGCGTTTTGCTGTGCCCGAGAGCGAGGTTTACGTCGCGAACTATATCATCCCGCGATATCTGCGCAAGCCGAAGGGGAAGCCCGTCAGCCTGGTAAACATAAGCGGTGGCGGGCTGCAGTTTGTCTCGCGGCAGCATATGAAGCCCGAAGAGAGACTTTGCATTCTTGTCAAGGTACCCGCCTTCATCAGTTATCTGATGTTCCGGGGCAGGGTGGTCTGGTCCCAGGTTGTCAGCGGAAAGCAGGCATACAGAATCGGCGTGCGCTTCACCGCCATCGAACGCGAGACGAGGAACAAACTCGACGTGCTCAGAAAGGACTTCTTCTTCCGCAAACGCAAGACCGAAGAAGAAAAGAAGAGAATTATTGATATGCCGTCTTCCTGATAAGGTTTTTCGTCGGCACGCCCGAACGAGCCGGTCGTTCGCGGCTCCATATCGCAAGTCATGCTTAATATCTTTCTCATACTCATAGCATTTCTCATACAGCAGAGCGCCTTCTATTTCCGCGAGGCGATGCTGATACAATCCGGCTCTCCCGATGTGCTCCTGCTTACTCCTCTGCTGTCCGGCGGGCTGCTGGTTCTGTTCGGCGCGGCGGGACTGATTGTGGCTCGCTACATTCACAGGAGCGTGCTCGCGCGGCCTCAGCAACGGCAGGCCCTGTACCTGGCAACGCGGAAGTTTGCGTTCTTCTACAAGATTGCGATGCTAATCTGTTACTTTGTAATTCTTGTGGTGCTGAACTGGTACAACTTCGCCTGGTGTGTCGCAGGCGTGTTTTTTGTCCACGTGCTTGTGGAACTCGCGCCGTTCTTCGCCCTTCTTCTTGTTTCCTGGTCCGTCTTCCACCTGCTCGAAAAGGCCTTCGGCTTCAGAAAGTGGACCCTCAGGCAGTACATCAGTTTCCAGGGGCGCCAGGCCGCCGTCATCATCGTGGCGCTGCTCACTTTCAGTTTTGCAATGGAAGCCGTAAGTGGATTCCGCAACGTTGAGATGTTTCTGGTTCTGTACCCGGAGGTAATGCTGATTTCATTTGTGCCGATAATGGCGCTTGTTTACACCCTCATACCGTTGCTGGCGCGGTTTATGTGGAAGGTGGAGAGTTTCCCGGACGGCCCTCTCCGGCGGCGACTGGAGCAGGTTTGCCGCCGCAACAACGTGAAAGTGCGCGATATACTGCTCTGGCATACCGGCGGGGGCAGCATCGTGAACGCCGCGGCGCTCGGGCTCTTTCCGAGGCTGCGTTACGTCATACTCACCGACGGCCTTGTGCAGAACCTGAGTCCGGATGAAGTCGAAGCGGTTTTCGGGCACGAACTCGGCCACGCGCATCACGGGCATATCGCCTACTACGCGGCGTTCCTGATGACGATATCGTTTCTCTCGATGTATCTGCTCGAGCCGTTTCAAACATCGTCCGAGCCGCTCAACATCATCATCCAGTTTGCCGTCACGTTCGGTCTGTTTATCGGAATAGTCTTCGGTTTCATATCCCGGCGGTTCGAGCGCCAGGCCGATTTGTACGGCTGCAGGGTGGCCGGCGATGCGCGGGTTTTCATAAGCGCGCTGGAGAAGGTCGCCGCGCTCAGCGGCAATGTGCGCGCGATGCCGTCGTGGATGCATTCAAGCATTGCGAAGCGCGTCGGCTTCCTCGCGGCCGCAATGCAAAAACCGTCGGTTGCCTCGGCCTTTCAGCGGCGCGTGCAATTGTTGTGCGCCGCGATAATCGCGCTTGGCCTGGGCAGCCTGCTGTTCTCTTTCCTGAGGCTGGCGACGGTGCCGCGCGATGAGCGAATCAACGCCCAGATTTCGCAGTATGAACAAATGCTGTCCCAGACAACCGATGAAGACAGGCGACTCGAAATTTATCTCGGAATCAGCAATGCCGCAGAAGCGGCCGGAGATTTGGAGCGTGCCTCGGCGAGTTATCTCAGGTTCTTAGCCGACAAGCCGAAGGCGGTGCGCTATCTGCTTTCCGGCGGCGGCCGCGACGTAAAGAGCACGCGCGCGGAGGAACTTCGCAGCACCGGCCTGCTTTTTCTGCGGAACGGTTTTTACACGACCGCGGAGGCGATGTTCGACTGCGCCCTGATAATCCGGCCCGAGGACGAATTAAACGGGGGATTTGCACGCGTCCTTTACGCGGAAGCATTTCTGCTCGCGCGCAGGGACAGGAGCGACGGGGCCCTGCGGTATCTCAGGTATGCCGCGCTCTTCGACCCGTCCGCGCCTGATGTGCGCTATGAGGCGGGAATGGTTCATTACATCCGCGCGGTTGACCTCCTGCGCGGAGGCGCTCGCACGAGGGCGCAGTTGGACGCGCAGTTTGACGAGACGCGATATCCGGAGCAAAGGCTGATGCGGGAACTGGACGACGCCGTGAGGCATTTCGGAGCGGCGGTTAATCTGGGCGCGGGGACTGATGCGCGTCTGCTTCTGGCGCGGTGTTGTTTGTACAGGGGCTATTATCAGTGGTCGGTGGACAGTTATTCGAAATTGCCGAAAGAAAATCTTTTGTTCCGGGACGTTGTGAACTTCGGGGAGGCGAGGGTCTTTGCGGGGGATTTTGAGGGCGGGGCCTCAATATTGTGCGGGATTGCTCCCTCGATGGCAAAGACGAAGCGTGAGGTGACGATGCTTGCGGCTGCGAGGCGTCGTTCCGGCCTGTTTATCGTAAAGAGTTTTCTGCAGACCGTCTTCCCGATGATAGAATAAAAGCATTATCCGCTTAAGCCAGGTTAGCGACGGGTCGTACCCCATTTACGGAGCGCAGACTCCGACGAAGTTGGAGACCAGCTCGTAGAATGGGGTCTGACCCGAGCGTATTCTTCGCAAGTGGCCTGCGCATAATCTCTTGGACACTGTCTTACCTGAACAGACCGGATAATGCTTTAGAATAATGGTCGCTCTGCCGTCCCGGTCGTCGAAAGATGTGAATACGATGTTTACGGTCCCTACCCTACAGGCCCGTACCGGGCGGGCCGTCCGTAGGGACGGCAAACCCACAATCTACACTCTCGCCTACGAAACCGGCGGAGAATGGTGGACATTATGGGAAGATGAACGTTAAGGCACCGAGGTCGTAAAAAGCGAGATCTGTTGCATAAGCATTGTATCGGGATGCCATCCATCATTTCTTCTGCTTAGATTGTATGGCCCGAGATTTTGGGATTCCAATGTCGCGGAACTACGACTACCTAAGACAAACGTCTTTGACCGAAACCCGTAGATAAGTACGCTGGAGGTTAGCTATGTTGAGCCATACGATTGACCAAAAGAAGGTGCCGTTTATGGCATCGCGAATCAGGCTATGCCTAGTTTGGGCAACCGCACTGACACTTCTGAGTTCTTGCACTGCGCAAGATGACATTTATTTTTCATGTAAAGTAGGTGACTTAGGAAGAGTCAAGAGCCTGATTAAGGAAGAGCCCTCTCTCGTCAATGCAGTGAATAAATTCGGTGAGACACCGCTCATCTGCGCAATAATGTATAAGGAGAGGCAGATCGTTGAATTCCTTATTGACAATGGGGCGGATGTCAATAAAACAAATGGGGCGGGTAATACTCCATTGCATCTGGCTGTCGACTCCAAAAATATTGCGGAGTTGCTTATCGTAGCAGGTGCGAAGCCAAACGCCACAGGCGCCGAGGGTGACACGCCTCTGCACTGGGCTGTTGTTGGAAATGAGAAAGAGACGGCGGAGTTACTGTTGCTTAAAGGTGCTGATGTCGAAGCAAAGAATAACGATGGTGACACGCCACTACATCGTGCCGTCGGCTATTCCGACTGCGGCTTAGACATGCTGCAGTTCCTTATCGACCAAAGAGCCAACGTCAATTCAAAAAACAGAAAAGGCCGAAGTCCTCTTCATAATGCCGCAGAGTATGGACATCAGAATATTGCTGTCTTTCTACTTGAAAACGGTGCGGACATTGACGCAAAAGACCAAGAGGGTCTTACACCCTTGCTTGTGGCCATACAAAATGAATGTAGAGACATTGCCAAACTGTTTGTTGAAAAAGGTGCTTATTTCAGCTCTAGGAACCAAGAAGGAATAAATCTCCTTTATTGGGCGGCTTTGGATGATTGGACGGACACAGCGAGACTACTTATAACCAAAGGTGTTGATGTAAACGCCAAGTACCATAAGAGCGGCGGCAATGCTGCATTACATGCTGCGTCGAGAGGGGGCCATATTGCACTAGCGAAAATCTTGATCGCCAAAGGCGCAGACGTTAATACCAAGGGCTTTCTTGAAGAAACTCCACTCCACGGTGCCGCATGGAGTGGCAACTTAAAGATGGTTGAGTTGCTTGTTGTAAAAGGTTCTGATGTTAACTCAAGAAACAAGGAAGGCAGTACCCCGCTGCATTACGCCGCTAGATGGGGCAACAACAAAGAAGTAGTTGAACTACTAGTCGCAAAAGGCTCAAACGTTAACTCAAGAGACAAGGAAGGTGGGACTCCACTTCATCAGGCCGCCTTTTGGGCGAGAAAAGAAGTGGTTCAAATCCTAGTTGACAAGGCTGCTGACGTCGATGCAAAGGATCACGATAACTGGACGCCGTTGCACGCTGCAGCCATGCATGGAGATGTAGATGTAGTGAGAACTCTGATAGAGGCTGGCTGTGAGGTTAACACAAGAACCAACGATGGAGAGACAGCTCTGGCAATAGCTGTGAACAAACACCATAGTGGTGTATCAGAATTGCTGCGCCAACACGGGGCCAAATAGTAAGGCGGAGAAGAAATTGTTGGAGCAGGCAGAAGAACATATAGGCGAATCCGAGCAGCCCGAATAGCGGGCACAGACAACCGCAAACTGTTCACCAGGGGAGCATCCGCTCCCCTTTTTTACTTGGCGCCTTTGGCCCCTCCCTTCGGTTCGGGATAAACTCTTGGCGGTTAAATGATTCCCTCCTTTTTTGCTCGCCTGCTTTTCTCGTTTGTACAACCTGGCAGCCGGCCCGGTCAATCCCCGCCGATGTCCACGCCGGGGAGGTCCTTCAGCATTTCCAGTATGTCCTCCGGAATGCTTTTTACCCGCTGTCCTATCGACGCCGGGCCGATTTTCGGCTCCATAAATTTCCCCTGTATAGTCACCGCATATATTTTTTTGCTTATCAGTCTCATCAGCGCGTCCACCACCGGGATGCCATCGAGAATCGTGTCGCTGTAAAGCGTCACGTTCGTATCGCCGTTGAAGTCTATGCGGCCGTGACCGGCGATGGTGAGGGCATCGCTTTTCAAAAGTATTTTTTCGAGTTCAAAGGCCGAGTCGCGCAGTTCAAGGTGGACTTCCCCCCGGTTTATGACCTGCGCCGCGGGCGGTCTGCCTTTGAGCAGGCTTTTCAGCGCAAGAATTATCGGCAGTTCTATCAGGTTCGCCTCCGTGAAACGCAGCAGGCCCTCGCCTTTCAACTTGGACATATCTTCGCCGTCGCCGCTGATATTCAGGTAGCCCCTCAGTTTGCCGCTGATAGTGGATGCATCCTGGCCGAGGTCGGTCAGGATGTCTTTGATGTCGGCGCCCATCACTTTGATTTCGCCTGTGTATCCGCTGCCCTCACCGAGATTGAAGGTGAGCGAGCCGAACAGGTTGCTTTTGTCGGCCCGGCCGTGCATATTTCCGGCAAATGAAAGCATATGAGGATTGGAGTTCTCCTCTTTGCTGTTGTTCGTACTCACGGGCGTGATTTCGCCCTTCGTAATATTCGCTTTGATTCCCAGCACGGTGAAGTCGAAGTCTTTTATCTCTCCCTCTGCAGATAAGGCGCCGTTGCCTTTGTCCTGGACGGTAAGGTCCACGACGCCGTTCAGTTTGCTCAGGATGCCTCTTTTTCCGAAGGAAACGTCGTGACAGTGAATCCGGAGCGAAAAACTGTAAGTCGTTTCCTCCCCGTTTTGGGTGTAGAGCATATTAAGGTCTTCGATATCCACCCTGCCCCCGGTCTTGAGGGCGGCGAGGGTTTTGCCCATCCCCCCCGGCAGGGCGGAGACGTTGCTGCTGCTCAGCGTAAGCCCCTCGATTTTTTTGATGGAAAACGATGCGGCAGCGGAGGATTTCCCGAATTCGTACACGCCCCTGTTGGCGTCGTTCATCGCTATCGTGGCGCCGCCGATGGTGCCGGCGAATTTTCTCACCACCAGTTTTTCCTCGTAAACGGTGAAGTCGGTTGTGACCGCCTCGACCGACAGCGGCAATCCATCGTATTTGAACGACAGCGTTTTTTCGGAAGTGACGTCGGCGACCACGCGAACCGGCTCATCGATGGAGTTTTGTCTCACGCGCACGGCGAAATCGACCGTGCCGGATGGATTGAGGCGATTGTATGCAGCGCGGAAGTTGCCCTGCAGCGCATTGCCGAAGGCCGGATCCATCAATACGTTTTCGGCGTGCACATCGACATTGATTTTGCCCCAGTTGGCGACTCCGTCGCGTGCCCAAATCTCCCCGTTGCCGTGGCGGCCCTTCAGGTTTGCAATCGTCACTTCATAACCGTCTATGATAAGCCTTCCTTCAATATCCGTTATGAGATAGGGGAAGTACGACATCCACGCTTTTCCCTTATGGATGTCCACCGTCACGCGGGAGACGGGCTTGCCGTTTTGGCTCTTGAGGATACAGGTCAGGTCGGCGTAGCCCGAGTTCCAGGGGCCTTTCTCCGGCCTGTATATGTAATGGTCTGCTATTTTAAGGATTCCTTCGGGCAGCGCGCCGCGCGCCGTTTCGTCGATGGGGATGTTTTTGCAGACGAGTTTCAGGTCGTATTCGCCGTTAAAGATGCTTCCGTTGGCCGTTATTCGCCCCCGGCCGTCGGGGCTTAAGCCAGTAACGTTAACTAACTCGATGTTCTTGCCGTCAAGCAGCAGCCTGCCCGTGACGCTTCTTGCCGGGTAGGGCACTTTGTCGTGCTCCAGCGAACAGTCTTCCAGGTAGAAACTTCCCGCTGCGCGCCACTGCTCCCCGGAAGGGGCCTTGGGGTATTGATGAAGCCGGAAGGAATCGACGCGGATTGCGCCCTCCAGGTTAAGCGAGTCCCAGTGTTTCAGCAAGTCCTGCGCAAAGAGTATATTCTCACGGCTGAGATGCGTGAGCAGTTTTCTCATATTCTCGTTCAGCACGAGATGGTTCGGTCCTTCACCGCTTGTCGTGACGCTCATTCCCTCGCCGTCGTTCGGAATGGTGAAGGTCAGTTGCAGATGTCTTCCGTTATTCGCCTCGGGTTCGAAGAAGTACGCCATCGAGAGCGACCGGGCTTCCTCCTGTCCGCCCATTTCGACCGTGAAGTTCAGCCCGGCAAAAGAGTCTTCTTCTCCGGTGGCTTCGTCGCGAATATCAATCCTCGCGTTGTCGAGGTCTATTTTCGGCATCGGCGTGGCTGAGGGCGGGCGCATCATGCTCTTCAGCGGGTCCTCGGCGTCTTCGCGCGCGGTCAGCGGGAAATTCCATTGCCCCTCGTTATCTCGGGCAAGCGTAATTACGGGGCTGATGAGTTTTATCTTCTTAATCGGCGGTGCGCCGAAGACCGCGAGCGGGTTCAGCCTCACCTCCATCTTGTCGGCTCTCAGAAACTCTTCCTTTTCGCCTGACAGGGATGTGAGGCGGATGTTGTCTATCTTGACCTGTGTACTGAAGAAGTGACGCGTTATCAGGTCGAATTCCACATCTGCGGCCAGTTGCTTTTTCAACTGTTCCCGCAACTGCATTTCAATCTGCGCCGGCGAGGCGAGGACGAGGAAGTCCAGCAGAAACAGCAGCACCGCAATCGCAGCCGCAGCGGGAATCAGAATGATAATGCGCCTTCGCATCGGATTCTTCTTACTGGAATTGGAGTGGGTAAATTTGGGGCATTCTATTTAACGCATACGCGGCGGTCAAGGCCTTCCCGTTATGCGGGAGAACATCTATGTCCTGATATTACGGTGACAGTCACCAATCTACGCCCCGACTTTCGCATTATATTAATATGACTGTCGGGGCCGTAATTGGTGACAGTCACCGTTTTTCAAATCACTTCCGCCGCCTCGTGGGTAAGGACCTCTTCTCCTTCTTCTCCCGCGAGGTACACGCGCCTGACGCGCTTGCCGAGCATGCAGGTTATTTCATACGGAATGGTGCCGGTAAGGTTTGCCAGTTCCACTGCGCTTATGCTTGCGTTTCCGTCGCTGCCTATAAGAACCACTTCGTCGCCGACTCTCGCATTGCGAACATCCGTTACGTCAACCATCGTGTAGTCCATCGTAATCCCGCCGATGACGGGCGCGCGGCAGCCGTGCACAATAACGCGCGCCTTGTTGGACAGCAGGAACGGATAGCCGTCGTTGTAGCCCACGGGCAGTGTTGCGACGCGCGTCTTGCGGTATGTCGTGAATGTTCGCTCGTAGCCGATTGGCGTCTTGGGGGGGACGGTCTTCAGATATATTATTCGCGTTTTGAACGAGAGCACGGGCTTGAGCGCGGTGACATCGCGGAAAAACCCGCTCGGGTCGATGCCGTAAAGCGCGATACCGACGCGCACCATATTCAGGTGCGTATCCTCCATACGCAGCGCGGCGGTGCTGTTGGCCGCGTGCAGCAGTTCAAAGCGTATGCCGTGTTTCAGCGCCTCTGCTGTGACCTCGTGAAAGGCAATCAGTTGCTGCTGCATAAAGTTTCTGCTGACCGCGCCCGCGGAAGAGAAGTGCGTGCTGAACCCGCGCAGGCGAAGGTTGGGAAACGCGGAAATCGATTTGAGCAGTTCGATGGCATTGCGCGGCGATATGCCCAGCCGTCCCATTCCGGTATCGACGTTCACGTGGACATCGAGCGCGATGTTCTGGCGCGCGGCTTCTTCCTGGAGGATTCGCGCGATGTCGAGCGAATGGATGCAGGGCGTGATGCCTTCGTGAACGACGCGGGGTACCTCGTCCTCAATCAGCGCGCCGAGAACGAGAATCGGGGAGGTGATGTCGGCGCGCCTCAGTTCAAGCGCCTCGCCGGAATCGCCCACGCCGAACATATCGACGCCTGCCTTGACGAGGGAATTTGCGACGGGCACAGCGCCGTGACCGTAGGCGTTTGCCTTGAGCACGGCAAGCACTTTCGTGCCGGGCGCGAGGCGGCTCTTTATCTGCCGGAAATTATCTTCAAGGGCGGTCAAATCGACTTCCGCCCAGAGCCTGTGTCGTTTCATAAGGCCGTATTCTTTGCCGTTTGGCGACTACCCCGTGTGCGGAGGTGACTGTCACCGAAGCCCGGCTACGGGACATCTCCATCGGCGTGCTAATAGAATAGTAATTATCAAGCAACAGATTTTACTTTACACTTTATAAAGTGCAAAATAGCATTTTCACCTTTCCTATGCAAGAAAATTTTTTCCGTGAGGAAACATTTTATTCCCCCCGAAAATATAAGAGTAGGCCCCGATAAAACCCATCGGGCCTCCGCTTCGCTTCGCAAGCAGGAAAGCATAGCGTAGAAGTATAGAAGTGTCGGAGTATAGAAGTAGGGAACATTCAAATCCGTTGACAACGTCGCCTTACCGGAGTAGAAATATGGCACCTCGCAGAATACGCTTTTTCCCCACATTCGGGATACTGCCGAGATAAGGGGTGAAGGAGAGATTCATTATCTTTACCGGAGGTGCGGCATGTCATTGCAAGACTTGTTCAGAGAGAATGTGTTGGCAAGAATAGCCTATGGTCTGCTCATAGCTGCATCTGTCGCAGTTGCTTCGAACTTGGGTTTGCATAAGACGCTTCTCGGTGACTACGCCTTTTCGGTTTTCCTATTTCTAGCTATATTTGTGAGTGCAAAGTTGCTTTATTCTAAGCGACCATTTTGGTCGTTGAGTTTCCTGATAGGCCTCTGCGCGCTTGTCTGTATCTTGGTACTGCGTGTGTTTGTAGTATTTGTAGCCGCCATCGTCACGGGTGCAGTATCGGCTCTCTTGACCGTGGTTCTAATTGAGAGTCGTGGTGCAGCCGATATTGCACGCAATATTGCCCTGCGAGCAGATGCGAATCTCTACTATTTCATGAAATACTTGCGGGAAGGCAATTCGCATTACTCAGCTGATAAATCCCGTGATTTATGGTGCAAAATTCCTGTCTACCAGAGAGATAATTGGACCAACTGTTCAGATATTGAAAAGCAACAACTCATCGCCGAGGCGGAGAAGAAATTGTTGGAAGAGTCAGAAGAAAACAAAGCCAAAACCGGGCAGCCCAAATCTCAGCCATCCGAATAATATCCGTAGTTCCGTGGAGCCGTGGCGCCGTGGTCCTGAAGTGTTGGAGTTTAGAAGTATAGGAGTGTAGAAGTTATTCCGATTAGAGTCTGATTCAAGTCCCTGTTAATCGAGGTCATCCCGACACAAGACGTCGGGACTCCGCTTCGCTACGAAGGTGAAGGGTCAAAGGTCAAAGTAAGGCAGAAGGCAGAAGAAGGCAACGGGCAACAGGCAACAGAATCTTGACAACTCGACAACTTGACAACTTGACAACTTACTTTGTCCCTGTGTTTATAGCGGCTTGCGGTATATGCGGAAGCGCTTGTAGGGGCGGGAGCCGAAGCCGAGCATCAGGTTGTTGGTCACTTCGTTGTCGTCGAGTATCCAGCCGAAATCGCCCTTGAAGTAGCCGTGCTTGTGGCCTTCGATGAACGAGCGGATGGTCATCATCGCGTCGATGCCCTGGCGCCGGTGCTCCTTCGCCACGCCGAGCACCAGGATGCGCGCGAGGTTTATGCGGCGGAAGCCGAGGATGAATTTGAAAAGGCCGAACGGGAATAGCCTGCCGTTCATCCGCTTCAAAATGATGTTTATGTCGGGCAGGCCTATCGAGAAGCCGACGATTTTGCCCCTGTGTTCCGCCATTAGTATCAAATCGGGCACGACGATTTGTTTCATCTGTGCGGCCATTTCCATAAACTCTTCGTCGCTCATCGGCACGAAGCCCCAGTTTTTCTCCCACGCCGAATTATATATTCCGAGCATCGTCTCCGCTTCCTGTTCGAACCTTTTCATATTCACGGGGCGCAGCAGGTAGCCGCGCCTTTCGCAGATTCGCGAGACGCGGTAGGCCTTTTCCGGCATATCGGGCAGGTCGAAGATGTAACTTATCAGGTCGCGGCCTTTCTCGAATCCGGCGGACTCAATCAGTTGCGGGTATTCCGGCGGGTTGTAGGGCATCATAATGACGGGCGGCGAGTCGAAGCCCTTGACGAGCGTGCCGCATTCGTAGTTTGTGGAGGGGCTGGTCGGGCCGCGAATCTCGACCATTTCCTTTTCGCGCAGCCATTCTTCGGCGGCGTTAAGGAGCGCGTGCGTCGTTTCCCGTGCCCGTTCGCCGCCGCCCCTCAGGTCACATTCGAAAAAACCGAAGAAGCCGATGCGTTCCTGGTGGAAGTCGATGAATTTGTCGTCCGCGACCGCCGCGATGCGCCCGACCGTCGAGCCGTTTCGCGTCGCGAGGAGCATTTCAATGGCGGCGTGTTTGTAGAACGGATGCTTCGCGGTGTTCAGGAGGCGCTTCTGCTCCATAATGAGCGGCGGGACCCAGTTCGGGTTGTCTCTGTAAAGGCGGTAGGGCAGGCGTATGAATTCGCGTTTCTGTTTTTCCGTGCGGACGGGGATGATTGTCAGGGACATTCCGGAAACCGTGTCAGATAAGGCCGAATTCCTTGCCGACTTTTTCGAACGCTTCGAGGACGCGGTCGAGTTCCTCGTCGGTATGCGTTGCCATATAACTTGTGCGGATGAGCGCGTGGTCGGGCGGAACGGCCGGCTCGATAACGGGATTGACGAAGACGCCCTCCTCGTGCAGTCTCATACACATTGCGAACACGCCATCGTTGCTTCGGACGAAGACGGGGATTATCGGCGTGACGCTTTTGCCCGTGTCGAAGCCCAGTTCCTCCAGGCCCTTTTTCATTTTGTGCGTTATCTCCCACAGGCGCGCGCGGCGTTCGGGCTCTTCGATAACGATATCAAGCGCCTTGTCAACCGCCGCAACGTTCGCCGGAGGAATACTGGCGCTGAAGATGAGTTCGCGGGAGAGGTGTTTGATGTAGTGTATAACCGTCTCGCTTCCGGCGATGAAGCCGCCGAGCGAGGCTAAGGTCTTGCTGAAGGTGCCCATAACCAAATCCACTTCGTCCTGCAGGCCGAAGTGTTCGGCGGTGCCTCGTCCGTCGGTTCCCATCACGCCGATGCCGTGCGCGTCGTCAACCATAACCTGCGCGCCGTATTTTTTCGCGAGTTCGACGATGCCCGGAAGGTCCGCCAGGTCGCCTTCCATGCTGAAGACGCCGTCCACTACGATTAGTTTTCCCGCTTCATTCGGAATGTCCCCGAGGATCCGCTCCAGGTCGTCCATGTCGTTGTGGCGGTATTTGCGGGTCTGGCCGAAACTGAGGCGGGTGCCTTCGATGATGCTGGCGTGGTCGAGGCGGTCGATGATTACGTAGTCGTCCTTGCCGACCAGGGTGGAGATAGCGCCGAGGTTTGTCTGGAAGCCGGTGCTGAAGACGACCGCGGCCTCCTTTTGCATAAAGCGGGCGAGTTTTTCTTCAAGTTTTACGTGGATGTCGAGGGTGCCGTTAAGGAAGCGGGAACCGGCGCAGCCGGAGCCGTATTTTTCCACGGCTTCGATGGCGGCCTTTTTTACCCGTTTGTCGGTTGTCAGACCGAGGTAACTGTTTGACCCTATCATTATTACTTTTTTGCCGTTTATCAGGACCTCGGTGTCCTGGGCCGACTCAATGGGTCTGAAGTAGGGAAAGATGCCGCGTCGTATTGCTTCTCTGGCGACTTCAAAGTTGCCGCATTTTTCGAACAGTTTGTTGTTATTTTTCACTGTCTCTCGCATAAGCAGTCTACAGTATTAAGATGTGAAAATGAGATAACGACACATCTTCCATTCCTGCGTTCCTTCTCATTCCGCAATATTATCCTCTCCGGACGGCTTAGTCAAGCGAAAATCAGAACGTCCGGCAGCAGTGAGCGAAGCGTGAACGCCTGCTGTCCCGCGTTTCTTGCTACAAGACTTAGTTGGAAACACCTGGCAAGGTGACAGTCACCAATCTACGCCCCGACTTTCGCATTGCAAAAGGATGACAGTCACCATCTACGAGCTGGTCCCCCCGATGAATCGGGGTGCCTGCGCCCCGCCCGTTCCGTGTCCTCGACCTGAGGTCCCGTCAGGTTCCGAACGGGTAATGGTGACTGTCACCTTTTGCTCAGTCTTTATAATTCTGGCCTACTCTCCGTAATTGGTGACAGTCACCTTTACGCGTTTAGTGATTTTCAATAAAACGCCCGGCAGCAGTGAGCGAAGCGTGAACGCCTGCTGTCATCGTTCCGTCGCGGACGGAAAGTTTCCCATACTTCGCCCCCCTGCGAGGGGGCGGCATTGTCTGGAGAGCAGTTACGCGGGGGTGCTCTGCGGCTGGAAGAGAGTGCCTTTTTTGTAAGCGATTTCCAGCGTGCTCACGATGCTCGGGTCAACGATGGTTCCCGCCATTTCGCGCAGTTTTGCAATGGCTTCCTTTGTGAGCATCGGCTGCGCGTCCTTTGCGGTCATAGCGGTCAGTTTGTCAAAGTGGTTGGCGACTGAAACGATTCGGGCCATAAGGGGTATATTTTCTCCCTTAAGTCCGTCGGGGACGCCGCTGCCGTCGTAGTTTTCATAGGTATGCAGGATACCGGGCAGGACGAAGTCCAGGCCGCCGATTTCTTTGAGCACTTTTTCTGCGAGCCTTATCTGCGCCTTGCGCGCGGCCTTGTCTTCACCGACGGTGGCTTCAATCTCGGCGTCCGTGGCGCCGATTTTGCCTATGTTGTGGAGGATGCCGGCAATCTGTATGCGCCCGCGCTCTTCTACCGAGAGGTCCAGTTCTTTGCATATGGCGCCGACGTATTGCGCCACGCGTTCAGAGTGCCCCAGCGTCGTGGGGTTGCGCATTGCGATTGCGCTGCTGAGCGCGTGGATGGTGCGGAAGTAGAGTTCGCGCCGGCCTTCGGTGGCCTTCAGGTTCTGCAATGCCAGGCCCATCTGTATTGCGATGAGCCCGATGATCTCGAGGTTTTCCGCGGAGAAGCCTTCCTCGACTTTGGACGAGGCGAGATAGAGCGCGCCGGTAACCTTGCCCGCGGCGGCAAGAGGCGCACAGAGAATAGAACGCACTCTCCCGTCCGCGACGCTTTTGCGACGGCTGAAGCGGTCGTCCTTGGTCGCGTCCGAGGACAACACAGCCTTTGCGTAATCAATGACGCGGGCTGCAATCGCGGTACTGATGTGGGTTCTCCTGCCTTTTTCGAGGATGCTTTCGACCACATTCAGTTTGCCCCCCGGAGCGCGCATGAGCAGGTATGCCTCCTCGGCGTCAACCGTCTCGGCGGCGATTTTGAGAACTCCCTGAATCAGTTTTCTCTGGTTGCTCTCTTCGCTGATGATTTTTCCGGTTTTGTAAAGGGTCTGCAGGCGGTCGCTTTCGACGGCTTTTTCTCCCGCGGCACGGTGTTCCTTGCGGAGTTTTTTAAGGTCTATGACCATTGTGGCCCCGCCCTGTTCAGCGGCGGTCTGTGCGACGCTCTCGGTGTCGGAGACGTCCTCGAAGACCATTTCGCTCTGGCCGATGCGTATGCGGTCGCCGGCGTTGAGGATTTCGAGGCTTATCTGTTCCTCGTTGACGAAGGTCCCGTTTTTGCTCTGCAGGTCCTGGAGGAAGTACTTGTCGCCGATGCGGAAGATTTCGGCGTGCTTGCGCGAGGCGCCGTTGTCCGCAATGGGCATATTGTTTGTCGGGTCGCGGCCGATGACAATGCTGTCTTCCTTGCTCGTGATGTCCGGGCTTTTGGCAAGTTTAAGGTCGTATTTTGCCCCCGCGTCGGGGCCCGCGATGATTCTGATTCTCGGCATACAATCTCTCCGTACTATTGCCGGTTTTGGGTCAGCGTGCCGTCCACCATGGTCAGTACGCGCCCGGCCTTTTTGGCCAGTTCCCAGTTGTGTGTGACAATTATGAAGGTTTTGCCGCTCTCACGGCTCAGTTTCCAGATAAGGTTTTCAATTTCCCTGCTGGTTTTGCTGTCCAGGTTTCCCGTCGGTTCGTCGCAGAAGACCAGGGCGGGGTCGTTCATAAGCGCACGCGCGATTGCGATGCGCTGCCTCTCGCCGCCGGACAGTTGTTTGGGCTTATGACGCCTGCGTTCCCATAGGCCGACGCTTTTTATAATCGCTTCGGCGGTGTCGTGCAACCTTTTTTTGGCGCCCGTCCAGGACAGAAGGTTGTGTCCTACCATTGCCGGCAGCAGGACGTTTTCCATCGCGTTGAGTTCGGGCAGAAGGTGGTAGAACTGGAATACGAAGCCGAATTCCCGGTTTCTGAGCGACGCCTTCCGCCGCGCGGAAAGCGAAGTCAGGTCGGTATCTCTGAAGGCGATTTGCCCTTCGTCCGGCGTGTCGAGCAGGCCGAGGATATGCAGGAGCGTGCTCTTGCCCGCGCCGGATGCGCCGACGATGGTGAGTATCCCGCCTTCCTCCACGTCGAAACTGACACCCCTGAGCACGTTCAGCGGCTGCGAGTCGCTCGTGTAGGATTTGTGGATGTTTCGTGCCTTGAGAATGTTACTCATATCGCAACGCCTTGACCGGGTCGACCAGTGCGGCCCTGATTGCCGCGGATGTACTGCTCAGAAGGCATACGGCCATGGATATTGCGCTTATCCAGAGAGCCGAATCCCAGGTGAAGCGCGATGGAATTTCTTCGAGTTTATAGATTTCCGCGTCGAAGACCTTCACGCCGGTTATCGTTTCGACCGCTTTGCCGATGGAATTAATGTTGTCCGAGGCGAGTTTGCCCAGGAGCAGCCCCAGACCGATGCCCAGCAGGCCGATTATCAGCCCCATAATTACGAATATCGAAATGGTTCCGTACCAGGTGGAACCGACGGACATCATTATACCAATATCCTTGCGCTTTTCGAATACTATCATTACGAGTATCGCAAATATCACAAAACCCGCGCCCAGCATTATGAACACCACGATGAACGAGAGGATGCGCAAATCATTCTCCGCCGCGCGGAGTTCGGTGCGCTTCATCTCGCGCCAGGGACTGATGCGGTAAGCCCCGAAAACGTTTTCCGCCTCGTCACTCCACGTGTCGCTTCGCGCATATTGATGGCCCGGATTGCTGAGGGCCGATGCGATTGCCAGTTTCACATCGGTCAGGCGCTCGGGGTCGTCTATCTTGACCTTGATTTGGGTTACCTGGTCGTCTCTCAGCCCGAGCATCCTGCGGGCGGCGGCGAGGGACACGTAGCAGCGGCGGCTGTCGATGTCGAATCCCCCGGAGTGCGTGAAGGCGATGACCTTGAATTGTTCTCTGGCGAGTCCGCTGCTGCGGGAGGTCGCCAGTTCTATGTTGCTGCCGACGCCGAGCCCTTCGAGTTCAATGACGGATTCCCCCAGTATAATCGGCGTGTAGTCCCCGTGTATTTCCGGAGAGAAGAGGGTGTCGAAGTCGATTTTTTCGGGGTTCTTGAAGTAGTTGCGGAATTCTCCGACTTCTTTTTCCCGGGCGGGGTCTATGCCGTATATCTGGCACCAGTCGTATTTTTTGCTTTTGAAGGTGATGATTGCAAACTCTGATATGATGGGGGAGCAGGCGACAACGTGTTTCACGCCGCTCACTTTCCCGATGACATCCCTGTATTTGCGTATAGGTTCGTGTTGGTCCCGGTAGCCGGCCATCTCGATGGTCAGGTCCGCCGTATCGCCTCGGAGTATTTCCTCCACTCTGGCAATGTAGCCGCTGATTATCGAGACGACAAGGACCATCACCATTACCCCGAGAGCGGTGGCCAGCACGGCCGCCAGGGTGATGCGCCGCTTGAGCAGGTATGTAACGGCCATAAAAAGCGTGTACATAAGTTAATCCGCCACCAGACAGACCACCGGCTCGCGCCGCGCAGCCTTTGCCGCGGGCAGGATGCCCGCGAGCGTGCATATCGCAATTGCCACTCCGGCGATTACGCCGTAAGTAATGGGACTTATCTCGCTTGGGACCCTGTCCAGGTAAAAGAGGTCTTTCGGGAACAGTTCCCAGCCGAACAGATGCTCGACGACCGACAGTATTTCGTTTACGTTGGCCGCAATGATGATGCCAAGCATCACTCCCAGTACCGCCCCGACCACGCCCACGGCGACGCTGACACCCAGGAAGACCGCCATTACCCCGCCGTTCGTCGCGCCCAGGGCCTTCATTATTCCGATGTCGCGCCTGTGCCTGACGACCGAGAAGGATTGTATCGCAAAGATGCCGAAGCCCATCGCAAGGACTATGCAGGACAGGATTATAAAGGCGAGCGCCTTTTCGGTCGCGACGGCATCGAGCATCTTGTGTCGAACCTCGGTCCAGCCGCGCACTTTGAAGGCCGTCCCGTAACGGGCGAGCACCCCTTCGATAGCCGGTTTAATCCGTTTCAGACGCTCGTACGCTCCGGGTTTCAGTTTGATGTTGATACCGGAGACGGTCGGTTTTCTTCCGCCGCCGCCGGTCAGGGCGTCCGCGCCGCTGCCGCCCATCCCGAGCAACTCCTGCGCGTCCTTGTAATGCATCAGCACCACGCCTCTGTCGTATTCGGGATGGCCGGTCTCGAAATGACCAGCCACGGTGTAGTCGCCGAAGTTTGTCGGCAGGGGCGAATTTGTCTTCAGTGAGGATATCAGGAAGACGTGGCTTCTGATTCTGAGTCCCGGGCCGAACAGCGCGCGTGCGTTGCGGGCCTTTTCGGCGAAGGTATCTCCCTCCACCCGCGACCACGGAACGGATGTTATGTACGCGCCCCGGGCATCGAGTCCTCTCACGAGAAATACGTTGGCGTCCTCTTCATTCGTCGCAAATCCCGCGGGCAGCGCGAAGTGCTTCTCCACAATTACGTGACGCGCGCCCGGGCGCAAAATGTCTCCGGTCCGTATGCCGGGATGTGACTCGTAGAAGCCGCCCTTGGCGAGGTATCTTGTCAGGTCGCCCACCCTGGCTTCCCGTTCGGGGTCTATGCCGCGAATCCGTCCGTATTGGGCCCTGGTGCGCTCACGGGCACGGTCAACGGTATAGCCGTCTTCCTCGACTGATCTGTTGAAGGATGCCGACTGGAACATTGCGATGCGTTCTATGAACGGCGAGCAAACCTCCACGTCGTCGATTTCCGATTCCAGGTCCCGCATTATCTCGTCGTAGTCGGCGATTCCGCTGCCCGAGGTATCTTCAATGACCACGTCGGACATCGTGCCCCTCAGGGTGCTCACGATGCCTTTCCCGAAGCCTTCAAGCACGGAGAAAATGACGATAAACACCATCACCGCGACCGTCATTCCTCCGGCGGAAAGCAGTATGAGCGTGCGCTTTCGCAGGTATCTGGATATGAGCAGGAACTTGTACATAAGACGCGGATTCTACCAGAGTGCCATACCCATGCAAGCAAAATGAACAACAACAAAAGAGTTAGGCCCCCTTTTGTTGTTACTCGGGCTCTTTGAGGTATTCTTCGAGTGAGATGACGGCAATCTGGGGATTGAAAGGATCGGAGATGTAGAGCACCTTCCCTTTTTTGTCGCATAACATCGAGGTTGAGATAAACGGGAGCGGCTTGATTACCCTGAATTCCTTCGCGCTCATCAGGCAGGAGCCGGTGGCCAGTATATTCGCCTGGGGCGCGGCCAGGCAGATGGAGTTCAACTCGGGGAACTTTCTGTGTACGCCATCGCTCATAATTTTTACTCTGCCTTTCTCTTCCAGGGTATTCGGGTCAAGGACGGTTATGCCCAGGCAGAGGAGGCTGCCGTCGTCGGATATCTTTATTGGATAACGCGTGTAAAAGGTCGAGAAGATGCTTTCGCCGAAAATCACGGGCACCGGACGCACGGTCTGGGCCTTATGTCTGAGGCCTTCGATTCCGGGCAAGATGGAGTAAACCATGAATTCATTCTTTTTCTCATCAGCGATTTCCGCTATGAAGAGCACCCGTTTGTCGGGTCCGACCTCAACAAAGGGTTCTTTGAAGGCCCACCGTATGAATTGCGAGACGCGCCCGACCTCTTTGTCGAGTTCTGATGCATATTTCTTTTCCTCCGGGGAGCCACGCTTCTTGTAAAGAAGCGCCCTCTTATTATTCTCGATGCTGCTGATTATCTCCTTGTTGGCTTCCTTGCTCAGCGGGTTGGACAGGCGGGTTCCGAGGGAGGTGGAATCGAGTTTGTAAGTGCAAATCTGTATCCTGTCGAAGGGCGGGATAAAATGTTCCACCTCCGGTTTGAAACTTGCAATTACCGTAAGCAGCATCCTGCCGTCGCCCAGCGCGCGTGCGACAAGCAACCTGTAACAGGGGACGGAGCAGGTCTTCACTTTTTCCAGTTTGTCCAGGCTGATGACGGTTATCTGGGGCGGGTTGAAGCAGGCGACGTAGATTTTGCGTTCTTTTTCATGAATGTCGAGGTCAACCGGATTGCTGCCGACGAACAGTCGTTTCTTTATCTGGTAGTCCTTTGTGCTGATTGCCACCAGGCTGTTTGTCGTGTCCTCCAGGGCGTAGAGCATATCTCTTTCTTCGTCGAGTATCATCTTGAAAATTGTTCCCTTCAGCGGAATGAGTTTGATAAGTTCTTTTCCGAAATCCCGCACCGCCAACTCGCTCTTGACGATATTTTTTATGGCCTCTTCGTCGAGCGACAGCGTGTCGTCTTTCAGCAGTTCCAGCACGTAGTCTATGTAGATGGCGAAATTCGTGTTTTCAATGTCGAGTTTCGACAGTCCGTAGGTGTTGACGCCGACAACTTCGCCCTGCATATTGAAAAGCGGGCCGCCGCTGTTGCCGGGGTTAATCGCGGCGGTAATCTGGAAGCACCTGGTTTTCAGGACGATGCGTTCGATTGCGCTTATGATTCCCGGCGTGGCTGTCTGCTCAAGCAGGCCGCCGCCTATTTCCTTTACGCCGCTTCCCGGGCTTCCGATTGTGAATATGTTTTCTCCCTGTCTTACCTTGGCGGTATTGGCGGTCGCCAGCGCCGGCGGCAGTTGCGACTCGCCGCAGTCTAACTTCAGAATCGCTATGTCCGCATTTTTGTGGATTTTCAGCACCTTTAGCACGCTGAATTCTTTCTTCTTTTCCGCGAATTCGTCGGAGTAGAAGCGCACTCTGATTTTTCTGCCGCCTGCTATTACGTGTCTGTTTGTGACGACGAGGCAGTTTTTCCGGTCAATAACAAAACCCGATCCCACCCCCTCATCGGTGAGCACGGTGACAACCGACGGCTTGACGCGCGCTATGACGTCTTCGAGCGTTTCCGGCGCGGGTTCCGGCTTTGGTTCCGGCGCGGGCGTGGCTTCCGGCTCCGGAGCCGGAAGCGGTTCTGGTTCTGTTACCGGTACAGACCCCGGTTCGCTTTCGGGTTCCGGTTCGTGTTCAATCTCTGGTTCGTCTTCCGTCCCGTTTTCGTTTTCCAAATCTGGTTCGGGCTTATCGGCATCGGCGGATTTTGGAGGTGCTTCCTCGGGGCTGATGGCAGGAATAATGATGAAAGCGACAAGCAGGCCGATGACGGCAAGGGCGAGTACGCCGGCAATTATCCACGGCAACTTCCCGGTTGCTTTGGGTCCCGGCGCGATGGTCGTTACGTGTTCGACCTGCTCACTCCGGGGCTGAGGCGGGGGTGTCGTTTCCACGGCTTCCGGCGGCGGGGGGATTTTGAATTTGTTCCCGCATCGCGGACAGGTGCAAACCCTGCCCACCATCTCCGGGCGCACCCCCAGTCTCTTGCCGCATTTGCAGGTTATCTTGTAGACCATATTTTCCCTCCCGTAGACGCGGTTATAACGGCTTATTCTGCGTGCACTTTAGCGCCATACTTCCGGTGTGTCAACAGGTTTCAGCGACAGACGGAGGGTATGACCTTTTTGCCTGTTATTTTCTGCCGATGATGATGAAGCCGTTGGAGCGAAAGGATGCAAGGCGGGATGACTGAATGATATCCGTGCGGGGACGGTTTACGAAGAAGACATCTCTTATGGCGAGACCTGCGCGCCTGAACAGCGTCTTGATTTCGCGGAGGCTGAACAGGTGAAGGCGCATACCGGGGATGCCGCGATAGCCGGGAAATACCTTGTCGCCGATTTCAAATCCCGGCAGAAAAATGCCCCTCAGATATGTTCCGACCAGCCACTTCAAACCGGTCGGGTTCAGCGTGTCGAAGAAGACGTTGTGGAAGTGCGCGGCAAACAGGCCTCCGCCGACGAGTTTTCTCCTTGCCTCGGCGATGGCCGCAATGCGGGCGGCCTTGTTGCGGAGCATGCCGAGAGTGCTGAACATACAGATGGCATAGTCGAATTTGTTGTCCGGCACGGCTGCCAGGTCGGTTATATCCTCGCGGAGGAGTGTGGCGGTCAGGTTTGCATCGGAGATTTTCCGCCGCGCAACTGCAAGCATCTCCTGCGACAAATCCACGCCGGTGACCGTATGGCCTTTGGATGCGAAGTGGACGATATGCCTGCCGGTGCCGCAGCCGAGGTCGAGCAGGTTTCCCGGGGTGCCGAACATCTTGTCCAGGATTATCGTGTCAAACCTGAACAGTTCGTTGTCCGCGAAGTACGAATCGTAGTTTACCGCTATTTCCCTGCTGTGGATGTAGCGGCGGACGGATGTATGCAGTTTGTCCTTTTGCATTCGACTGTGGGTGTGCTTTGTATGTTCGGAGCGCATTTTTTTATGTCACAGAGACAGTCACCGTGGGTCCTGAATTGTCTCAATGGACTTCCGGCAGAGCGAGATGGAAGATGGCAATTAACAGTCCGATAACGACGAGCGGCAGAGAGTTGCATAGCAGCGCGATGACGCCGTCCAGCCATATCCTGTGTTTTGCGAGAACGACTATCGCGCTTGCCAGTCCCGCGATGTTGACCAGCAGCATTGCAAAGGCAATCGCAAGCAGTATGTAAAAGGCGATTGGGGACAGGCCGCTGTTGCTCCCCGCTATTGCGGTCAATACTATAGCGGCGACCACCGCAAGTGCGTAGCCCAGGCACGCGACAACGCTCAGGTTAATAGCCCGGCGCGCAAGCGGATGATAGTCGGCGCATCTTCCGGATGCGGCGCCCGCCTTCTTTCGCTTTTTTTGAGGATGCATAGCAGTCCGCTGTTATTGTCCGGTTTCGGGCTGTTATTATAATGAAGGGAGTGTCAAATTCAAGAAGGTGTGACGGCAGCCGGTAACGCCTGCCGGCGTTTTCACGCCGGGACGTACCGGGGGCGTTAAGATATCCAGGCAGATTCGGCGGCGCGGCTGCCTGTGGAAGCCCGAAGGCCTCCCCTGCAACGAAGCAGTGGTGCGGCTCATAGGATGTCGGGAGCGTGACCGGGGTATTACAATGCGGACAAAAGTCCGCCCGCACCGTCCAGGTAATCGGTATCCGCGTCGGCCATCTCCGGTGTCAGGGCGAGATGCTGCTCGCACCAGTGTTTTTCGAGATTCGGCACGCGCGCGCGGAGGATGCTCTGGAGTTTCGACTTGGCGCGGTAGAGTCTGCTGCGGATGGTAGCGATGGACACGCCCAGTATTTCCCCTATTTCATCGTAGGAAAGTCCTTCCATATATTTGAGCAGGATGACGTTCTTGTAGCGCGGGTTCAGGCTGTCCAGGGCGCGCAGCACCCAGCGGCGTGTTTCCCGGTTTGTGGCGCGGTCGTGCGGTGTGTGACGGCATCCGCGGGTATCGAGCAGTCTCGGGTCTTCCATATCCACATTCTCGATGGAGACCATATCGTGACGTCGCGTAATCCAGTTGTAACTGGCTGCTCTGGCGATTTGCATCAGCCAGGAGCGGAACTTGCCTTCCTCGTCCAGTTCGCGTATTCCTTCAAGTGCGCTCAGGAACACCTCCTGCACCAGGTCGCGGGTGTCCTCGGGGCTGTGTGTATGACAGAAGACAAGCACGTTAATCAGGTTGTAGTACTTCCTGACCAGTTGTTCAAATGCCTTGCGGCTTCCTCCCTGTGCTCGGCGAACAAGTTCTTTTTCGTCTGATTTTGTGTGGCCCATTATCGCACCTCTCCAAAAATAACAAATTGCGTTTGTGCGTCGTGGCTTGTACGCTGACTGCTCACGTTTCGCCCCCTGACGCTGTTATTGCCCGGTTTTTCCCTTCGCAATCCTTTCCAGTATCTTTCTCTTGAGTTCTTTCTTTTCCTCATCGGTGAGTTTCCCGCCGAAAGGGGATTCGGAAGGAAAGATTTCACCGGCGTCGTTCGGCAGGGCTTCGTTTTTGTCGCGACACTGGTGACACTTTTCCATGTGTTTCTTGAACATTTTGCGCTCCTTTGCAGTAAGTTTGCCCTTGCGATATTTTTCAGACAGGTTGAAGTTGTTCTTGTCCTTTTGCTCCATAGTTTGCTTTCCAGGTATTGTGACCCGGCCCTTAGCGAGGCCTGTTTCTCATCCCGTCGCCGGTTTAAGTGCGACGAGTACTTTTGCTTTATCCTTCACATATAAGACACCGCACGAAGGGCGGGAGGGCAGATTTTCTTGCCGGGTTTTGCCTCCAGACTCCGCGAGATTCCATAAGTGCATAGCGAGAAATCGGTTAGTAATTGATGTGGCGGAAGCGTGTGCCGCCCTTCAATGTAAGGCGGGCTTTGCAATCCAGTAGAGGCTGTCCCTGTTCGGACTGTCTCTATTCGGGAAAATTCCTCGAATGAGGCTTTTACTCCCCAAAACAGTGAAGACAATAGGGACTGTCCCTATTCCACTGTCTCTGTTCAGGGGGAGAACCGGGGTGGCTTGCCGGTCGCTCTTGACACGGGCGGCTGACTTTCGTATTCTCGTGCTGAGGGCTGGATGGCGGGAAGGTCTTGCGAGGACGTTTTGGCAGGGGAAAAGACGATATGCGTTCAATATTTGCAATATCCCTGGTAACGCTTAAGGAATGCCTGCGCGACCCGGCGTTTGTTGTCATAGTAATAGTATTTTCCGGGTTGATGGTTATTGGCGGCTCGATGGCGTTGTTTGCGCTGGGGCGTGAGACGGAGATGGTGCGCGAGATGGGGCTGTCATCCCTTATGTTGGGCGGGCTGGTATCTGTGCTGCTGTGCGGTACCAGCACGGTGGTTGAAGAGCGCCGCACTCGCACGGCGCTGCCCACTCTGGCCAAGCCGGTATCGCGGAGATGCCTTGTTATCGGAAAATATTATGGTATAATGATGGCCGTCGCACTGGTGCTGGCGCTGCTCACGATTGTGCTTTGCGCCGTGCTGGCGGCAAGAGAAGGGACGGAGGAGATTGCGGGTACAGGCAACGGCGATGCGGTTGGATCGCCGCTGCTGCTTGAAGTGGGCAAGGCCGCGCTCCTGACGTATTTCGAACTGGCGCTGCTTGCGGCGCTCGTCGTGGCTCTTTCGCTCTTTCTGTCGCGGCTGGTTTCGGTGGCAATATGCCTGGGGTTGTTTACCCTGGGACACCTGACCGACGAGGCAATCAGGCAACTGGGTATCAGCGCGCATGGCGGCCCCGGCAAGCCCTTTTTCGAGGCCCTGCCCAGGCTCGAATATTTCCGGGTGGCCACCCTCGTTGCGGAGAGGCAATCGGCGGTGACCGCCGCCTATATCGGCTGGGCGGCCATATACGCGATATGCGGGGCGGCAATAGTTCTTTTGATATCAATGGCATTGTTTGAGAAACGCGAGATAACCTGAACCGCTTCACAATGTGAAAAATCCTGAAAGGGTTCAATGCGATACGGAATCATATCCGACGTCCACTCCAATTACGAAGCCCTGACCGCGGTCCTCCGATTCCTGGCCGACCAGGCCATCGACAAATATCTCTGCCTGGGCGACATCGTAGGATACGGCGCACAGCCGCACGAGTGCATCGAGGAAATTCGCAAACTGGACTGCGACTATATCGCGGGTAATCACGACTACGCCGCCATCGGAAAACTGAGCATCGATTACTTCAATATCTTTGCGAAAGAATCGACGCTCTGGACACAGGACCATCTTACCCAGGCCGACAAGGACTTCCTGGACAAGGGACCGCTCGTGCTGGACTACGACAACTTCACGCTTGTCCACGGCTCGCTGTATATGCCCGAGGCCTTCGGCTATGTACAGACCATAATCGATGCGCTCTATTCTTTCCGCGAACTCAAGAAGCATATGCTTTTCATAGGACACTCGCACGTTCCCATCACATTTATCGAACATGCAAGCATCTCCTTTGCCGTTGACGACACCGTCAAAATGGAGGAAGGCAAGTGCTACATAATCAACGTCGGCAGCACCGGCCAGCCGCGTGACGAAGACCCGCGCGCATCCTGCGCAATATTCGACACCGACCAGAACATCGCTCGTATCTGCCGCGTGGAGTACGACATCTACGGCGCCGCCGAAAAGATAGTCAAGGCGGGCCTGCCCATTATAAACGCCGAACGCCTCAAAATCGGCCGATGACCCGCCTCTGTGGGGCTCTGCCCGGGAAGAGTGCCCGTTAATATCGGTAACTGCACCGCGTGTACGAGACCGCCGCATGCTTAACATCGTTTACTCCGACGCCTACGACCTCAAGTGGGCCGAGCATGTCTTCCCGGTTGATAAATTCCGCCGTGTCAGGGAGCGCATCATACGCGACGGAATCATAAGGGCCGACGAAATCATACCCGCGCGCAGCGCGACCGAGGACGAAGTCCTTCTCGTTCATCAGGCCGACTACTACAAACGGATGTGGCAGATGACCGACAGGCCCGAGTCGGGCTGGTTTGAATTCGAGGCGCCGATAACAAAGGAAGTGATAGAGGCGGTTCTCTGTCATACAGGCGGCTCGATTATGGCGTGCGAGAAGGCGGTGGAGACCGGCGGCATTGCGGTCAGCCTGGGCGGCGGTTTTCACCACGCATTCGCCGACCACGGCGAGGGCTTCTGTTTCATCAACGACATCGCCGTCGCGGTCAGGACGATGCTCGTGAGCGGAAAGATTCAAAGATGCGCCATTATCGACTGCGATTTGCACCAGGGCAACGGCACCGCGAAGATTTTCCAGCAGACTCCCGAAGTCTTCACGTTCTCAATCCACCAGCAGAATCTCTATCCCATCAAACAGAAGAGCGACCTGGACATCGGCCTGCCCGACTTCGCGGACGACGGCGAATATCTTCCTCACATCGAGAAACACATCCCGCAAATCCTCGATGACCACAGGCCCGACCTTGTGTTCTACGTTGCCGGAGCAGACCCTTATGTGCACGACACACTTGGCACGCTTCAATTAACCAGGGAGGGTCTGGCAAGACGCGACGAAATCATCTTCGGCGAAAGCCGCAAGCGGAACATTCCGGCCGTTGCCGTCCTCGCCGGCGGTTACGCAACCAACACGGAAGACGTAATCGACATCCACGCCGCTATGATAGCCTGCGCCAGTCGCCACGTCTGAACCCAAATCTCAAGAATCAGCCCCTTTTAAGAACCGTTCTTAAAATCCGATTTACGTAACCAATTTCCAAATAATGCGATAAGAGATTTAGGGCGGAATTTTTTAAGAACGGTTCTTAAAAATTTGGGGCGCAAATCCCATATTGTCATATGTCGCATAGGGTTGTGCATTTTTCGTTTTAAGAACGGTTCTTAAAATGCTTGAAAGGGGGTGGAAAAGATGTGTTGCCGGGTTGGAGGGAGGCGGGACTGTAAGCCGGGTTTTGTGGCCCTTGCGGGTGACGGCCATTTCTCTGGGCCCCGACTTACGTCGGGGCTCGAACGTCCTACCCGAGAGTGTGTAGCGGCGCGGACCACGCCGCGGGTCTGTTCGAGTGGGAAGACCCCTTCTCTTCTATTTGGACTTTCTCCCGGTGGGGTTTGCCGTGCCGTCCCGGTCGCCCGGAACGCGGTGAGCTCTTACCTCGCCTTTTCACCCTTACCGGACTGGATGCTGGACTTCGGATTTTGGACATTGGACAGTCTGGTTATTTCCTTCACCATCCATAGTCCAAAATCCAAAGTCCAGCCCCCAATCCGGCGGTATGTTTTCTGTGGCACTTTCCCTGTCCCGGCCATTACAGCCGGGACGGTGGGCGTTACCCACCACCGTGTCCTGTGGAGCCCGGACTTTCCTCCCCCCGACCTATACAGGCCCGTACTGGGCAAGTCGGGGAGCGACCGTCCGTCCCGCCTCGCGCATATTATACCACATATTTCGTTCTGGCGACAGTCAACAGAACTCTCCCAAAAACAGGTACAGGCCTATTTTTCGGTTCGGCAGCATTGATTGTCTCTCTGGGAGTTCTCGAAGGTCTTGCAGCAGCCGGTCTCGAACTGCAGGACGACGTGTTCTATGCGAAACCGTTCGTCCAGTTCGCGCATTGCCTCTTTCAGTATCTCCTCGGTTTTTGCGACTTTTGCGTCGCCGACCTCGATATGTGCGGTCATAGCGTACATATGCGACGTTATTTGCCAGACGTGGATATCGTGCACGTTATTCACGCCGCCGAGCGACTTCAGACATTCGGCAACGTCGGACACGTTCAGCCCCTTGGGCGCAAACTCCAGCAGAATGCGCACCGACTCCCTGAGCAGACCGTAAGCCCAGTAAAGTATCAGCACACAAATCAGACCGCTCAGTACGGCGTCGATGATAAACCACCCGCTGAGAAGCATCACAACCCCGCCCGCGACGATCGCAATTGAGGACAGCGTATCGCCTATCATATGCAGGAACGCCGCGCGCACGTTCAAGTCTCGCCTGCCTGCGCCGCTCAGGAGCAGGGCTGTCACAAGGTTCACAACCAACCCGGCGGTCGCAACGCCAAGCATCTCGGCCGTCTCGACCGTTTGCGGGTTAATGGTTCTCAACACGGCCTCGTAGACGAGGTATATCGTAACGCCGATCAGGAAGATGCCGTTGGTAAAGGCGGCAAGAATCTCGGCCCTGAAATATCCGTAAGAGCGCTGGTCGGTGGGGGGCCGCATTGTGAGGCGTATCGCCAGGTAACTTATTCCGAGCGCGATGAAGTGTGTCATCATATGGCCGGCGTCGCTTATTAGCGCAAGGCTGTTTGTGAGGAAGCCGCCGACGACTTCAATGACCATCATCAAGCCGGTTAGCGCTATGCAGAGGACAATACGCTTTTGCGCGACGACCCTGTGCGTGTGGCCGGCGGGGCCGTGCGCGTGTTCAGGTGAGTGCCCGTGCTTCATAAGTGTCCTTTATATGGGCAAGAGCTGTCAATGCCGCTCCGGGGACAGTCCCCTCTGCTAATCCAGCCGGACCATTCGCTGCGGATACGTTTTGGCCAGGTCAACGTAAACCTGTTTGAAGTGGCGCCACTGTTTCTTGAAGTCTTCGTCAACCTTGCCGACTTCCTTCGCCGGGACGCCGACGACAATCGTTTCGGGCGGAATGACCTGGCCATTTTTTACGACTGCGCCTTCAGCGACGACGGCCCATTTGCCTATCTCGGTGTAGTCGCTTGTTATTGAACCCATGCCGAGTACGGCGTAGTCGTTTACTATTTTCGCGTTGTGAACGACTGCGGCGTGTCCGATGGTGACCCAGTTGCCGATGGTGCAGACCTTGCCGGGCCGCGCGTGGATGGTGCAGTTTTCCTCGACAGAGCAGTTATCGCCGATGATGATTGTGCCGTAGTCGCCGCGTATAACGGCGCCTGCTCCGACGAAAGTTCCGCTGCCCAGGGTTACGTTGCCGATGACATCGGCGGTGGGGTGTACGTATGCGTCTTTGCCTATTTTCGGTTTTTTGCCGTCAAAGGAATACAGAGCCATTGCGTTACCTCGATAGTATGGGATGTTGCTACGTCTCTACATCTAACGGTGACAGTCACCTTTCACCTTTCTGAGCCGAAGTCTGAAACCGGCGCGAAGGCGGGCATTATAGCGTGTGCCGGTATTTGGGCAAGGGTTTTCGCAGGGGATGGCGGTGTCGATTTTATGCTTGTATGGAAGGAGTTCAGGCCTCGGTGTACGCGTGGTCGAGGACGTGGCGCACGTAGCGGAGCAACTGGGCGGGAGAAAAGGGTTTTTGCAGGAAACCGTTTGCACCCTGTTCGAGCAGTTCGAGGGCCTGGCCCTCGCGCGCGTAGCCGGTGGCAACGAGGACGGTTGCGGAGGGGTCTATCTCTCGCATTTTTTTGAAGGTGGCCGCTCCGTTCATTCCGGGCATTGCGACGTTAAGGATAATCAGGTCAATGTCTTTGTGTTCGGATGCAAATATCGTTAGTGCGTCTGCGCCGGAGTCGGCGACGTGGACGTCGTACCCGGCTTCAGTAAGGGCCTGCCGGATAATGGCGCGGATGATTTCCTCGTCGTCGACGACAAGAATAGTTTCAGTGCCGCCGGGAGGTGTTTCCGTGACTTGTTCGATACTGTCGCGGGCGGGCTTTGCCGCCTTTGGCAGGTAGATGTGGAAGGTGCTTCCAATTCCGGGTTCGCTTTCCAGCGTTATGAATCCCTCGTGGCTGACGACAGTTTTCATAACCATTGCCAGGCCGAGTCCGGTGCCCTGGTCCCTTTCTTTCGTGGTGAAGAAAGGCTCGAATATGTGAAGCGCTACTTCGGGTTCTACGCCGGTTCCCGTGTCGCTTATCGAGAGGCGGGCGTAGTTGCCGGGGGGGATTTGTGCGTTCAATGCGGTTGCGTTTTGGGATGTTTCGCAGCAGTTTTCCGCCTCGGTTCTGTCCGGCTTGATTGTAATGTTTCGGGCGGATATGGTTATTTTCCCGCCGTCGGGCATAGCGTCGCGGGCGTTTATGCAGATGTTGAGTATCGCCTGTTGAATCTGCCCTTCATTTATATAGACTTCAGAGAGGTCGTCGGCGATATCCTGGTGGACGCTTACTGATTTGCCCAGGGTGCGTTTGGTTATTTTCAGGACCTGCCCGATGACGGACTTAAGCGAGGTGGTGTATCTGTCCGGCCGGTCGGATCGGCTGAATGCGAGCAGTTGTGCGGTCAGTTCCGAGGCCCTGAGCGCGCACTGCTCGATGGTCTGGATTTCCTGGTGCAGCCGGTCGTCTTCGCTCAGGCGGCTCTTTGCAAACGAGGCGTATCCGAGGATTCCGCCGAGCAGATTGTTGAAGTCGTGAGCAATTCCGCCCGCCAGTTCGCCGAGGCTTTCCATCCGTTGCGCGTGTCGCAGTTGGCTTTCAAGTTTTTTCTGTTCCGTCAAATCGTGCGCGACGTGCACGAACCCGATTATCTCGCCGTGAGAATCCATCAGAGGGCTGGCGCAGACAAAGAGGCTGCCCAACTCTTCGTCTTCGATTTGTTCGCTGAAGGTTCTGCCTGTTTGCATGGCCTTGATTGCCGGGCAATTGGCGACTGGCCGGTCTGCATTGTGAAAGATTTCGTGGCATTTCCTGCCGATGACTTTCTGCACGGGCAAGCCCAGTTTTCCGGCGAGGGCCTTGTTGGCGCGGATGATGGTGAAATCCTTGTCGTGAATGGAGACGAGGTCGTGCATTGCGTCGAAAATGCGCTCCCACTCCTGCTTGGCCCGTTCGACCCGTTTGAACAGGTCTTCTCTCTCGGTTATATCTCTTATGTTCAGCACCACGTTGCTGACTTTGTGGTCGCTGTCGAACGTCGGCGTGGCGCTGACTTCCAGCAGGCGCGCGGGACGGTTGCCCGGCTCAAAGCGATACTGAATGCAATCGGGTTTGCCGGTTTCAATTGCCTTTTTTGCGGGGCAGCCGTGGCATTCTTCGTTGCAGGGGGCGGAACGCCTGCGCAGGATTTCGTGGCACGGACGACCGACGGCGGCGGTTTTGCGAATGGCGTACATCTCGAGGAAGGCCGTGTTTGCCTCGATAAGTTTCAGGTCGGGGCCAAGCAGCGCGACGGGGTCTGAAAGGTTGTTAAAGATGTCAATGTGATAATTGACCGGCTTTGTCTCTTTTTCTTCTTCCGTCAGAGGCACGAGTACCTCGATAATTCCCTTCATTTCTCCGTCGGGTCCGCACAGGGGTGAGGCGACAAGTTTCAGGTTAAGCGGATGGCCGTGGCGGTCTGTGGTTGTTATCTCTGTTGCGGCGCTGTCGGCTCCTTCGAGCACTTTCGTCGATGGATGGTTGGGGAGGGACTCGCCCTGTCCTCTCAGGAGTGAGCGGCGCACGTCGCTCCTGCCCAGGTTGAATGTATTGTGCAGTTTCCTGTTCGCGTACAGAAGTTCGCCGTGCAGGTCAATCAGGGCTATTCCGGCTTTTATGCCCTCGAACACCGAGGTTCGGAATTGCGTCTCATCGCGGAGGTCCCGTTCGAAATCGCGCTTGTGCGTTACATCCAGCGTCACTGAGACACCGAGGATTACCTGCCCGTCGTCGCCCTTTACCGGATAGACGATGGTGGACAGGTTCCTGCTTGTATCCACGTAGTATTGCCAGTGCCACTCCACACCGTGAAGCGTCTCGCCCTCAAAGACCCTGTGCACTATCCCGTTTATGTGCTCTGCTTCCTCGCGCTTTGCGACCGTCTGCCAGAGCATCTTGCCGACGGTTTGACCGGCGCTCAGGTTGTAAATGTTTCCGCATTCCTGGTTCCACAGCACAATCTTGCCCTCGGGGTTGAAGGCAAATGCTGCGACCGGCATTCGGTTCAGTATTGAGCGGAGAGCGGCTTCGCTTGAGGCAAGTTGTTCACGCAGGTCTTCGACTTCGCCGTTTTCTTCGCCGGTTATCAGGTAACAGGGCCGCTCGTCGGTCGTGGCGGAGAGGACCTCGCCGTTCAGCGAGACCCACCGCCAGGTGCCTTCCGAGGTTTTGAGCCGGGATTCCAGGCCGGTCAGAGACTCGCCCTCCGCAATTGCCTTGTTTATATTGCTGCGGAGGTTCTCTTCTTCCATCGGATGGACAAACTCCCACAGCGGTTTGCCGACGACCATTGAGAGAGGCCAGCCGGTGACGACGCTCCAAGAGCGGTTGGCAAACAGAATAATCGCATTCTGGTCCAGCATTACTACTATGTCACTCATGGCATCCAGCAGTGATTTTGTTTCTGTAAGGTTGTCTGTTTTAGCAGCCACTTTCGAGGTGGTTTTGTTCTTTATGTGGTGCATAGCTAAAATGTCCTTGCTTTATCTGCCGATAACAGCAGCGTTCTGCGAGTCGGGCGAAGACAATTGTATGTAAGAGCCATTGTTATCTCAGTTAGAGCAACAAACCATTATTACAGTATTATCGCCTCCTGATGCTGTTCCAATTCTATCTGCGGTATCAGATTGAAGGTCAAAGCCTGCGGTCCCGGGAGTACGGCGGCTTTGCTGGTTGCGGCGTCCGGCCGGGACCTTTTCAAACACAGCCTCTACGACTGTGGATATGCGTAGAAAAACGGAATCGGATTGATGCACGTATTGCGTGATTGTAAAGATTTGTCCTGCAGCGGAAGATATCGGAAATGAAAATGTGGAACTTTACTTATTCCGTCTCGAACCGGCCTGTGCCCGTATGCTGAACGGCAAAAGCAAGGGAGGGCGCCCGGAGGCGTCCTCCCTTTTTCTCAAGTTGTTTGCGTGACTAACGGCGCCGTTTCACGCAGCGTAACTTCGACTAAAACTCGACGAGCAACTCGAGTCTGAATCTGCCCTGGACGTGGTCGTCCTCGGCGGCATTAAGATCGTCAATACGCTCTTGCCACCAGGCGTACCACACTCTGGCCGAGACTCTGTCAAGCAGTTTGTAGTCAAGCCACACTACGTTGCCGATAAAGTCGCTCTGTCTGCCGAAGTCGTTGCCGCTGACAATGGTGAACAGTGAGTCACGTTCGAAGTTGAAGTACCCGTAGCCTATGCGCCAGTCGCACTTCTTCTCCAGCTCCCCCATCGTGATGATGAAGTTGTAACCGTCGTTCACGTCGCGGCTGCTGTGCCGCGGGAAGTTCGGGTCGTTGTGACCGTCGGCGTTGTGAACGTGCTCAAAGATGAATTTGATGGGACGCTGTTTGCCGAGGATTTCGAAGCCGTCGAAATCCAGCTGGAATAAATTGTGAAGAATCTGGAACTCGCTGATGTAGTTGGTCTGGTTCGGTGAGGGCGGCGTAACGCCGTTATCAAGGCCCAGGCGAGGATCGTGCCAGAGCACGCTGGAGCGGTCCATGTCGTCGTCGGGATCGTTGATGTCGTAGATGGCCGAAGCCAGAGTTACTTTGAACTTGTGCCCGGCATACTCGAATCCCTTAATGACGCCGACCTGGGCGACGAACATTGTGGCGTCTTCGTTAAACTGCTCTTCGGTCAACTGGTAGAACCCCAGGCTTGCCCTGACCTCGTCGATCAGGCCGCAGCCGAAGTTGTTCCACCTGAACAAACCGCCGAAACCGAGCGGCTGTACATCATCGTCCCATACCTGACATCCGGCAAGGAACAGCCATTTGTGGTCGAACTTGCCGATGTAGAAATCGGTGGTCATGTCGGCCAGGCCCCACATGTCAAAGGGCCGGTCCTGCGAAAACGGCGTGTAGTGCAGGTAAATCCTGTCCCAGTTGACATCGATCTTGGGGAAGTCGCCGTCAAAGCCGGCCTCAGCCGAGTTCGCCTCGCCTACCGGACCGGTGGTAAGACGGGCTCCGAAGTCCAGCAGGTCGTCTTCGATGTTGTACACAAAGCCGAGCCTGAGACGGGCGCTCTGCTGTACGCGCTCGTCGTGCTCCTCGCCTGCGGCCGGGTTGTTCCAGGTGTCCGGCTTCACATCGGCCTGGAAACGATAGCGAAAATCGCCATAAATGCTCAGCCTTTCAAGCAGGCCGCGTTTCTCGGATGTGCCGAACAGTCTGTCGGCCGCCGAGACGCGCTTCTCGTTGCTGAACCATTCGTCCACCTTTGCACCCAACTCGCCGGGCGGAATCGCTTCGCCCTTGTCTTCGACAAGGGCCTCGCCGAATGCCTTCAGGGCATTCTTGGTGTCACCAGAAATGCCCGGGTCGTTGTCCAGCGCTTTGACTAAATCGTCCCACTTTGCCTTCAGATTATTCTGAGCGAAGGCAGCGCCGGACAGCAAAAACACAAGCGCTAATACTGATATTGTTCGTAAGATGTTTCTCATCACGTAACCCCCAAAATACTAGGAAATAGTTTCTCGAATTAACTTCTTCCAGTTTTCGGCGTATCGCCTCACCCCCTTTCGTAATTAAGATAGATTTCAAGTGCAAAAAGAGCATCTGCTCTGTAATTGTCGGGACAGATTGATTAAAACAGGTGGAGTTTCCCCGATAACAAACTTATAATCGGCAGGGAGTTGGCCAGAACTTTAGAAATTTGGGGGAAATATGTGCACAATGGGGCGGCACCGAAATTTGTTCGAAAAAATGCTGTTAGCGGGTTGGAAGTCCCGGTATGCTATGCGGCACGCTATCTGGATGATGGATTTATGAGGACCGACGGTTATGGCAAAAGATTACGTATTTGAACTGACGGAACGCTGGGTGGGACGCGTGGAAGACATTTTGCGCCGGGCCTTCCCGATGGAGCAGCAGCCGTATCTCAACCCCGCGATAATGTACCACCTGGGCACAGGCGGAAAGCGAATCAGGCCGGTACTCTGCCTCGCTGCCTGTGAGCAACTGGGCGGGGACCCGGAGGAGGCCCTGCCCCTGGCCGCCGCGACCGAGATATTGCACAATATGTTCCTTGTGCACGATGATGTGGAGGACGGCGACGCGGTTCGCAGAGACCAGCCGACGCTGTGGGCGAAATACGGTATAGCCAATGCGGTCAACTGCGGCGATTATATGCTGGGTCGTGCCTGCCGGCTTCTCCTGGACGCCTATCGCGCGAAGCCGTTCTGTGTGCGTCTGCTCGATATGTTCACCGGCACTCTGGAGCGCACCATCGAGGGACAGGCGCTTGATATGAATATGCGCGGGGCGGAAGATTTCTCCGTCGACGAGTATATGAAAATTATTCGCCTGAAGACGGGTTACTATCTCGGCTTTGCCATAGTGGGCGCCGCCGTAATCGCGGGCGCTCCGGCGGAGACCGAAAGGCGGCTGACCAGACTGGGTCTTTTGCTGGGCCCCGCGTTCCAGATACGCGACGACGTGCTGGATTTGACCGAAGGCAAGGGACGCGGTGGAATGATTGGTTCAGACATTCGTGAGGGCAAGCCGAGTATCCTGTATGCCGCTGTGCTGCCGCACTGCGATTTCGAGGAGCAGGCCGAACTGGTTGCGATAATGCAAAAACCGCGCGAGGATACCACGCCCGAAGACGTAGACCGCGTTCTGAACATATACAAGAAATACGATATAACAGGCTTCGCGCTGAGATTCGCAAATCAACTGATAGAGCCCGCGATGGAAATAATCGAGACCGCCGGGTTCAAAAATCCCGACGTGATGAAGGCATTTGCGCGTTATATGATCGGCCGGAAGAAGTAGCGTCGGCCGCCTTTTGCGTGGCGTGATTCCGCTTCATTCATTTCCCGAGAGATTTTTCTTTCGCTGTTCCGGTGGAAGAGTCAGGAAGCACAAGAGAAAAATCCCCTCATATATTAATCATTTACTGAAAGATTAGTTTGCCATTTACCGATACAATTTAACGAAGCGAAAGAAAAGTTCTTTCACATTGCCGCGAGAATAATTGGCACCGGCGTCTGGAGGCGCGGGGTTTTATTTATCTCTTTGTTAAAGGGGCGACATCGATGGCCAAGAAAAAAGCAAAGAAAAAGAAGGTCAAAAAGGCCAAAAAGGTCAAAAAGGCCAAAAAGGCCAAAGGGACGAAGAAAAAAGGAAAACGCAAGTAAACAGAGTGCCCAGTAGTTGGAAAAGAAGCCCTCACGCAAACGCGTGGGGGCCGTTTTTTTGCCGGAATAATTCTATTGTTGATTGTATTGCCAATGAAACACGAAAGGTGACTGTCACCATTACCCGTTCGGACCCTGACGGGTCCTCAGGGCGAGGACCCGGAACGGGCGGAGCGCAGCCCCCGACGAAGTCGGGCGCCAGCTCGTAGATGGTGACTGTCATCCTTTCGCAACAGGTGTTTCTTTAACAACGCAAAGAACAATAAATGCCTGTTTGTTTCCATCCATTCTTCCCCGAAGCTAATTTGTTGCGAACGATGTCGCCCGATTTGACGATATTAATATTGATGGAGGGAAACACCCGCGGGAGGGGGAACCACCACGGCAAAACCGTCACCGGTAGAATCAATCAACTGTGTTTATGAATGTAGCGTAAATGCGAGCAGTCTTACAAAGAGTAACGGGCGGCAACGTCCGCGTTGAAGGAAAAGAGGTCGCGTCAATCGTCCGCGGCCTTGTCGTCCTGCTTGGCATCGCTCGCGGCGACACGCCGCAGGCTGCCGAATCCCTCGCAAAAAAGACGGCCACGCTGCGTATCTTTGAAGACGAAAACGGAAAGATGAACCTTTCCGCCCTCGACACATCCGCCGAAATACTACTCGTCTCCCAGTTCACTCTTTGCGCCGATGTATCCCGCGGCAGGCGTCCCGGCTTCGAGACGGCCGCGCCGCCGGATGAGGCGAAAAAACTCTGCGCGGAATTCGCCGACACGCTCCGAGGGCAGGGACTGGCGGTGCGGGAAGGCGTCTTCGGCGGACATATGCATGTAACGATACATAATGACGGGCCTGTGACTTTCGTCGTTGATGGATAAGTAAACCCGGATGATACACCCAAAGGAGGCCATTCAAGATGAAAATGTTGAACAACACTCATGTCTTCGCGACCTTCCTTGCAATCCTCGCATTTCTTCTTGTCTGCTCTAATGCGGCCGCGCAGAACGGCGACGTCGAGCAACTCCGGCGCGAGTTCGAAGAATGGAAGCAGGAAACGAACAGGCAACTCGGTGAACTGCGCCGGGAGAATCAGGAACTTCGCGACAGCCTGGACCGCGTCTCCGGCGAGTCGGACGCCGGTATCTCTCCCGCGCTGGAGGAAAAACTGCGGCACTGGTTCGAAGAGCGGCGCGCAAAGACCGGCCTCCTCGATATCAAAGGCGCAGAGGGTGGTTTCATCACCAACGTGAGGTTCTTCGGTGGGATTCGCGAACGCATCGAGTTCGTCGACAACTTCACCGACTTCGATACCTCGCACGGCGACAAGACCGATTTCGTCGATTCGCGAATCAGATTCGGCGTCGCGCTCGAGTTCCAGGACTGGGTGGACGCGCTCTTCGAGGTCCAGAACAACTCCTACTTCGGCGACACATCGACCGAGTTCGGACCCAACGCGCGCAACGACAATGAGGACGACATCGAAATCTATCAGGCCTATATCACCTTCAGGAAGTTCTTCGGCACGGATGCAGAGGTGCGCGTCGGACGGCAGGAAATCGTGAAGGGCACGCAGTTCCTCATAGGCAACGAAGACTTTTACTCGGGCCTCTCTTTTGACGCCGTGCGCGTGATGTATGAAATAACGTCCCTGAAACTCGAAATAGACGCGTGGTGGGCGCGGCTCAGCGACAATTTCGCCGATGGCGCCGGTGATAACCGGTACGACGACGACAAGCGCGACTTCTTCGGCCTGTATTTCACCTGGAAGGGCATTCACGACAAACTGAAGATGATAGATGCGCTCGAGGCCTATCTGCTTTTCGTCCGTGACCAGACCAACAACCTCAACGACGCGACGACTCTTATGACAACTCTGAGCCCCGACGCGGCGGGACAGGTTTACGTGAACGACTTTGTCAATGAAGACCGCTGGACCGCCGGCATCAGAGCGCACGGGCGCGTTCTCGACGACGAAGAGCGTTTGCTGAAATACAATTTTGAGTTCGCGTTCCAGTTCGGCGACGCCGGCACGGCGGGGCCTTTCAACGCGGTTACCGGCAGACCCGTCCCCGGCGCCGGTTCCGGAATGAGCGGCGGGGAAATAAAGGCTTTCGGGATGGAGGCCAACCTGCGCTACCAGTGCCGCAAATGGCGCTTCAAACCGGCGGTGGAACTCTACTACGCCTTTGCTTCAGGCGACAACAACCCGTTCGACGAGGACCAGGGCACGTTCAACCCGCTGTTCCAGAACAACCACTATCGTATGGGCCTGGCCGATTTGTTCCAGGGCGAAAACATTCACGCGCTTGGACTTTCGGCGATGTTCTATCCGTTCAGCAAACTCGAGATAGGCGGCGCGCTGCACTACTTCCATCTTGACAGGAGCGACGATTTTGCCGCCCCCGGTTCGGTCGCGCCGCTTATGGGCAGGACGGCCCATGTTAGCGACGACCTGGCGTGGGAGTTTGATTTGTTCATTAACTACCGTTATTCGGAGCGCCTGTTGCTGCAGATAGCCTATGCGCGCGTAATGATGGGCGACGCCGTGCACGACAACATCCGCGCCTTGCGGGGCGACGGCGCCGACGACGCCGTCAACCGCGTGTACCTCAATATCGTTTTCGAATTCTAAAAACAGGCGCGAAAAGCCGCTGCATTCTCTTTTTCCATTCTCTGCTCCGAACTATCAGTATTTCCTCAGGACGCCGATAACGACGCCTCGGACGTCCACGCGGTTGGTGTGAATCGGGGGGACCGAGGGATTGGCGGGTTCGAGGCGGAAGCCGCGCCCCTCGCGGTAGAGCCGCTTCAATGTCGCCTCGTTATCGTTGATGATGGCCACGACTATCTGTCCGTCGCGCGCGGTTTCCCGCTTTTCGACTATCACATAATCGCCGTCGGCGATGTGTTCATCTATCATCGAATCGCCCTTCACGCGCAGGAGGTAGCACTCCTTGTCGCGCGGAATCAGCGCGGACAGGTCCACCGTCTGCGGGTTCTCAATCGCCTCGATGGGACGGCCTGCGGCAATCCTTCCGACAAGCGGCACGCGCGTCGGCGATGGAGTGGCGAATTGCTCATCGAGTAACTCGACCGAACGCGACAGCCCCTTCCGTCTCCTTATCGCGCCCTTCTTCTCCAGCATTTTCAGGTGTTCAAATATCGTGACCTTGCAGACATTGAAGTTCCTGCCGACTTCTTCAAGAGTGGGCGGTATGCCGTGCGCTGCGATGTATTCGGCAATAAACTTCATTACTGCGTACTGCTTTTTGGTGTAGTGCATCGCCGGTCTCCAATGTGTTTTGTTTTTGTAAGGTAGCCTCTGTAATCCTATGCACGGCAGCCGATTCGTCAAGAAAAAAATGAGAAAGCCGATTTGCAATATCAGCCCTCTTCCAACTGGATAAACGCCTCGCGCCACAAGCCGCAGGCGCAGGACGCAACCTTGCCAAAAAATCCCCTCCTTGAAAAACCACCCCAGGGGTAGTTTTTTATAAACATAACTATTTATATTGAATGATTATATATCAACAAAAAACTACCCCTGGGGTAGTTTTTTGGCGGGGGAGGGGAGAATAAGGCTTGCAAGATGGCGGATAAGTTGTAAAATATAAAGTATAAAATCGCAATCTCACGTTTGCGTCGCGGGTTTTGCGAGAGGGGACCGTGAAAAAATATGCCGCAGTTATTGCGTTAATTCTGGGCGCGGGATTCTGGGCTACGTCTCAGTTCAAAGAAGCGCGCCGCGACCGGGATTCCCGCTCGCTTACCACTGAAGAGGCCGCGCTGTTCGCCTCGCTTGTCGAAAATTTGCGCCATTCCGACTGTGAAGTGCGTCTGAAGGCGGTCCGCGGCCTGGAAGCCTTCAACAGCATCCGCGTTATGCCCCACCTTGTGAAAGCGCTTTCCGACCCTTCGCCGAACGTCATCATCGCCGCAGTCCTGGCGCTTCAAAGCCTTGAACATCGCGTCGGCCGCACCGGCAATCGGGTTCTCGCCTCGCGGTGCAGCCATCCCGACGAGCGCGTCAGGCAGATTGCGCGCCGCGCGCTGCCGCGCCTGGCCGACTGGCGGGCGGTGCCGCTGTTGCTGGAGGAGGCGGCAAGGCCGGGATGCGGGAGTCGCGCACTGATTTTCCGGACGCTTGAGTACGTAACCGGCCATTCGATTTCCGGCGGCGTCTCGGATGCGCGCGCCGCGTCGCTTACCGCGCGCCTGGACGAAGTGATTTCGTTCGGTCCCGCCCCGGAAGAGCCACTGGCCGACGAAGAGTTGCAGGAGTTGCTGGCGACGTGGCGCGAGTGGTACGAGAAATACAGGGAAAAGACGCCCGTTGACTGGCTGATGGACGATCTCGAGGCGGGAACGGCCGAGCCATACGCCGCCATCGCCGCGCTGGAAAGGCTGGACGCGGGGCGGGCATCGCCGCTTCTCGTGAAGTACTTGCAGAACGATGACAGTCGCACCGTTGCCGCTGCGGCAAAGGCATTGCGAAAACTGGATGCGAAAGAGGCGTTATCCGCCCTGGTTGCCGCCGTGCAGAGGGCGGACGGAAAGGCATTGAGGGAAATATCGTCGGCGCTTGAGCGGCTCTGCGAAAGGGGCGATGCGCGGTTGCTGGCTGACGCGCTGGAGAAGAGCGAGGGAAAAGGATTCCTGCTTCTCAACAGCCTGCTCGAAAGGCTTACGGCAGGCCACGCGCCGGTTGAGCGTGATGAGATTGCCGGGCAAAAGGAGGAAGTGGTCGCGTTCTGGCGGAACCGGATTGCGCAAACCGCTCAGTTGACGGACCTCGAGGCATGGTCCGCCGCGCTTCGCAGTGATTCTGCGCGCGACAGGCTGCAGGCAGTGAAGAACCTGGCGGATTCGGGTGAGGCGGCGGTGCCGTATCTGATTGATGCAATGGAAGACGATTCCGAAATGGTCAGACGCACCGCCGAACGCGCGTTAAGAAAGATAACGTATTACTATTTTGAGTTTGACTCTCTCGCATCCGAAGCCGACCGCGCAGGGGTTGTTCGCCTGTGGCGTGAATGGTGGGAGCGTGTGAAGGAGACGGACACATTCAACAGGCTGGTCTCAATCCTTCAGAATCGCGGCGAGAGCGTGCGGCATCGCGCAGATGCCGCTCTCGGCCTGAAGGAGCTCGACGACTGGCGAGCGATACCGTACCTGATTGCCGCCCTGGAGGAAGAGTCCTCGGGCCTGCGGCATTATGCCGCTGTCGCCCTTAAAAGCATAACCGGAAGGTCCTTCGAGCCTGAATCGCTCTCCGGTCCGCGCGACGAAGCGCAGTCCGCTGTTATGTGGCGAAAATGGTGGGAGAGATATTCCGGTAAGACTAAAGAATTTGTGTTTATGGCGACGATATCAGATATTACGGAATTAGAGGGGATAAAACTGGAAGCGCTCGCGCGTCTGGCGCGTATGAAATCACGTCGGTCGATACCATATCTCGTCAATCTCCTCGAAAATGAATCATTTATCTTAAGCGTTGCTGCGGAAGAATGTCTTGAGAAGATAACCGGCAAATCCTTTTTCTATTCGCCGGTGGGACCGAACAGCGACCGCGCTTCGGTCAGAGCAAACTGGCAAATATGGTTCGCCTCCCGACAAGACTGACCTCAGTTGTCTGTGCGGATGATTGCGTTTCGGAGTATTGTTGCGTAAAGATCTTTGATGAGCGGTAGGTCAATGGAAGACAGATTTAACGTTTTGGTTGTTGACGACGAACAGGTCATTCAGGATCTCCTTCGCGACGTGCTGGAGAGCAAGGGGCACTACGTGCGCACCACCGGCAGCGGCGAGGAGGCGCTGGGCATTATGACCGAGGAAGATTTTGACGTGCTCCTTTCCGATATCCAGATGCCAGGGATGGGCGGGCTGGAGCTGCTCAAGCGCGCCAAGCGCCTTTCCCCCGACATACTTGCCGTTATGATAACCGGCCACGCGACGGTGGAAACCGCCGTTGAGGCGATAAAACTGGGCGCGGCCGAGTTCCTGACCAAGCCCATTCGCGACATCGAGCAGATTCCCGTGGTCTTCAAGAAGGCCTTGCAGTTCCAGCAACTGCAAAAGGAAATCGTCGTGCTGCGGGAACTGGCCAAGTCGCACGAGGAATTCTTTGCCATCCTGTCCCACGAACTTCGCACCCCGCTTACCAATATCCGGAGCAGCCTGGAACTGATAAGCGACCTGTACAGCAGCGGACTTTCCCCTGATTTGCTGGAATTGCTGAATCTGGTCTCTGAAAGCGCCGGGGAAATGGGATGCACCATTGAAAACCTGCTCCTTGCCGCCGAACTCCAGATGGGGCGGGCACCGCTTGCAAAACAGAAAGTGGATTTGAACTCATTTCTGGCCCGGTTCCTGGACGGGTTCCTGGACAAGTTCTCGGGGGAGTACAAGGGCCCCGTGATAGAGAAGGAATTCCATCCGTGCAAAGAGACTCTGTCCGTGTTTGTTGACGAGGGCCTGATGGGTAAGGCCCTGTCGAATATTCTTGACAACGCGATCAAGTTCAATGAAAAACTACCGAGACTGAAAATTACCGTCAAAACGTTCCGTGAAGAGAAGATAGCGAAGTTCGTAGTGCAGAATGACGGCGCGCCGGTGGAGTCGAAGCACCACCACAGCATCTTCCGCAAGTTCAAGCAGGTCGACCACTATATGACGCGGCGGGTCGGCGGGCTGGGGCTGGGGCTGCCCGTTGCAAAGGCGATTATGGAAAAACACGCCGGCAGCGTTGTATTAGAGCAGGCGGAAGAGGGCGGGGTAGCCTTCGTGTTTTCGCTGCCCGATATTAAGGAACCGTCTTCCGCACTCCTGACCGAAGGTGCTTCGCCGGGCTGAGAGCCGCCCGGTTCGGCAAATGAGCAGGAAAAAAAAAGACGCCCCCGGGGCGTCTTTTCTGGTCTGGAGCCCGGAGCGGGATTCGAACCCGCAACCTCGGCTTTACGAAAGCCGCGCTCTGCCGATTGAGCTATCCAGGCCTGTTGCGCGGATTATAATCCGGCACGGAATTATGTCAACATCGTCGAGGGCCACACTTTTTCTTGACATCCGCGCCTTTCTGTTGTTTACTTTGCGCAAGGTAGTTATTTTGTTTTCCAGATATGCCTTTCGCTTGAAGGAGAACGGGTATGTTTAAGGCGGAAAAAATCCTGTTTCCGACGGATTTTTCGGAGTGTTCGCGCTCGGTGCTCGATTACGTTACCAGTTTCGCCGCCGCGCAAAAGGGCAAACTGTATCTTCTGCACGTTATAGAGTACGAGGATTTGCCCAGGGTGGCCGACTCGCCCAGGCCCGAACAGCCCGACGCGGAGCGCCTGAAACAGGCTCAGGAAGAACTCGAAGGCCTCGTGCCGAAAGAGAAAGGTCTCGAAGTCGAGTGCCTTGTGAAACAGGGCCGCTCATTCAACGAGATATTGCGCACGGCGGAGAAGATGGGTATCGACATTATCATAATGGCGACCCACGGGCGCACCGGCTTCGAGCATATACTCATCGGCAGCGTTGCGGAGAGAGTGGTGCGCCACGCCACCTGTCCCGTGCTGACGATAAAGCCTCCGACGGAGTATATGACTCGCGCCTGAGAACGCGAACCTTAACAACAGGATTGCCGGAAAAAAACCGCCGGTCTCCCGTATGGGAAACCGGCGGTTGTTTTGTCTTGCCGGCGTTGCACCTCGCGTGGCACGCCCAGGGCGGAGAAGTTATCGCTTGGAGTACTGGAAGCGGCGTCGTGCGCCCGGCTGCCCGTATTTTTTGCGTTCTTTCTTGCGGCTGTCGCGAGTCAGCAGGCCATGGTCGCGGAGTGTGCTTTCGAGGCCGTCATCCGCTTTTAAAAGCGCTCGCGCTATGACCAGTTGCAGCGCGCCGGCCTGGCCGCTCGGTCCGCCGCCTTCCACTTTGGCGGTTATGTCGAACTGGTCGGCGCGTTCTGTTAACTTGAGAGGCAGTCGCACCGACTGCCTGTCGCGCTCCCGGGCAAA